>JAHCMG010000154.1 GCA_019192585.1 Devosiaceae bacterium MH13
TGGGGGCGAAACAGGATCGACGAGGGTGTAAAGGGTGTGCTTTCGCTCGGCATGGTTCCGCCGTTATCGGGCCGATTTGTAGTTGCAAACGACAACTATGCTCCGGTTGCTCAGGCTGCGTAACGCGGTCCTGAAACACCGAATTCAAGTCCTTGCGGGTTAGCACCGTAAGGCGGGGTTCGAGGGCACCTGGCAACAGAAGCTCTCACTCACTCCACTTGCCCCACTCCACCCGCCCAGACCGGCAGGTTTTTTATTGCCTAAACGGTCTCAGCTGCGCGTGCCCGAGGGCCTTACACGGGCACAGCACGTGCGCCGAAACAGCCGATGGTCACAAATCGGTCACACGAAAGGCTTTCCCTGCCGCGAAATCGTACTTTGCAAGGCCGCGTTTGCGGGTCGCAATGTGATTCATGTCCGATGACTTAATCCGCTATGATGTGCTGGTCAGCGACGCGCTGCGGGGCGTTGTTCGCCAAGTGCTCACCGAGATCGTGTCAACCGGGCTGCCGGGCGAGCATCATTTCTACATCACCATCGACACCCGCCTGCCGGGCGTGCGGATCTCGTCGGCGCTGCGTCAGCGCTTCCCCGAAGAGATGACGGTGGTGCTCCAACACCAGTTCTGGGACCTCAAAGTCACCGATCAGACCTTCGAGGTGGGCCTGAGCTTCTCCGGCGTGCCGGAGCGGCTTTTGATCCCGTTTTCAGCCATCACCGGCTTCGCGGATCCTTCGGTCGACTTCGCCTTAAAATTCGAAACCATTCTGATCGACGAAGACGATCTGGTTGGCGAGCGCGCCTTGCCTGAAGTGGTCCAAGATGACGAGGCCGAGCCGGCCGAACCCGTATCGCTTGATGGCGCCCGCGCTGAAGCGTCGGCCGATCAAGATACGGCCGGCGACGAAGAACCGGGCAAAGACAGTGATGAGGACGGCGACGAGACAAAGTCCGCCGAAGTCGTCTCGCTCGACGCGTTCCGCAAAAAGAACTGAGCCTTAAAAGCTAAGCCGTCAGGCTGTTGTCGATGGCTTCGTGAAGCTTGGCCATCGCCTCGCCAATCTGATCGCCATAGCGCAGCAGGTTCCCGCCAAGCAGGAACGCGGCATCTTCGCCATACATCTCAATCATATCGGTGGCGCGCTCAACGCTCATGCCGCCCCCTGGCGAGGGGAAGATCCCCGGCCCGGGCGCTGATGCATCGCGGCACGCATCCGCAATCGACAGGCACTCGTCGGCGGTGAAGCCAAAGCGGCCGCCCACGTTCGGGAAGACCGAAATATCAGACCCGCCAACCCGCTGCAGGGTGCCGAACAGCAAACCGTGCGACAGGCCTGTGTCCTTCGACAGCACATACGGGCCGAGGAAGCTCGGGTGGGTCATCACCGGCATGGCCAGCTGATCGTCGCGGGCGATGCGACGGACAAGGTCAAAGCCGAACAGACCCGGCATGATCAACAGCCCGTGGGCGCCGTTTTCTTTGGCGAAGGTAGCATTCTCGCTCAGATCTTCCGTGTGGCCGGCCAGGTTGGCGAAGTACAAGGTCTTGCGCCCGGTCTCTGCATTGGCCTTCGCCACCGCCTCGCCAATCCGCAGCACCCGCTCGCGGAACGGCGCGCAAGGCTGGTCGGTTAGGCCATGATCTTCTTTGATGATGTGCGCGCCGCCGGCCGCACACAGATAGGAGATATCGGCCAGCCGCTGCGCGCTGGAGCCCTGCGGCTTGATGACGGGCGTCAGGAGCGGGCCGCGCGGCACACCGCCCATCTGGCGCAACCCCTCAATGCCATAGCGCGCACCGGGATGCGCCGACTTAAGCGGACCCAGATCGAGCCCAATGGCCTTCACGCCGGTCTGGATCGACGTGTTGCCCATCAAAACGTTCAAAAGCTGCGGCAACTCGGTGCCCGTGCTCTCGGGGCTGTAGCTGATGACGGTCTCAAAGACCCCCTCGCCCGTCTGCGACACCGTCTCGACGCGGCCCAACACCGTGTCTTCAACAAAACCTGCCGGCACCACATCGCGTGGGATTTCGACGGTCTGCTCGAGCGCGATACCGAGCGCGCGGTCATCGGCCTCTTGCTGGCTCTCCGCAAAGACGCGGTAGGTGACGCTAAAGCGATCAGCGGGCACCGAAGCGGACACAGCCATCACAGGCCCTCCGCTTTGACGGTGGAGTGGACCGCTTCAACGCGGGCGATCGTCAGATCATCTTCGGTGATGCCGAGCTTTTTGCCCAACAGCGTCTCGACGCCCGCGACGAGCGCGGTGGCATCAAGGCCGTAAAACTTCATCAAGTAAGGCCGCGAGCCTCCGTGCGCGTATGTGTCTTTGAGCCCTAGGCGCACCAGCCGCTTGCCAACGCCATTGTCGGCCATGATCTCCGCCAGAAGCGAGCCGATGCCACCCTCTGTGACATGGTTCTCCAGCGTCACCACCCCACCTTTGACGGACTGGATATGGTCCAGCATCGCCTGCGCATCAAACGGTTTGATCGTGTTGAGGTGCAAGTGCCGCACGGACACGCCCTTGGCTTCCAGCGCGCCACGGGCCCGCAAAGCTTCCTCAGTCGTGATGCCCGATGTGACGATCAAAACATCGGTGCCGAGCGCCAATTCGCGCATCTGCCCCACCTGGATCGGCGTGTCGAACAACCGGGGCACCGACCCGCGGAGGACCCGGCAATAGACCGGGCCATCAATGCTGTCGGCGGCTTCGCAGATGCTCTCGACCTCGGTTGCATCGCCCGTCTCGAGGATCGTCATGTTCGGGATCGAGCGCATCACCGAGATGTCTTCGATCGCCTGGTGGGTCATGCCGCCCGGGGTCGTCACACCGGGCAGAAAACCCATCAGCCGCACCTTGCGGCGCGGATAGGCAACCGACGCCATCAGCTGGTCGTATGGGCGCCGATAGAGGAACACCCCAAACGTGTGCAGGAACGGCCGGTAACCCGCCATGCCCATGCCGCCCGCGAACGAGAGCATGTTCTGTTCGGCCATCCCCAGCGAAATGAACTTATCGGGATGCTTGTCGCGGAACTTGTCGATCTCGCACGATGAGGTGAGATCGGCCGATAGGCACATCACTTCAGGATGCGCCATTGCGTACTTTTCAAACGCCCGCTCATAGGGGCGGTTGACCATCTCAACGCCTGTCTGCGCGCCCTTGGCAGGGGCGGTTTTCTTCTTCGCGGCCATCAGTGCGCTCCCGCATAATCGATTGGGTCCACGCCCAGCGCCCGCGCGATATCGTGGTTCATCTCGGCGCGCTCCTGCTCCGACTTGAAGCGGACATAATGCAGGCGCGGGAACCGCCGCTGGAGCGTCGGCATGCCGCGGAAGGGCGAGGTGTTCGCCAAGATGATCAAGGGCTTGCCCTTGTGTTTCTCTTTGGCCGCATCGCGCATCTCATCGAGCTTGTGGCCATCGATCGAGACCACCACAGCGCCAAAATTCTCCATCTTGGTCTTGATGTCGCCGACCTCCATCACGGTGTTCATGGCGCCGTCGCATTGCTGCCGGTTGACGTCCATGATGGCGTACAGATTGTCGATGCCATGGTGCGCGGCGCACTGGATAGCCTCCCAGGTCTGGCCCTCCTGGACCTCGCCATCGGACATAAAGACCCAGGTTTTACCGGTCTCCTTTTTGCGCTTGCGCGCCCAGGCCAGCCCTGCCGCCGTCGAAAACCCGATGCCGAGCGTGCCATTGTGCACTTCCATGCCCGGCGAGTGCTCCGCCCCGATCATCTCCACCGAGGAGCCATCCTTGTTGAACATTTCAAGGCCTTCGGGAGCCATGCGCTCAACTTCGATAAGCGTCGCGTACGCAACAAGCGCATAGTGCGCCGGCGCGATGAACAGCCGGTCGAGATCGCTACGCGGCGGACCATTGTAGCCCGCACCGGTGTGATAGGTCGGATTGTCTGCCGACGGCACGCCACCAAACGGCTTTGGGATCATCGGCAAGGTCGGCGCGCCGAGCTCAAGCTGCTCATTGTAAAGCCAGGCCAATTGCTCAGCGGCGGAACAGGCTTGGCTGAGATAGCCGCCATTGTTGCGCATCGCGTGCTCAAACACCCGTCGCCGGATGCCCAGCGCAATCTCTTCGGTCGTTTTGGCGTTCCGGCGGCTCATGCTCAACGTCACCTTTCGTGATCAACGCGCGTGCGCGCTGATTTGCATAAGTCAATCATTTTGACAATTGTAAAGTGGCGCGCGGCCATGAAACCGGTCAGAAAGCACCGCGCAAAAACAAGGGGGCCGACGAGCCCCCTTGCCTCTTCGTCTGCCGTTGGCCTTAGCGCGGCGGCAGCGGCATCCAGTCCGTCATCGCGACATCAGCATGCTGGAACTGCGGCATGGCCGAGGACAGTTCTTCCATGTTGGAGATGTCAGACTCGTTGAGGAAGTCCTGCGTGATCAGGGTCGGCGGAACGATCACCTGCGCACCGGGGTCACCACCGGCGAGCATGATCGCGAGCGACCGCACTGAGACTTCGCCCACCACGGCAGGGTTGGTGGCAACGGTGGCTTTCCACGGGCTGCCTGGCTCACGCATCACGGCGATATCGGCCGTCGAAACATCTGCCGAGTAGATCGAAACATCCGAGGACATGCCCGCTTCGTTGACGGCGATCACCACGCCTTTGGCGAACTCATCATACGGCGCGAAGACTACATTGATGTTCGGGTTGGCCTGCAGCACCGAGCGCGCCTGGTTGGCGTTGGAGTTGGCGATCGGGTTGTCGAGCGTCCCGAAGCGCGCGACCTCTTCGATGCCTGGGTTCTCCTCCCGGATCTCCTGCCAAGCGACATCGCGGCGATCGAGCGGTGCGATACCCGGCACGTAGACGTAGCCGGCCACCCACTCATTGCCATTGTCTTCGATGGCCTGGTCGAGTGCCATACGGCCGAGCAGATAGTCCGACTGCTCGATCTGCGGGACCATCTCGTTTTCGACGTTCACATCGAACGCGACGACTTTGATGCCGGCTTCCACCGCGCGCTGGGCAGCGTCGCGCATGGATTCGGTCAGACCGTGCTGGATAATGATGCCATCAACGCCCAGAGCGATGGCCTGGTCGACCATGTCAGCCTGAAGCGCCGCATCCTGGCGGCTGTCGAAGACGCGAAGGTCGACGCCCAATGCCTCGGCCTGGGCTTCAACGCCCGCCAGATAGGCCTGGAAGAAGTCGCCCGTCGACAGATAGCGCACGAGTGCGATCTGCACGTCGCCCGCATTGTCGAACGGTGCTGGCATGTCTTGCGCCATGGCCGCGCCAGTCATGCCGGTGGTCGCGACAAGCGCGCCGGCCACCATCTTCATAAAGGTTCGTTTTGTACCGATCATTGGTGTTTCTCCCTTTTTGACCTGGTTGTTGCGGGTTTGAGAGAGGCTCTCCCCCTCGCCCGTTTAGTGGCCCCCGCCGCGCTTGCGCGTGGAAAGGGCAAAGGTGAACATCAAGGCGACGACCAACACCGCACCTTTGACGAAATCTTGCGTGTAATAGGGGGCGTTCATCATCGTCAGGCCTTGCAGCAAAACGCCGACGAAAAGGGCACCGATCGCGGTGCCGAACGCATTAGGTTTTGCGGCCCCCAACACCGCAAAGCCGATCAAGGCCGCCGCCACACTGTCGAGCAGAAGGTTGTTGCCTGACGCGATATCGCCGCGGCCAAGCCGCGCAGCGAGCAAAATGCCGCCAATCGAGGCCATCACGCCCGAGATCATGTAGGCGGTGATCTTGTAGCGGTTCACATTGGTGCCCGCGAGCGCCGTCGCCCGCTCGTTTGAGCCGATGGCATACATCAGCCGTCCGTGCCGGGTCAGCTCCAAGAACACCCAGACCAGAACGCCGACGACGAGGAACACCACCACCGGCACGGGGATGAGATCTTCTAGGATGAAGTCAAACCGGTGCCGCCCAAGCCATAAAAAGGCCGCCGAGAATGTCCCTTCGGCCGTCTCGCCGCCCGGCAGCGTCATGCCCGTTGAGATTGAACGTCCCTCAGTCGGGATGCGCTGCAGCCCGATCAAGAGAAACATCATCCCCAGGGTCGCGAGCAGGTCGGGTACCCGCATCTTCACGATCAACAGCCCGTTGATGAGGCCGACAAAGGCGCCCATCACAAGGCAGGCCAGCACCGCGACGAAGGCAGACTGTTCGAGCACCACCATCATATAGGCAGACAGCATCAGGGCCGATGTCGCGACCGACCCGATGGACAAGTCGAACCCGCCCACAACGAGGGTGCAGGTAACGCCAAGCGCCAAGATGCCGGTGATGGCGACCGACTGGAAGATAAAGGCCGCCGAACGCGGGCCCGCAAAGCCGGGCGCCGCTACCGAAAAGAAGAGGATCAGCCCCAACAGAAGGCACAAAAACCCGTAGCGGATGCCCAGATTGACCAGCGTCTGCGAGCGATCAATCTGCGGGGGGACCGGCTGCGAGGTCTGCGTGTCGGTGGTCATGGAGCGGAAACCTCTGCGGGGGACGTTTGGGGCGCGCCGTCGTGCGCTGACTGGCCGGAAACCTGCGCCAGAATGGCGCCGAGATCGACATCTTCATTGCGGTGCTCGCCCACAAGGCTCTGCTCGTAGAGGACGGCGATCCGGTCGGCGATCTCAAAGGCTTCATCAAGTTCGGCAGCAAACACAATGGTTGCCCGTGAACCAGCGGTTTTGCGGATCGAGCGGCCAATGTCGCGGCGGGCGCGGATATCGACGCCCTGGAACGGCTCATCGAGTAGCAAAAGCTCGCTTTCTTCGGCCATCCAGCGGCCCACCATCACCTTTTGCTGGTTGCCACCCGACAAGGTTCCGATGTCATCGGCCGGCGTCTGGCAGACCACGCCCAACTGCTCGATCATCGACACCGTTTTCCGCCGCTCGCTATTCCTGCTGAGGAACGAGAAAGGGGCATGGCGCGCGGTAAACGGCAAGGTCAGATTTTGCGTGATGTCGAAGTCAGCGATAACGCCATTCGACGCCCGGTCCTTTGGCGACATAAAAACACCAGCGGCAATCGCATCCTGCGGTGACCCTGGCTTGAAGGGCTTGCCATTGAGCCAGATCTCGCCGCTCACCGGCGTCTCAAGGCCAAATAGGATGGACGCGAGTTTGGTCTTGCCGCTGCCCAAAAGGCCGGTGATCGCCAGCACCTCATTGCGGTGAACGCGCAGGTTGATCGGCGCGCCGGCCTCCGAGAGCCGAACATCCTTCATTTCCAGCACCACGTCGCCTTGATCAGCAACGTCGATATCGACGGCCGTGAGCGCATGACCGAGCATGGCCGTGACCGCGCCTTCATAGTCGAGCGGCTGGTTCTCAAAGGTTCCGGATATTTGACCGTCGCGCATCGAGATAATGCGGTCGGCGATGCGGCGGATGTCCGACATCCGGTGCGAAATGTAGAGGATCGCCACGCCCGTCGCCCGCAAATGATCGAGAAGCTTGAACAGCCGCTCCGCTTCGGTCGCCGACAGCGACGAGGTCGGCTCATCCAAGATCAGAACCTTCGGCTCCTTGGCCATAGCCCGCGCGATGGCGATGAGCTGACGCTCAGCAACGCCAAGGTCAGCAACTTGGGTGCGCACGTCGATCTCAAGGCCCATGGCGCTCGCGATGCGCCGCGCTTCGCTGTGCAGCTTGCGGCGATTGATGAAGAACCCGGCATCAGACCCGTTCAGCTGGTCGAGCATGAGGTTCGAGGCGACATCAAGATCGGGGATGATGCCGTCATTGATGGACTGGTGAACCGTGACAACGCCGGCGTCGATCGCCTGCGAGGGGGACGCCGGCGCAAAAGCCTCGCCCTGAAGCTCCATACGGCCCGCATCGTGCGTGTGCACTCCGCACAGGATCTTCACGAGTGTCGATTTGCCCGCGCCATTGGCGCCCATCAAAATGGTGATCTTGCCGGCTGGGATCGTTAGGTCGATCCCGCGCAAAACACGGTTGGGCCCAAAAGCCTTCTCGATTCCGACCACACGGCAGGCGGCGTATTCCATCGGCTTGCGCCTTGTTTTTGTTTGCTCACGGTTGGCCCGTGATTGCTCCCTGTTGAGGATGGTGAGGGGCCGCCTGTCAAAAGTCAAGATCACTTGACAAATGACAAAAGCCCCGACCACACTTGGACCAACAATAAGGTTCGAGCGAGCGCGTCCGCCAAACGAGGCGCGCAGCACAGGAGGAACGAACCCGTGGCACCTCTTTCAACGCCGAGCGGGTACGAAGCGCTCACGGTGGAAACTCTGCCGCAGCGCTTGAGCGCCCTGCCCGATGTTGTCGCCCGCGTCGGCCCGGACCCGTCTAGCTGGTCCGTCAAGGAAGTGGGCGACGGCAACCTCAACCTTGTCTTTATCGTCACCGGCCCGTCCGGCCAATTGGTGGTCAAGCAGGCGCTACCCTATGTGCGGCTCGTTGGCGACAGCTGGCCGCTGCCCCTTAAGCGGGCCTTCTTCGAATATCATGTCCTCACCCGCCAGGCGGTCCGCGACCCCGGCATGGTGCCGCAGATCTACCATTTCGACGAGACCCAGGCGCTCATCGTCATGGAGTATCTGTCGCCGCACATCATTTTGCGCGGCAAGCTGATCAAAGGCGAGCGGGTCGAGGGGCTGGGCCCGGCACTGGGAATATTCTGCGCCCGCACGGCCTTCCGCGGCTCAGACCTGTCGATGACGCCCGCCGACAAGAAGGCCGATACGGCGTTCTTCTCCGGCAATGTCGAACTGTGCGACATCACCGAGCAGCTCGTCTTCACCGACAGCTACTATGAGGCCGAGCGCAACCACCACACGCCGGAGCTTCAGCCTGCCGTCGATCGGTTGCGCGCCGACCCGGCCGTCAAAGCGGCCGCGCAGATGATGCTGATGCGCTTCACCTCGGGCGGTGAAACCTTGATGCACGGCGATCTTCACACCGGCTCGGTCATGTGCACCGACACGGACACCAAGGTCATCGACCCCGAGTTCGCTTTCTACGGGCCTCTCGGTTTTGATCTGGGCATGCTCATCTCAAACTATCTGATGGCCTATTTCAGCCAGCCCGCGCACCGGCCTGCGGACGAGCTGGAGAGCTACCAAAGCTGGCTCCTAGAGGTGATCGAGCAGACGGTCGCGGCCTTTTATGCCGAGTTCAACCAGCTCTGGGCCACCGAGCGTACCGGCATCCTCTACCCCCCGAGCCTATGGGAAGCGCAGGGCCAGTCGTCGGACGGCGCCCGCGATGCCCTTCTGGCGCATATCTGGCACGATGCGATGGGCTTCTGCGGCGTCGAACTGCACCGCCGCATCCTCACGCTTGCCCACAACGCTGATTTCGAAACCATCGAGGACACCGCCGCCCGCGCCAAGCTCGAAGCGCGCAGCCTCGATCTCGGCCACACCCTCCTCCTGCACCGTCCCCCCGACAGCGCAGCTTTGATCGCTCTCGCGAAAGCAGCCAACGCAAAGGATTTGCTATGAAGGTCAACGGCACACCCTACCGTTCGATCTGGTACGATGCCGCCGCCGATGAAGTGCGCATCATCGACCAACGCTGGCTGCCGCATGACTTCAAGATCGTGCCGCTCAAGAGCCTCGAGAGCTTCGCCACCGCAATCCGCGACATGTGGGTGCGCGGCGCCCCGCTCATCGGCGCCACGGCAGCCTATGGGGTTGCCGAGCAAATGCGCCGCGATCCGTCAGACGAGGCGCTCAACACGGCCTGGGACGTGCTCGACAAGACCCGCCCAACGGCGATCAACCTGCGCTGGGCACTCGACCGCTGCCGGGCGCACTTGCAGCCGATTGCCCGTGGCGACCGTGCCGATGCGGCCATGAAGCTTGCCCATGAGATCGCCGACGAAGATGTCGAGATCAACCGGATGATCGGCGTGCACGGCCTTGAGATCATCAAACAGATCGCGGCCAAGAAGCCAGCGGGCGAACCGGTGCGCCTTCTCACCCATTGCAATGCTGGATGGCTCGCCACTGTCGATTGGGGCACGGCCACGAGCCCGATGTACCATGCCGCCGATGCCGGCCTGCCCGTCCATGTCTGGGTCGATGAGACCAGGCCGCGCAACCAAGGCGCCCTGACAGCGTGGGAGCTTGGCAGCCACGGCATCGATCACGCCTATATTACCGACAATGCCGGCGGGCATCTGATGCAGCACGGCCTTGTCGACATGGTCATCACTGGCACCGACCGCACCACCGCGCGCGGCGATGTGTGCAACAAGATCGGCACCTACCTCAAAGCGCTGGCAGCGCGCGACAATGGCGTGCCCTTTTACGTCGCCCTGCCCTCACCGACGATCGACTGGACCGTCCAGGATGGCGTCAAAGAGATCCCGATCGAAGAGCGCCCAGGCCGCGAGGTCTCGCACATCCAAGGCGTTGTAAGCGACGGCTCCATCGGCGAAGCGCAGGTGTCGCCTAATGGCTCGCCGGTCGGCAACCCGGCCTTCGATGTGACCCCGGCCCGCCTTGTAACGGGCCTCATCACCGAGCGCGGTGTTTGCGACGCATCTCCCGAGGGGCTTGCGACCTTATTTCCTGAACGTGCAGCGGCTTAACGGACATGATTGAACACAGCTGGAACGACGCAGACGCGCAAACATGGGTCGATGCGCTCGGCCCCAACCCAAGCGAAGCCGATGTCACGCTCGCCCACCGGGTCTATTCAAGCCGCATCATCGGCCAAGACCCTGACCTTGTGATGCACGGCGGCGGCAACACGTCGGTCAAGGTGACGCGCCCCGATCTGTTCGGCGAGCCGCAGCGAGTGCTGCACGTCAAAGGCTCCGGCTGGGACCTCGACACGATCAAGGCGCCCGGGCTTCCCGGTGTTCGGCTCGACCCGCTGTTGAAACTGCGGGCGCTTGATGCGCTGACCGATGAAGACATGGTCAATGTCCAGCGCAACAACCTGCTCGATTCGACCGCGCCGAACCCGTCCGTCGAGACCCTGCTGCACGCCTTTCTGCCTCACACATTCGTGGACCACACGCACGCGACACCGTTCTTGGTGCTTGCGAACCTGCCCAACGCCGAACAGGTAGCGCGCGAAATTTTCGGCGACCGGCTCGGCATCGTGCCTTACATCATGCCCGGTTTCGCCTTGGCCAAACACGCCGCCGAAGTGTACGAGCAGCGCCCCGATGTCGAAGGCCTGTTGCTGCTCAAGCATGGCCATTTCGCCTTCGGCCCCGATGCCAAATCGAGCTACGACCTGATCGTTCAGCACAGCAACGAGGTGGCGGACTATCTCAAGATGCGCGGCGCGACATCGCTCAAGGTGCGCGTCCCCCTGCCTGAGGCTGACGGCCTTGCCACCTTGCGTGGCGCCCTGGGCCCTTCCGATCCCGATGGCCCTATGCCTGTCCTCGCGCTGCGCAACGGCCCTGATGTGCTGAGCTTTTTTGAGCGCAGCGATGTTAGGGAGCTATCGACGCGCGGCGTCGGTTCGCCCGACCATGTCATTCGCACCAAAGCCAAGCCGCTCGTCCTGTCGAAGAACGATTTGCAGTCGCGCGAGGCGATCAAGGCGAAGATCGAGGCGTTTGAGGCCGACTACTCCGCCTATTTCGCCCGCCAGAACGCCCGCGTCGGCAATGACCGCACCATGCTGCCCACACGCCCCAACCTTGTTTGGGTCAAAGGCGTTGGCGTCATCGGGCTCGGCGCGAACGATAAAGCGGCCAATATCTCCGCGGACTTGGGCGAGCAAAACCTACGCGTCCGCGCAGTGGGGGAAGATGCGGGCGGCTTCCAGCCCATCGGCGAAGACGATCTGTTTGAGATGGAATACTGGTCGCTCGAGCAGGCCAAGCTTGGCAAAGGCAAACTACCCCGCTTCGCTGGCCGCGTCGTGATGGTGACCGGCGGTGCCGGCGCCATTGGGCTCGCGACCGCCAAAGCGTTCGCCGCGCTTGGTGCAAGCACCTTCCTGGTCGACCGCGACGCAGAACCGCTGGAGAGCGCTCTCAAATCGCTTGGCAGCGGGCACGACGGTATCGCGCTCGATGTGACAGACCCAGAAGCCGCCGCGTTGGCCGCCGATGCGGTCACCCAGCGCTTTGGTGGCCTCGATATTCTGGTATCCAACGCGGGCGCGGCCCTAGGTGGCGCCTTGGCGGACCTCGAAGAGGCCGATCTGCGGGCCGCGTTCGAACTGAACTTCTTCTCGCACCAACGTTTTGCCCGGCACGCCGCAAAGCTGTTCGCACAACAAGGCCGCGGCGGGCAGATCCTGTTCAACATCTCCAAACAGGCGGTGAACCCGGGCAAGAACTTCGGCGCCTACGGCCTGCCGAAGGCAACCACGCTGTTCCTGATGCGCCAGCTGGCGCTGGAACTGGGCGAGCACGGCGTTCGGGTGAACGGCGTCAATGCCGACCGCATCCGCTCGGGGCTCCTCACCGACAGCTTCATCGCCGAGCGCGCGAAGGCACGCGGCACCGATGCGGCGACCTATATGGCGGGCAACCTTTTGAAGCGTGAAGTTGAGGCCGACCACGTCGCCAGCGCCTTTGTTGCCCTCGCGCAGATGGAGCGCACCACGGCCCATGTTGTCACCGTCGACGGTGGCAACATCGAAGCCTCGCTGCGGTAGCCCAGGATGGCGGAAGGCAAGACGGTCAAAGACGTCGGCCATTCCGAGGCCCAGCTCGCCCATGTGGCCATGCTCTATTATCGCGAGGGCCTGACCCAGAGCGAGATCGCGCAGCGCATTGGGCTGTCGCGGGCCACGATCGTCAACTATCTGCGGCTCGCCCGCGACCTTGGCATTGTCGATATCCGCATCCGTGGGGAGAGTTTCACCGCCTCGCCGCTCTCGCGCCAGCTAACAGAGCGTTTCGGCCTCGCCGATTGCTACATCGCCCACCATGACATGGGCCCGCAGAACGATGAAGCGGTGCTGGAGCGCGTCGCCCAGCTTGCGGCCTCCGCCTTGCATGACCTGCTGGAGCCGAGCGATAGGCTCGGCGTTGCCTGGGGCGAAACGGTGCAGCAGGTCGCGCGCAAGTTTCCCAATGGCCCGATACCCAATCTGAACGTCCACCAGATGGTCGGCACGATGGATTTCAATCCACGCTTTGTGCCCGAGGCCTGCGCGATCGAGATTGCCCGGCGCACACTGGCCTCCTGCCGCACGCTCCACGCGCCGGCGGTCATCTCAACGGCTGCCCTTGCATCGCAATTGCGGGCCGAGCCCGTGATCGCACGTCAGCTCGAAGAGCTGGCGAGCCTCAGCAAAGCCCTGTTTTCGGTCGGCAGCCTGTCTGTTCCGCAAACCCTCGTGGGCTCCGGCATGGCGACGCACGAGGAGCTGCAGGTCTATCTCGATCGCGGCGCGAAGGGCGTCTTCTGGGGCCATTTTGTCGATGGCGACGGCGCCGCGGTGGAGGGCCCGCTGTCTGGCCGGGTTATCGGCGCGTCGCTTGATGATGTGCGTGCCGTACCGGTGCGGATGCTGGTCGCCTGCGGCCCCACCAAGCGCGAGGCCATCGGCGCCGCGCTGCGCGGCGGCTTTGCAACCCACCTGGTGACCGACGAAGAAACCGCCTCGTTTCTGCTTGGCCGCCACTAGGCGCCACCAGCTTCCCGAGCTGTACCCAGATCTTGCGTCCCCGTAAGGGTCACCCCTTTAGACGAAAGCGCGGCCCCACGCCCGTGGCACGGCATGAAGCGTCATGGTAGGCCAGCGCCAGATCAACATGGCATGCGCGCTTGGGCGCGTCTTCGCCGCAGGGGAGAACGGTTTGATGGCCACCACCCGGACGGAATCCGACACGTTTGGACCAATCGAAGTTGATGCCACGCGCTATTGGGGCGCGCAGGCACAGCGGTCGCTGGGCAACTTCAAGATCGGCTGGGAAACCCAGCCCGCCCCGGTGGTTCGGGCCCTTGGTATCGTCAAGCGGGCCGCCGCCGAAACCAATATGGCGCTCGGCAAGATGGACCCGGAGCTGGGCAAGACCATCGTGGCCGCGGCGCAAGAGGTGATCGAGGGCAAGCTCGATGATCACTTCCCGCTCGTTGTTTGGCAAACCGGTTCGGGCACCCAGTCGAACATGAACGCCAATGAGGTCATCTCGAACCGGGCGATCGAGATGCTCGGCGGCGAGATGGGCTCGAAATCGCCGGTCCATCCCAATGACCATTGCAACATGTCGCAATCGTCGAACGACACCTTCCCGACGGCCATGCACATTGCGTGCACCGAGGAGGTTCACCACCGCCTGCTGCCGGCGCTGCAATATCTGCGCAACGCGCTCAACGATAAGGCGCAGGCCTGGAAAGACATCATCAAGATCGGTCGCACCCACACCCAGGATGCCACCCCGCTGACGCTGGGCCAGGAGTTTTCCGGCTACACCCAACAGCTGACCAATGGCATCAAGCGGATCGAAGACACGATGCCCGCCTTGATGGAGCTCGCGCAGGGCGGGACGGCAGTCGGCACGGGGCTCGCCTCGCCGTCCGGCTTTGCCGAGATGGTCGCCGACAAGATCGCCTCGATCACCGGCCTACCCTTCAGCACGGCGCCCAACAAGTTCGAAGCGCTCGCCGCCCATGATGCGATGGTCTTTACCCATGGGGCTATCCACACGGTAGCGATGAGCTGCTTCAAGATCGCCAACGACATTCGGTTCTTGGGCTCGGGGCCGCGCTCGGGCCTTGGCGAACTCGCCCTGCCTGAAAACGAGCCCGGCTCGTCGATCATGCCCGGCAAGGTGAACCCGACCCAGTGCGAAGCGCTCACCCAGGTGTGCGCCCATGTGCATGGCAACAATGCCGCCATCGCGTTGGCCGGCAGCCAGGGGCATTTCGAGCTGAACGTCTTCAACCCGATGATGGCCTACAATTTCCTGCAGTCCGTCCGTCTGCTCGCTGACGCTGCGGTCTCGTTCACCGACAATTGCGTCGTCGGCATCGAGCCACGCATCGACAACATCACACGCGGGCTCGAAAACTCGCTGATGCTCGTGACGCCGCTGAAAGAGAAATATGGCTACGACCTGGCGGCCAAAGTTGCCAAGAACGCGCACAAGAATGGCACGACCCTGAAGGTCGAGGCCTTGGCGCTTGGCATCACGGAAGAGGATTTCGATGCCATCGTCGTCCCCGCCAAAATGATCGGCCCAACCCCGTAAGCTGCGACCCGGTCTCATGAGCGACACCGTCGTCAACTTGAGGCAAGCCAAGAAGCGGCTTGCGCGCGCCGCCAAGGAAAAGACGGCCGAAGAGAACCGGCAGCGATACGGCAGGACGAAACAGGACAAAACCGCGACACAAAACGAGACTGTCCGGCGGGACAAAAAGCTCGATGGGCACCGCCTCGATGACGACCCCGACAACGAGGGTGACGAGCCGTCCTAATGCTCATCAAACGCTCGATCAGCCTGTCTGGACACCGCACATCCATCGCGCTCGAAGCGCCCTTTTGGGATGAGCTCACGCGGATTGCGACGAGCAAAGGCCTATCGCGCGCCGCGCTGATCTCGGACGTCGACAAGGCCCGTCCGCCTGGAAGCAACCTGGCGAGCACGCTCCGTGTTCTGGTGCTCGAAAACCTTCGGGAAACCGTCAGTTCGGCGCAAGATTAAGCGGCGTCAGATCGAGCGGCGCATCGGTGGCCGGCACGTTTTCACCAAGGCTGAGCGGGTTCGGCAGCGGCGCCGGCGCTGGCTCAACGATGATCGGGTCGCCCAGCGGCGGCAAGGACAGATCGAGCTGCTCGACGGGCGCGGGCGGCGGCGCGGCCGTCTCCTCCGCGGCGCGGCGCGCTGCCTCTTCTGCTTCGGCTGCCTGGCGGGCCTCCTCAAGCCGCAAACGCTCGGCTTCGGCCGCGGCTTCCGCTTCTTCGGCCTCACGAGCGGCCTGCCGTTCGGCCGCTAGCGCGACCAACCGTTCTTCGCGTGCCTCATCGAGGGCGACCGAGCCCATGATCCGCAGGAGGCTCTCGCGCTCCAAGATCTCAGCGTTTAAGGCTTCAACGCGGCGAATCTCGTTTTCGAGCGCCCGAACGTTGAGGAAACTTGCCACCTGCGCGACGTCCAACGTGCGCTCAGGAGACGCCACAGGGCCTGCGAAAGACAGGCCCACATTGGGCATCGACGGCACATCGCCGGGACCGCTGGTCGCCGCATATGAAAAATCAGCATCGAGCGCTAAGTCACTGAAATCGAGCGTAAAACCGCCGCGCAGGGCCGTCTCCTCACCCTGAACGAACAGGTTGCTGGCGCGCAGAACCCCGGCAACCAGCGTCAACGGGCTATCGGCGCGATCGATCGCCATGGAGCCCGCGCTGAGTGCATCGGCAAAGGCGGCTTCAAGATCGGCGTCTTCCCCCAAAAGGCCGGCGTCTGATGCCTGCAAAACCCGCGCGAAGCCCCCCAAGCCGAGGCCCGACACTTGCGCGTCGCGCAGGGCAAGCGTGCCCTCGCCGGTGACCGCAGACATCAGGCTCGAGATCGAGCCGCCGGCGCTCTCAAGGCTGAGCGAAACATCGCCGCGCCCGCGCAGCACGGCGCTGCCACCCCGTTCCCAGCTGGAGGTGCCAAGGTCCGCGTCACTCAGTGCGAGGCGCCCTTCCAGCAGCCCGCCGCGCTCGGCATCGCGCAAAACAAGGCGGGCATCGAGCTGCCCATCAAGCAGCGACCCGGACAGATCTTCAACCGACACGGTTTGGCCATCCGCTGTGAGCTCCAGCGAAGCGTTGAGCACGGTTACGTCGTCCCAAACCGACAGACGCGGCGTGGTCAGGTTCAGATCAAGCGTCGCCGGCAGCGGGTTGAACGCGAACGGGCCTTCGGGCCAGCCCTCGCTGAAGCCCAGGTCAAACCCCGTGGGCCCAAGGAAGGTGGCGAGCAAGCCTTGCAGATCCGCTTGCTCGGCGTCGATATCGGCCGTGATCTCAGACCCCAAAGGCCCGAGCGACAGCTGCGCCGCACCGGACACAGGGACATCGGCAACCGTGCCCGACAGGTTGGTGAGCGACGCCGTCTGTCCTTCGGCGCTGTAGGACAAATCGAAGCCTGCGGAGGCAGCGAAAGGATCAAACAAGCCAGGCATGGCCATGCCGGCCATCAGGCCAAGCTGCGCCACGTCGTCGGCAAACACCGAGCCGGAACCGCTGAGCCCCGTCACACCAATGTCGCCCGCGCCTTCGAGAAGGCCCTCAAGCCGCAGCGTTGACTGTAAGCCATCAAAGGCCAACCGGACCTGCGGAGGCCCATCGCCCGGTCCCGTTAGAACGGCTTGCAAGCTGCCGGGGCCCTGGAGATCATTCGGTAGGGCGGCAAAGCCCAGCTGGCCAACAAGCGCAAACGCATCATCGGCCCGCACCGTGGCGCGTATCTCCGAGGGCCGGTCGAACAAGGTGCCCAACAGGGCCGAGAGCCGGTTGCCAGCCGACCCGTCGCGCGCGCCAGCCAGGGCCGACGTGAGCTCGGTCGCCTCACCCGTGGCGGGGATGGTTCCGGTGACGTCATAGTCTGAGCCCGCGAGCGATCCTTGCAGCGACAGCTGGAAGCCCGCGTCAGTGCTGTTGCTGTACGATCCAGAGACGCTGGCCGGCTCGTAGAGCCCAGCATTGCGCTGCAAATCGGCCAGAAACGGCGAGTCGCCCGTCACATCGCGCAAGAGCCGGACGACGCCGCCCAAACGCTCGAGTTCGGCGTTGATCGCCAGCTCACCCATCGGCGGCATGCTGCCCCGGTCGATGAAGCCGCTTGCGGATAGGCGGGCGCCGACCGCGTCGCCAATGCGCAGCTCATCGATGCGAACGCGCTCGGGCGTGCTGGCAACGCGCACAGCGACTTGGCCAAGATCCTCCGGCCCAGTGACCAGGGCATCAATGGTCAGGTCGGCGTTCACGGTGCGCACATCAAAGCCGCCGCCATCGCTTGTGGCGCGGTCCGCCGTCAGCCAGTCAGCCAAACCGGCAAGCAGGCCAAAATCGAAGCGCCCAGCGTCCAGCGTCAGATCGAGTTGACCAGACCCCTCGCCACCCTGTCCGCGATAGCCGATGGATCCCGTCAGCCCCTGGCCATCAATATCGCCTTGCAATCTGTCGAGGCGCGCGACGCCGGGCTCAACCTGGACACGGCCCGCCAGATTGACCGATGCCAGCTGCGACAGCGTGCCATCGGCATCGGCCCGCCCGGTCGACCAGGCAATGAACAGGCCCGGAGCCGCGCTTTGCAGCCGCATGCCGCCGTCAAGCGTGAGGCCCCTGCCGGGCGCAGAGGCCACCGCGCCGCTGAAGCCGAACTGCGTGTCGCCCGGAAACAGCGCCTCGAGGCTGTCGAGCGCCAAAGGCTGGCCGGGTCGATAGGTGGCATCGAACCCGATATCGCGGATCACCGCGCCATTGATCACAATGGCTGGGATATCAAAGGCGATGTCGCCGGGCACGGTTATCCGGTCGAGCGAAGTGAGCAGCTCACTGGCGGCCGCCCAGCCGGTCTGCAGCGACACCGGCTCCGCTGCGCCCCCGCCCAGCGCTCGGTCGAGATCGACCTGCCGAGAGGACAAAGCCGCCGAAAAACGCGGGCTCTCGCCCAAGGTGCTGCGGGCATGGCCGGTGAGAACAAAGGCCTGATCCTCGGCCTGACCCAAGGTGAGCTGGACGTTTTGGGCGACGAGTTCAGCGAGCGACGCGTTAAGTTCGCCCTCAACCCGCCACGTGATGGGATCAGCCGCGTCACCCGTCGCGGCCGCCTGATCGGCCGCCACGAAATGGCTGCGCGCAATGGATTGGCCTTCAAAGCGGGCCTCATCGCCGCTCCAGTCGAGGAAACCATCGACGGACACCTCCAGCGGCCGGTTCACCGGCGCCACCGACACCCGAACCCGCATACGGCGGTCGCCGTCATATGCGCCAGTGTTGATCCGCAGGTCCACACGCTCGCCGCCAATAACGGCCGATGCGGGATCAACGCGCCAAGGGCCCAGGACGCTCGGCGCGCTGAGCCGCGCATTGAGGTTGTCTGCCAGAACCTGGATCGAGCCATCGGCCTTAAGCCGCTCGATCCGGCCATCTTGGATGATCGCCTCTTCGACGCTGATGGAGCCCAGATCAACGCCATCATCCTGCGCATCTGACCCCGGCTCGAGCGCGGACAGCGTGATGACCGGCTGATCCAGCGTCAGCTCGACAATCTCTGCCTGGCCCCGAAGGAAGGGTGCCAGCGACATCAGCGCTTCCATGCGCTGAACGCGGACCTCGGGCACCGAGCCATCGCTGCGGCTGGCAAACTCAACATCGGTGAAGGTCAGCCGCGGCATCGGCAGGATACGCAGATCAACGGCGCCGGACACATGCACTTCGCGGCCCAACAGGCGCGAGGCCTGTTGTTCGATCACGGCCGTGTAATTGCTCCAGTCGATGTAGCGCGGCGCAACCAGGGCCGCCGTCAGCGTACACAACAGGAAAATGCCGACCACGAGGAAAAAGCGATTCATAAACCGACCGGTACCCAAACCTTACGGCCCCATTTGGGCGCTGCACACAATCGCGGTCAAGAACCATGCTGCCCTACGGTTAGCCATGGCCCGATATCTAAGACTTTCGCTGCAAAAACCGGGGGTTTAGCAGACACACGCATAGACATAGCAGTGCAAGAGGCGCCCTATTGCATCTGCGAAGTTTCGGGCCTCAAAGCATGCTGACCAAGCACATCGACCTGATCGTTTCGTCGGTCGTGCAATGGGCACGCCCGAACCTTAGCTATGCCGTGCGCTCTCGCATGTGGCTGGTGTGGCTGCTGGCCGCGCTGATTGGCGTGGGAACAGCCTTCGCGGCGATCGCCTTCCGCGAGACCATCAGCCTCGTCCAGTGGACGTGGCTTGCGACCCGGACCGAGCAAGTGGCAAGCGCTGCGCGGCTCCTTCCCTGGTATGTTGTCCTCCTTGTGCCTGCTTTTGGTGGCCTCCTGGTTGGCCTGTTCCTCCATCACATCCAACCCGGTCGCCGGCCCTTAGGCGTCGCCGATGTCATCGAAGGCAAGCACGATCCCGACCGCACCTTGCGCTTTTGGCCTGGCGTCGGCTCAGCGCTTGTGTCGGCAAGCTCGCTGGGCTTTGGGTCCAGCACCGGCCGTGAGGGACCGGTGGTGCATCTGGGCGCCACCATCGCCGCCAGCATCTCGCGGCTGTTCCAGCTGCCGCGCGCCTCCAACAAGGTGCTGCTCGCCTGCGGCGTCGCGGGTGCGGTATCGGCCTCGTTTAACGCACCGATTGCGGGCGTTTTGTTCGCCCATGAAGTGATCTTGGGCCATTACGCGCTCACCGCCTTCTCGGCGATTGTGATCGCCTCAGGCGCGGCGACAATCATCTCGCGCATCTATTTTGGCGACGTCGCCGCCTTCGCGATCCCCGACTATCAGATCACCTCGTACTGGGAGTTCCCGGCGTTCGCGATCCTCGGCCTTGTCTGCGCGCTGGTCGCCGTCCTGTTCCAGTACGCGCTGATCGGCACCGACTATGTGGCCCGCACGGTTCAAGCGCCGGTGTGGATCCGGCCGGCCATTGGCGGGCTCGCGGTCGGCTTTATCGCCATCTGGTTTCCCCAAGTGCTCGGCGTTGGCTATCAGGCAACCGATCTGGCGCTGCGCAACCAATTGCCGCTTGACCTGATGATGACGCTGATCGTGCTCAAAACCGTGGCGACCGCCATCTGTTTGGCATCGCGCTTTGGCGGCGGCATCTTCTCGCCCTCCCTCTATGTGGGCGCGATGACGGGCGGCGCCTTTGGGCTGAT
>JAHCMG010000155.1 GCA_019192585.1 Devosiaceae bacterium MH13
CAGAACGCGCATCATGCTCCCCCTTGCCAGCCAGTTGCGCTGGCCGTGCTTGCAATTGTCGGGCGGCCTTGCCACATGCGTGCGCACAGGCCACCGACCGATCGCTTCGGGGGAGACCAAACATGTCCAACGCCGTCAACCGCTTCCTTGGGGGATCGCCGCTCGCCGTGGCGGTCAAGCTGGTCATCATCTCGCTTCTGGTGGGTGTGGTGCTGTCCGCGCTGGGCATGACGCCGCTGGGCTTGGTGCAAGGCGTGATCGACTTCTTTGCGCGGCTTTGGGAGCTCGGGTTCGATGCGCTCGGCCAGTTTGGTGATTGGCTGATCCTCGGGGCGACCCTCGTGATCCCGGTCTGGCTCGTCATGCGCATCTTCGATCGCGGACGCGGCAGCTAAACAAACTCCCACAGAACTTTGTGGATGATGCTGTGGCGCACGCCCACCGAGGCGTGGTCATCGGCGTAACCGCCACCGATCACCGCCGCCAGCGGCAGCCCGCGTGAGCGGGCCGCGTCGGTCACAAAGCGGTCGCGGTCCATCAGCCCCTCAAAGCTCAGCGCCAACCGGCCAAGCTTGTCGTCGCGATGCGGATCGACCCCCGCATTGTAGAACACGATATCGGGGCCAAAGGCATCGAGCGCGCGCGGCACCGCCGCACGGATGATCTCAAGATAGGCCTCATCGCCCGTGCCGTCGGGCAAGCCGATATCGATGTCGCTATCGGCCTTGGTGTGCGGATAGTTTTGCGCGCCATGGACCGACAAGGTCATCACGCTGTCATCGCCGGCGAAAATGCGCGCCGTGCCATCGCCCTGGTGGACATCGAGATCGATAATCAGCGCGCGGCCGATCGTGCCATCGGCCTGCAAGGCGCGCACGGCGACGGCGACATCGTTGAAGACGCAAAACCCCGCGCCATGCTCAAAGCGCGCATGGTGACTGCCGCCGGCGGTGTTGGCCGCAAGCCCGTGCTCCAGCGCCAGTTGGCCGGTGAGCACCGTCCCCGCCGTGGCGAGCCTGCCGCGCCGCCCGACTGACGCTGTCATCGGCAGCCCGATCTGTTTGGCGATCGCGCGCGGAACGGTGGCGGCGTTGACGGCATCGACATAGCTTGCCGCGTGGGCCAGCGTCAGCCAACCATTGGGGGCTTCGCGGGGCTCAACAAACCCGTTGGGGACCAGCCCCTCGGCCTCAAGATGGCGCGCCAGCGCCCCGAACTTTGCCATAGGGAACCGGTGCCCGTTCGGCATCTCCGCCACATAGCCGGGATGATGGACGATGGGCAGGGGAGTAGGCTGGCTGGTGAGCATGATCATGCCGATATAGGGGGTCCGATCCGGGCCTCAAACCCGTTCCGAGGCGAACTGAAACTCCGAGCCACATGCGCGCAAATCTGATCAAAGACCAGGGCACTGAGTTCACGGTGTCCCATCGCTCGGTGCTCGGCATCGCCGTGCCGATGACGCTGGCCTATGTCTCAACGCCTTTGGTGGGGCTCGCGGACACGTTTGCGATTGGCCAGCTGGGCGATGCCGCGCTGATCGGCGCTATCGCCATCGGCGCGATCATCTTCGACATCCTGTTCACCACCATGAACTTCCTGCGCACCGGTACAACGGGTCTCGTGGCGCAGGCGTTTGGCGCGGGCGACCAAAAGGAGCAGGCAGCGGTTTTCCTGCGCGCGGTGGTGTTGGCCCTCGGCATCGGGTTTGCCGCCATCGTGTTGCAAACGCCGCTGCTCGAAGCATCCTTGTGGTTCATCGGAGGCAGGGACCGGGTGCAAGAGGCCGTGACGGTTTACTTTGCCATCCGCATCTTCGCCGCCCCGCTGACGCTGACGAACTACGCCATCCTCGGCTACTTCCTGGGCCGGGGCGAAGCGATGACCGGCCTTCTGATCCAGACGGTGCTGAACCTGACAAACGTCGCCCTGAACCTGTGGTTCGTGCTTGGGCTGGGCTCGGGCATTGAGGGGGTGGCGCTGGCGACGATCCTTGCCGAGGCGGTGGCTGTCGCGTTCGCCGGCGCGATCATCACCGCACGTCTGCGCCGGGTGCCTTTGCCCTCGCGGGCTGACGTGTTCGACCGGGCGGCTCTGCTTCGGATGCTCGGCGTCAACCGCGACATCATGATCCGCTCGTTTGCGCTGCTGTTCGCCTTCGCCACGTTCACGCGGCTATCGGCACAACAAGGCGAGGTGGTGCTCGCGGCCAATGCGATCCTGGAAAGATACTTCCTGCTCGCCGGCTATTTCCTTGATGGTGTCGCGGTGGCGGCCGAACAGCTGGTGGGCCGCGCCCTGGGCGCCAAACGCCGGGCCCTGCTCGTCCGCTCAATCAGGCTGTGCGCCATCTGGTCGTTCGCGCTCTCAAGCGTCGCGGCACTGTTCTTCTTCACGCTAGGCGGGCCGCTGCTCGACGTGATGACGACGTCCGACGAGGTTCGCGCGGTCGGCCACCAATTTCTGATCTTTGCGGCGCTCACGCCACTTGTTGGGGCAGCGGCCTTCTTGATGGACGGCGTCTATATCGGCGCAACCTGGTCGCGCGAGATGCGCAACATGATGCTCCTATCGCTCGCGCTGTACCTCGTCGCGGCCTACACACTGACCCCGCTGATCGGGAACACCGGGCTATGGCTCAGCTTTTTGTTGTTCCTGGGCATTCGTGGGGTCACGCTGGGAGCCATCTTGCCGCACCGGATCGCCCGGACGTTCGCCGACCCCGATTAGCGCCAGTCACCAACAGCCATCTGCACCGCTGCCAGCGCTGCGACCGCTGCCGTATCGGCCCGCAAGATGCGCGGGCCCAGGGCAATGGGCCGGCAGGAGGGGAGAGCCAAGAGCTGCTCACGCTCAGCCGCCGAAAAGCCGCCCTCTGGCCCGATCAGCACCGCGAGCGGGGTACCCTCCAGGCCCGCCAGAGCCATGTTCGGATCGGACACGGGGGCATGCTCATCGCAAAAGATCAGCTGCCGCTCGGCGGGCCAGCTCGCTAGCAGTTCTGAGAGGGGCCGTTGCGCGTCGATGCTTGGCACGGCCAGCACGCCGCACTGTTCGGCCGCTTCTGTGACATGGGCCGCCAGACGGTCCATGCGCACCGCTTTGACCTGCCCATGATCGGTGAGAACAGGTTTGAGCGCGCCCGCCCCCATTTCGACGGCCTTCTCCACCATCCAGGCCGCGCGATCCCCTTTGATGGGCGCGAACACGAACCAAAGATCGTTGGGCACTGGCTGCGGCCGGACCTGCTCGAGGAGCGTCAAGGCGCCAGCCTTTTTTGACCGGCGAACCACTTCGGCGCGCCATTCGCCATCTTGGCCATTGAAGATCAAAAGCCGGGCGCCGGTTTGCATCCGCAAGACGGTCAGAAGGTAGTGAGCCTGCTTGTCGACCAGCTCCACATGGGCGCCGGCGCGCAGCGGCGCATCAACAAATAGACGTTGGCTGGTGAAATCCACCCGAGGGGGCATCGCGTCGCGGTCCTGATGCTTGCTCCGAATCGGCACTCATCGCATGGTCCAGCCATGGATGAGCAGCCAGCCAGCAACGCGCCGGAATACTCCGTCAGCGAGATTTCAAGCGCCGTCAAGCGCACCGTCGAAGACGCCTTTGGCTATGTCCGCGTGCGCGGCGAACTGGGCCGGGTCAGCCGGCCGGCGTCGGGGCATGTCTATACGGACCTCAAGGATGATCGCGCGGTCCTGTCGGCGGTGATGTGGAAGGGCACGGCGAGCAAGCTCACCTTCAAGCCAAAAGAAGGGCTGGAGGTCATTGCCACCGGCCGCATGACCACCTTCCAGGGCCAGTCGCGCTACCAGCTGGTGATCGACAGGATCGAACCCGCCGGCGTTGGCGCGCTGATGAAGCTGCTCGAAGAGCGGCGCCGCAAGCTCGCCGCTGAGGGGCTGTTTGATGATGCACGCAAGCGCGATCTGCCCTTCCTGCCCAAGGTGATCGGCGTCGTCACCTCGCCGACGGGCGCGGTGATCCGCGACATTCTCCACCGCCTGTCGGACCGGACGCCCGCCCATGTGCTGGTCTGGCCTGTGCGTGTGCAAGGCGAGACCAGCGCCGCCGAAGTGACCCGCGCGATCGATGGCTTCAACGCACTCGCGCCCGGCGGCGCCATCCCACGCCCCGATGTCCTGATCGTTGCGCGGGGCGGCGGTAGCCTCGAAGATCTGTGGGGCTTTAACGAAGAAAACGTCGCCCGCGCGGCGGCTGCGAGCGAGATCCCGCTTGTCTCTGCCGTCGGCCACGAGACCGACTGGACCTTGATCGACTACGCCGCGGATGTCCGCGCACCGACACCGACCGGCGCGGCCGAGATGGTGGTGCCGGTCCGCGCGGACTTGGTGCTGACGGTGGACGATCTCGCTCGCCGCCTCACGGCGGCTGCCCTGCGCGGGCTTGAAGGCCGCCGCCGTGACCTGCGCATCGCCGCCCGCGCCTTGCCGCAAGCCGAAACGCTTCTCACCACCCCGCGCCAGCGCTTGGACCAGGCCACCTTGCGGCTCTCCCAGGCGCTCGAAAGCGGCACGCTGCGGCAGCGCAGCCGGTTCGACCGGGTCGCCTCACGCCTGACGCCGCGCCTGGTTGTGGCCGACATCAAAGAGCGCGACCGCAAGGCCAAACTCGCCGCCGATCGCCTCGACCGGGCGCAGCGCACCTTGCGTGACCGCAAGGCGGAGCGCCTGCGGGCCCTGTCTGCGCGGGTGACGCCGCGGGCCATTGAGCGCTTGTCGGCGCAGGGCAATCGTCAGCTCGTGCAGCTTGACGGCCGGCGCGAGCGCGCCTGGCTCTCGAGCCTTCAGATGCGCGGGGATCGGCTTACACAAAGCGCCAAGCTTCTCGATGCGTTCAACTACCGCCGCGTGCTCGATCGCGGCTTTGCGCTGGTGCGCGACCAGGAGGGCGCGCCGCTGCGTTCGGTTGCGCAGCTCGACGCAGCGGCCCAGGTGTCGATTGAGATGGCGGATGGCCGCCGCGATGCAGCTGTTGGCGGGGCGCCCAAGACAGAAAAACCTGCCAAAAAGGCCAAGCGTGTGACCGACGCGCGGCCGGTCCCGAAGCAAGAAAACCTGTTCGACTGACAGCCAAGCTGTCATCCCGGCCTCGGGCCGGGATCTACCTACCGCGCACTAAGGTAATAATCCAGCAGCGTCCGCGCGATGGCCAACGCCGGCGGCAGCGACAGCACACCCGGCTCTCGCGGATTGCGTGCCATGACCCGCAGCTCGGCGGGGCTGAACCAGCGCGCTTCGGCAAGCTCCACCTCGTCAAGGGTGATCTCGCGGCCGAGCGCTTCAGCTTCAAAGCCCATCATCATCGTTGAGGGAAACGGCCAGGGTTGCGACGCTTTGTAGGTCACCGTGCCAAGCGGAACCCCGGTCTCTTCGAGCACCTCGCGGCGCACCGCATCCTCCAGGCTCTCGCCGCTTTCCACAAACCCGGCCAGGCAGGAGAACATGCCTTCCGGGAAGCGCTCTTGGCGGCCAAGCAGCACATCGCCGGTGCCCGGATCAACCACATTGACGATCACCACCGGATCGGTGCGCGGAAAGTGCATCGCGCCGCACTCTTCGCAGCGCCGCCGCCAGCCAGCCTGCTCGTTCCGGGTCCGCCCGCCGCACTTGGCGCAAAACTGGTGCCGAACGTGCCACCCCGTCAGCGACGCCGCTTCCGCCAGTGTTCCCAACGCGGCATCGAGCGGCGCAAACCGTTCGGCGAACGGCCGCAAGGGCTGTTGGCTTGGCGGCGTTGTCGCCAGCCCGCCGACATCGGATGTCTGCTCGGTCGCGCGAAGCGCATAGGCATAGATCGGCCCGTCGGCATCCTCGCCGCAATAGACCCGTGTTTCGGGGTCAATGTCGGCAGGGCGCGCGTGATGGTAAAGGCCATGCGGCGCTCCATCGCCCTCGACCAGCGCGGCACCGTCGAACAGCACGAACCGTGCGCGTTCTTCCTGCGCTGCGAGAAACGCCGCGTCATCACGCCGGTCGCCATGGCGGTTCAGCCGGTTGCCCGAGAAGCCGGTTTTCGCGGACAGTTCAGGGCGGGGCAGGGCGGCAAATATGGCCGCAATCGGATCACCGGGTATCTCCCTCGTCATGGCGCAGACCATCCAGCGTCACCAAGTGCCGCTTGCACGTCGCGCGCCCAGCGCGGCACCGCATCGAGCGGTTCCGGTGGTCCGCTCCCCCACACCGGGCCGGGCCAGGCAGCGTCTTCTGAGAACCGTGCGATGATGTGGATGTGAAGCTGCGGCACCTGGTTGCCGAGCGAGGCGATGTTGAGCTTTTCGCACGCCGTCACCCGCTGAAGGGCGCCGCTTACCTGGCGAACCTCACCCATGACGGTTGCATAGTCGGCTTCGCCGAGGTCGATCAGGTCCTTCAGGCCCGGCAGCTGAGGAACGAGCACAAGCCACGGAAAGCGCGCATCGCGGACAACGCGCACTGTGCTGGTGGCTGAGGTGCAAAGGGCCAGGCTGTCTTGGGCGAGCTGCTGGTGAAGGGTGAAACTGTCAGTCGAAGAAGTCATGGGCGACCCATAGGCCTCGCGCCCCGCCGCGTCCAGCGCCCGCCAGCTGGCGGTGGATGCCGGCTGTGCAGTGACAGCCGTCTCTGGACATCGCC
>JAHCMG010000156.1 GCA_019192585.1 Devosiaceae bacterium MH13
CACCTCCGCCCGGGCACCGAGCCGATCGCGGCCGCCAGCAAGCGCGGATGACAAGCCCAAGAGCCGGTCGTCACGGTTGATCGCCACAACAAATAGGCTCGGCGGCAGGCCAGTTGCGCGCGACTGCGCCTCGAACAGTTCAGCGTCGATGTCGGGCGCAATCAGCGCAATGTCGTTGAGCCGCGACGCGAGCACCGCCAACTGATCGTCATTGAGGACCTTGAGCGCTTCCATCAGGGCCAGCGACCCCATCGAGTGCGCCACAAGCGAGATGCGGCCGCTGGCGTTCGCACCAACGCTGGCGATCAGGTCGGCGAGCGCGTAGCGCGACAACAGCGCCCGGTCCCGGTCTGTGATGTAGCCCGAGAGCTCACCAGCCGACGCCCACGAGAACTGAATGGCCGCGCCGGGCAGACGGATGTCATGGGCGATCTGCGCGAGCCGGTAGACGCTTTCAAGAAACTCGTTGTTGTAGCCATGCACAAACACCATCGCGCCGGGCTGCCCCTGCGTGCTGTCGGCGACAAAGGCATCGAGCGACGGAATTTCGCGCACCCCGCGCGTGTGGAAATGGCGGGTGGGATTGGGCTCGCCGCGCGGCCAATCCATCTGTCCCGGTTCGTGCTCGCGCGGCACGCCAACCTGAACCAATCCAAAGAACGGATCATCGCTGTGCGACGCTGAGAACAGCGTGCGATCACCTGAGGGCTGGCGCGTCGTGGCGTAGTAGACGCTTTGCACCGCCAGCGGCTCCACCCGGCTCGACAGCAGCGGGCTTTCGGTCGGGTTGGCCATACAGGCGCTCAGCGCGACGCTGAGGATGCTTGCTTTCAAGACCAAGCTCGCCAGACGAGCCGGTTTGCGCATATGTTGCACCTTCATGTCGTCAGGCTCCCGCCGGTGCCGGTTCAGCTGCATCGGCATCAGACCCGACGTCGGCGTCCGTGGGCTTCTTGCGCCGTCGGCGCGTGAGCAGCAGGCGGTACATGCACGGCGTGTAGACGTAGGCGACCACGGTGAGGAGCAGCAGCCCGCCGGCGAAGACAATCGCAAAGGGTGGCCAGAAATCGCCGCCTATCAGCATCAGCGGCACAAAACCGCCCGCCGTTGTGATGGTTGTCGACCAGATGTGTCGCGCCGTTGGTCCGCACACAATTTCGATGATCCGCTCGACATTGCCGCCGCGCGCGTCCTCATCTTCATCAAGGGCAGCGACCATGACGATCGACATGTTGAGGCCCACACCGATCAGGCCCATCACCCCGATAATGATGATGAAGCCAAACGGGTTGCCGCTGATCTTGAGCACCAGGAAAGCGAACCCGGCCGTCAGCGCGCCGGTCAGCAGCACCACGGCCATGCGGCGGAAGGAGTTGAAGGCAAGCACCAAAATGGTCAACGCAAGCAGCACCAAGGTGATGACCTGCGACATCAGCCGCGACACCGCGTCTGCCCGCTGCTCCTGGGCGCCGGCAAAAGCATAACGATAGCCCGGCGGCATCTCGAAGCCGGCCTCTTCGAGGGCGCGCTCGAAATTGCTCTGCACCCCCTCGGCCACCGTTCGGTAGGTCACATTGCTCGAGACGGTCTGGATGCGCTCGCCATCCAGCCGGTCGATATCGACCCAGGCGGGTACGGGGCGGATGTCGGCAATGGCGGCAAGCGGCACGCCGGCGCTCGTGGCACTGCCCGGCGCGACAAGCGGCGTCGACGCCAGATCGTTGGCCGTCGAACGGGCGTTGCTTTCGTAACGCACCGAGATCGGCAGCTGCTCAGACCCTTCGAGGACAAAGCCCCCTGTGCGACCCGACAAGGCCGCGTTGAGCTGCGAGGCGATCGCCGTTGCGTTGAGGCCGACCAGCTGCGCGGCCTCATCATCCACCGCGACCTCGAGCTGCACACTGTCGCGGTGCAAGGACACACCCGCGCCCACCACGTCGGGCACATTGGCCAAAATGCCGGCGGCGATGCGGCCATACTCTTCCAGGACGGGCAGTTCGGGGCCGAACATTTGCAGTTCGATCGGCGTCGCACCGGGGGGCCCGAAACCGTACGCAATCACAATAATCTCGGCTTCGGGGAACAGGGTCGACAAGCGATCTTGCAGCGCAGGCACAAGCTCGTCGGTGCGATCGTTGCTGTCGGTGTTGACGATGAAATCGGCAAAGGCCGGGTTCGAACCCTCCGAACTGATCGTGTTGAAATAGAGCTGCGGCGAGGCGGCCCCGACGGTTACCAGCGTTTGGGTGATGCCCTCGGTGCGCAGCAGCTCAGCTTCAATCTGCTGAGCCACCTCTTGCGTGCGGCTGATAACTGTCGACTGCGGCAGCTTCACCTCAATGCGGAACTGGTCGCGGTCCATGGCTGGGAAGAACTCCGCCGGCACGGTCGACAGGGCTAATACGCCAACCACCGCAGGCGCAGCACTGAAGGCTAGCCCGACCAGCGGCCGGCGCACAAAGAAGCCAACAAACGCCTTGAAGGGCACCGACAGGAGCTTCGTGGAGATACCGTTCGCGAGGAAGCCGCCGGATCCACTGGCGCCGATCCCGCCGCGCTTGAACAAGATGGGCGAGATCGCGGGCACGACGTACATCGAGACGACAAACGAGCTGAACAGCGCACACAGAACCGCAATCGACAGAGGCCCGACGAACTCGCCCGCCGGCCCCGGCAGCAGGGCGATCGGTGAGAAGGCGAGCATGGTCGTGACGGTGCTGGCCATAAGCGGGAAGAACAGCTTCTTGTAGGCCTTCGACACCGCGACACCGTGGTCGCTGCCCTGCGCGAGTTCTTCGCGCAGATCGTTGGTCATGATGATCGCATTGTCGACCATCAGGCCCAACGCAACCACGATGCCGATAATGCTCATCTGGTGGAACGAGATGCCGGCAATGGGGAACATGCCCGCCGTCAAAAGCGCGGTCATCGGGATCGCAATGCCCACCGCCAGCGCCGAGCGCACACCCATGGTGAAGAACAGGACCGCGACCACGATCACCAGGCCCTGCATAAGCGAGGTGACGACCGACAGAAGGCGGTCATTTGTGTAGCTCTTCTGCTCGAAAATGAGGTCGATATCGATGCCTTCGACGCGGCGCGAGGTGAACGCATCAACCGCTTCCAGCACCGTCGGGACCCAAAGGTCGACGCGCTGGCCAGGCTCCATGCGGGTGCCGACGATCACCGCGAGATCGCCATTGTACAAGGCGGTCTGAAGCGGCGGCTCGGCGACGGTCCGGTGGATGGTAGCGATATCGCCGAGAACCAAAGCGCCCGTGCCCTGGCGGGTGATGGGAATGCGGCGCAGCCGTTCCAGACTGTCGAGCGTGTTATCGAGTTCGACGGTCAGCGCCGTCTCGTCATTGCTGAGCAGGCCAGCCGTGTTGCGCGCATCGGCTGCCGCAAGGCTCGCCGCCACGGTCGTGACATCGAGCCCTGCGACGCGCAGCGCCTCATCATCGATGCTGACCTCGACCACCTCGGGGCTTTCGCCATGAATGGCGACATATTCGGTTCCCGGCACGCCGCGCAGCAGTTCCGACAGGGCCTCGGCGTAGCGTTGCAAGATCAGCCGGTCGACCGACCGGCCCGACGAGGAGGAGACCGCATAGGCAACCGTATAAGCGTACCCGCTCTCATCGTTGAGGTCCGGCGCTGTCGCTTCGGTGGGGAGCAGAGGTTCGATATCAGCGAGCTTGTCGCGAACCCGCGACCAGACCGGCGCGACGTCCGTGATCCGGTCGGCAAGGGTGACCTGAACGATGGAGACGCCGGCGCGCGATGTGCTCGACAGCTCATCGATCTCCGGCAGCGTCCGCAGCTCTTCTTCGATGATCTGCGTCACCAGCGCCTCAACGCGTGTGGCGCTGGCGCCAGGATAGATGGTGGTGATGCCGGCGATGCGCGCCTTGATGGTCGGGTCTTCAGACCGCGACACCGTTTGGATCGCGCCGAGGCCAAGCGCGAGCAAAAACAGGACAGACAGCGCAAGAATGCGCTTATTGAACAGGATCTTCGTCATCATTGTTGGTCGGCCTCAAGCGCGGCCACAACAACGGATTGCCCCGGCGACACCCGGTTGGTGCCCTCGGTGACGATCTGATCGCCTTCCGCCAGCGCGCCGGAGACGTAGGCCACCTCACCATCGGTGAAATGGACGACAACCGGCGCCCGCGCGATCTCAAACTGATCATCGGAAGCTTCAGCCGCGATCTGCACCGCGAACAGGCCTTTCAGGTCAGAGACCAACGCACCCGTCGGCACCCAGAAGCCAACCTGCTCCACGCGCTGCTCGGTGAGAAGTGCAACCCGCTCGCCCTCAATGGCGACGGTGCCATTGGGGAAGGCAACAACCAGATCGATGGTTTGTGTGGCCGCGTTGACGCGCGAGACGACCGCGCTGACTTCCGCGTTCACAACCGCACCGCGATGGACGATCGAAACCCGGTCGCCAACGTCAAAGCCCTCGGCCACCTCAACGGGCAGCCCGATATGCGCTTCGGTTTGGCTGCGCGAGGTCATCGTCAGGATTTGCCGGTCTGGCGCGACAACATCCCCAAGATCGAAATTGATCGCTGTAACCTCACCATCAAACGGCGCGAGCAGCTGCGTATCCTCAAAATCGATCTCGAGCGACCGCAGCTGAGCGTTGGCGCTATCGAGATCGGCCTGCGCTGCCTGCAAGTTCGAGCCGGCCTGATCAAAAGCCTGTTGGGTGACAATGCCGCCTTCGACCAGGGTCTCCATGCGCTCGGCCTCAGCCTCCCGCAGCGCGAGAACGGCCTGCGCGCGTTCGCGTGAGGCGCGCGCATTGATCAAGTTGGCTTCCGTCCGTCGCTGATCGAGCGTGGCCAACAGATCGCCCTGCCGGACACGTTCACCGACAGACACATGCCGCGTCGCTACGCGGCCGTTGATCTCAAAACCCAGCGACACGGAGCGGTCAGGCACAATCAGGCCGACATAGCTGCGCGGCACCAAAAACGCGTCCTCGGCAACTGCGACTTGGGTGCGCACGGGAACGGCAGTCGCCACCTGAGCCGCCCGCGCCGCCTCGGACGCCACAGCTGCATCCTGCTGAATGCGTTGATTGGCGAACATGGCGACGCCGACGATACCGGCAATCACGAGCAGGCTAAACGCGCTGTTCAGCACCCGCGTGATAAAGCGCGCGCCCTTCGATTTTTTGGCTTCGGTCTTTGCGTCTTCTTTGGGGGATGTTGGCCCTTTGGAGGCTTTGTCTTTGTCTACGCCGACAAGCATGGTGGTCCCTGGTGCGCTATTTTGGTAAACGGGGGAGACATTGAATTACTACGATGACGTTTCATACTACGATTACGTAGCATTTTCAAAGGTGGATCAATGGGTGCTGAGAAAATGGCTTTAGATGCCAGCGAAGCCCTGCCGTACCGCGAGCGCAAAAGCCGCGACATCCTGGTCGCCGCACGAAAGCTGTTCTTTGACAGGGGCCTAGAAGCGGTCAGCATCGAAGAGATTGCCGACGCCGCGGGCGTCGCCAAAACGACGATCTATTACAAGTTCGGCCGCAAGCAGGACATTTTCGACGCCGTCTTCGAGCAGCTCGGCGAAGGCGCGATCGACAGCATTCCCGGCGATATTGACCCCGACATGCCGGTGCGTGATGCCCTGATCCAGATCTGCACCGGGCTGATGATGGCCATGGCAAACCGCGAACTGATGGGCCCCGAACCGGTTTTCCTGCTCGAAGCCAAGCGCAAGCCGGAACTGGGCCGCAAGTTCTACGAACTGGGCCCCGGCCGCATGCACAGCGCGTTTCAGGACCTCATCTCAGGGTGGGCGGACAGAGGCCTGTTGGCCGTTTCCGATTCGTATGAAGCGGCTGAGGACCTCGCGGTCCTGTGTCAGGGCCTGCTTCCAATCCGCCTGCAGAGCGACCCGGAGCTGACGCTGAGCGAGGCACAGGTGAATGAGCGCGTGGAGCGCGGCGTCGACAAGTTCTTGAAGCTGTACGGCCCAGAAGCCAGCGAAGCGACATAGGCGGCGTCTCGAGCGTCGGCCAAAAGGCGTGTCTCTTGAGGGCCGCTCCCGGTGATTGCCAGGCAATCACCTGTCGCTTGTTCCGCCAATCGCGAGCGAAAGCCCGGCGACGATTTCGGCGGTTGAGTTAGGCCTGGGCTGGGTCGCTCTCGGTGATTGCAAGGCAATCACCTGTCGCTTGTTCCGCCAATCGCGAGCGATTGGCTATGGTGGAGCCGAGGGGAATCGAACCCCTGACCTCGTCATTGCGAACGACGCGCTCTCCCAACTGAGCTACGGCCCCCAAGGGTCGCGGATGTAGGCCGCGCGGACGAAATCTGTCAAGCGCGTAGCTGCCCACGGCCCCATCAAGCGACCGGCTTTAGCTTTGGCGCAATCCCGTGCCCGCCACAGCCTTGCTCTCGCCGACGCCAACCCCTATGTCAGCCCACGAATGCGGGGCCGAACACCATCTGCCGCCCCCTAAAGAAGGATAAGGCCCCATGCGCGCGGTTCTCGATGTCATTATGCTGGCGCTCGACCTGTATTGGTGGATCATCATCATCTCCGCCATCATGAGCTGGCTTCTGGCGTTCAACGTCATCAACCCACGCAATCAGGTGCTCGGCACTATCGGCCGGGCGGTGCACAGCCTCACCGAGCCGGCTCTGCGCCCCATTCGGCGCTTTCTTCCCAACATGGGCGGCATCGACATCTCGCCGATCGTACTGCTGCTGGGGATCTTCTTCCTCCAGCGCCTTATCGTCTTGTACGCCTACCCCAACGTCGTCTAGCGCACACCTCAATAGAACCCGTCCGCAGCACGCCGCCCCTTAGAACTTAGAGCTCCAGGGGTGGACGGTTGGACATGCCGATGGGTGCTCGCGCAGGAAATGATGCAAGACATGCAGAAGGTCGCGCTCATGCGCGGCCTGCCCCGACGCCTGCGCGGACCGAATGTCTTCGATGATCATATCGCGCACGATTTGGAGGCCCTGGGTGCCATCACCCAAATAGGCCGCAAGGTTCGTCGCTAAACTGTCAGGCAGGTGCTCGTGCTCGGCGATGGCGAGGATCTCCTCCTCGCTCAAACCGCTCATGCCGACCATATCATCAAGGCTGATCATTGTTTGCCTCCCGGTTTTTAGGGGAGGCACGCTGTCACAAAACTGACATGGAAGCCTTGAGCACTGTCAAAGCAATCTCTAATCGATCCGAACAGTCCGGCTTTCAGGCCTGGGAAATGGGACGCAGGACGTATCCAAACGCCCCGCGCCAGCGCGTTACTTGCTCACTCGCTCAATGGCTTGGACAACCATCTGCTTGGCCTCATCGACGCCAGCCCAGCGGTCGATCTTCACCCACTTATTGGGCTCAAGATCCTTGTAGTGCGCGAAGAAATGTTCGACCTGATGGATCAGAATTGTCGGCAGATCGGTGTAGTTCTGCACATGGTTGTAGCGGCTTGTGAGCTTCTCTGAGGGCACGGCCACCAGCTTCTCATCGCCGCCGCCATCATCTTCCATGATCAGCGCGCCAACCACGCGGCAGTTCATCACCGCGCCCGGCGCGATCGGACGCGTGTTGCAGACCACCACGTCCACCGGGTCGCCATCCTCAGACAAGGTGTGTGGAATGAACCCATAGTTCCCCGGATAGCGCATGGGCGTGTACAGGAACCGGTTCACAAACAAGGTGCCCGACTCTTTTTCGATCTCGTATTTGATCGGCTCCCCACCGATCGGCACCTCAATGATGACGTTCACGTCGTGGGGTGGGTTTTTGCCAATGGGGATCGCTTCAATGCGCATAGATGGGCTCGCCGTGTGGAGGGTGTAAAGGTCGAGGGGACCCTATCAGGGCAGGTGTTAACCCGCCTTAAGCAAGAGTGCTGATCGCCGAACGTCGCAAGCTAATGTCCGTGCGCGTGGCAGCGCCTTAGCCGAGGCGGCTCTTGGGCAGGCGTCCACGCCAGGTGAAGGCCAGTTTGCGGCACTCCACCCCGTCGAACCATTCCGCGCCATGGGCCACCGCCTCGCCGCCCATCGCCTCGTAGAAGGCGACAGCGGGATCATTGTCTTCGAGCACCCACGTGACGAAATGGCCCATATTGGCGTCCGCCAATCGGGCCTGCGCCGCGCGGAACAAGCGCCCCCCGAAACCCATGCCTTGATAGGAGGGGTCGACGTAGAGTTCGTACACCTCGCCGCGCACCCGAAGCGAGCGCGACCGGTTGTTGCCGAAGGTCACATATCCGGCGACGGTGCCGCGCCAATCGAGCACCAGCAAACCGCGACGATGTTGGATCAGCCGGCGCCACCAAGCGGACCCGCGCCGCGAGACCATGCGTTCCAACGCAACGCCCGGAATGAGCCCGCGATACGCACCGCGCCAGGCCGCGTCATGAACCGCCGTAATGCGCGGGGCATCGGCCGGTTCTGCGGGTCGCACGGTGATCGCGTCTAGGCTCATAACAGGGAGCCTAGGATCAATTAGAAGAAACGCAAAGCTCTTTTCGCCCTTACGTCCTTGGTCGCCCTTTAGCCGCCTCAGTGAGCCTGCGGCGCGGCACGACCCAGGGCTTAAGCCGCCGCTTTGGCCTTCGCGGCGCGCTTGCGTTCATGGGGATCAAGGTGGCGCTTGCGCAGCCGCACGGCGGTGGGTGTACCTCCACCAGCTCGTCATCAGCGATGTAGGCGAGCGCCTTTTCAAGCGTCATCTTGATGGGCGTGGTCAGCCGCACCGCATCATCCTTGCCGGCGGCGCGGATATTGGTCAGCTGCTTGCCCTTGAGCACATTCACTTCAAGATCGTTGCCGCGCGTGTGCTCGCCAATGATCATGCCCTGATAGACCGGCGTGCCCGGATCGATCATCATCGGGCCGCGATCTTCGAGGTTCCACAAAGCGTAGGCGACCGCGTCGCCCTGGCTCATCGAGATCAGCACCCCGGTGTGACGATCTTTGATGGCGCCCTTGTGCGGGGCGTATTCAAGGAAGGCCCGGTTCATGATGCCGGTGCCGCGCGTGTCGGTGAGGAACTCACCATGATAGCCAATCAGCCCGCGCGTCGGCACGTGCAAGATCAGCCGCTGCTTGCCGCCGCCGGACGGCCCCATCTCGACCAGGTCGCCGCGGCGCTCAGCCAGCTTCTGCACCACCGTGCCCGAGAACTCTTCGTCAACATCGACGGTGACTTCTTCGATCGGCTCGATCAGGTTGCCGGCGTCGTCGCGCTGGAACACAACCTGCGGCCGGGAGACGCCCAATTCGAACCCTTCACGCCGCATGGTCTCGATCAAAACGGCTAGCTGCAACTCGCCACGACCCGAAACGATGAACGCGTCCTTGGAGTCGCCCTCTTCGATCGACAGCGCCACATTGCCTTCCGCTTCCGCCATCAGGCGCGCCCGGATCACACGGCTTTGCAGCTTATCGCCCTCACGGCCTGCGAGCGGTGAATCATTGACCATGAAGGTCATCGACAAGGTCGGTGGATCAATTGGCTGCGCCGCGATGGGTTCGGAAACCGTCGGCTCACAAATGGTGTCAGCCACTGTCGCCTTCTCAAGCCCAGCCAGTGCGACGATATCGCCTGCGTGGGCCTCTTCGACCGGCACCATTTCAAGCCCCTTGAAGGTCATGACCTTCGAGGCGCGCCCCTGCTCGAGCACGGTTCCATCGCGGCTCAGGGCCTTGATGGCCATGTTGGCCTTGAGACTGCCCGAGGCGATGCGGCCGGTCAGAATACGCCCCAGATAGGGGTTGGCCGAAAGGGTTGTTGCCAGGAGGCGGAACGGCCCTTCTTCGGTGGTGGGCGCGGGCACATGATCCATGACCAGCTCAAAGAGCGCCGTCATATCGTCCTTGGGCCCATCGGCACTCGCGGCCATCCAGCCTTGCTTGGCAGACCCATACAGCACCGGGAAGTCGAGCTGCTCATCATTGGCATCGAGCGCGGCGAACAGATCGAACACCTCATCGAGCACAGCGTCGGGCCGGCTCTCGGGCTTGTCGATCTTGTTGATCGCCACAATCGGGCGCAGGCCGAGCTTCAGCGCTTTCGACAGCACGAACTTGGTCTGCGGCATCGGCCCCTCGGCGGCATCCACCAGCAGGATGACGCCATCGACCATGTGCAAGATGCGCTCAACCTCGCCGCCAAAATCGGCGTGGCCGGGCGTATCGACAATGTTGATGCGGTTGTTTTGCCAGGTGAGCGAGGTCACCTTGGCAAGAATGGTGATGCCGCGCTCGCGCTCCAGATCGTTGGAATCCATGGCGCGCTCGGCTACCTGCTCGTTCTCGCGGAACAGGCCGGACTCGCGCAACAGCACGTCGATAAGGGTCGTCTTGCCATGATCGACGTGAGCGATGATGGCGATATTGCGCAGCGCTGCAGACGCGGCGGAGTTGGAAGCAGCCATGGGGCACCAAATCTAAGCTCGGGGGTTGGCGCTCCATATAACCGTTTGCACGGAAAAACCAGCCCCGGCGCGCATCGCTGCCGCCGAGGCTGGCCAAGAACAGGGCGTGATGCGCCGACGGTTACATCGCGTCGGTCATCGCCTCATATTCTTCCTGTGTGAGAACGGTGTCGCCATTGCCGTCGGCCATGACGAAATCATCAGCCGTCATCGAAGGCATGGCGGCCAGAAACTCATCCTCGCTGATCACCCCGTCGATATTGAGGTCGACAGCGGCAAAGCCCGGCGCCCCTTGCGCGAACGCGGCGATGGGCGCCACCGCGAGGCCGGCTGCAAGGCTGAGGGCTGAAAGCTGATGGGTGATGCGTAGCTTGGTCATTTGTGTGTCTCCACTGACTAAGACGCGGATGGATGCGGATAAAAGTGGCACCGGGCGGGGCGCTGGAACATGGTGGGTGCGAACGCACCGCCCGGTGCCGTGCAACGCTAGGGCTATCCGCTGCCACCCCGGCTGCACGAGGCGGAATCTGGCGGCCAAATGTGGCTGGTCCCGCGCCAATTTGGGGCAGGATTCCGGCGCGCTGGTCACACGGGGTTGCAAACCCTTACCGGTGGGTCACCGCCCTTTGGCAGTTTCCCAAGCCGCGCAGGGCCTGTAACGCTGACGCAGTTTAGGAGCCTTCATGCCCCACCCGCTCGACATTGCTTGCCTTGGCGGCGCCGTGATCAACCGCAAGCTGCGCGGCCACTCGACCTTGATCACGAAAACCTCCAACCCCGTGTCGGTGGTGACCACGTTTGGCGGCGTCGCCCGCAACATCGCCGAGACCATGGCGCGCCTTGGCACCAGCACGCTGCTGGTCTCCGTTTGGGGCGAGGATGCTGATGGAGAAGCGCTCAACGCTCACCTGCGTGGCTTGGGGATCGACACGTCACTGTGCGTGACGCGCCCCGATGCGCCGACCGCCACCTATCTGGCGATGCTCGAACCCTCGGGCGAGCTGGCCATTGCCGCCGCCGCGATGGATGTGTTCAACGCGCTGACGCCCGACAGGCTCGACGCGGTTTGGGAGCCGATCGCGCGAGCCCGGGCCATCTTCGCAGACTGCAACCTGCCAGCGGATACGCTTGCCGCGCTCATCGCGCGCTGCAAAGCCTCGCAGCAAACCTTGGCCATCAACACCGTCTCGGTGCCCAAGGCTGGACGCTTGCCGACGGACCTTTCCGGCATCGCCCTGCTCTTTGCCAACGAGGATGAGGCACGCGCACTGGTTGGCGATGCTGGTGCTGACGCCTCACACTGCGCCGCGGCGCTTCTCGACCGAGGCGCCGGTGCCGTCATCATCACACTGGGTGCCGACGGCTGCCTCCTCGCTACCGCCGATGGCGAAACTCATTTCCCCGCGCCGCCAGCCAGCCCGGTCGATGTCACCGGCGCGGGCGACGCGTTGATCGCGGGCACCTTGCACGGCGTGCTGGCCGGCCGCTCGCTTGCTGAGGCGTGCGTCATGGGCCAGCGCTTGGCGGCCAAAACCGTTGAAAGCACGCACGACGTGTTGGAGAACGCAGCCGACCTTCTTGCAGCGGACCTTCCTGCAGACGACCTTCATCCTGAGCCGCAGACATGAACGACCTTCTCGACATCCATACAACCGTTGCCGCCGCACTGGGTGCGGGCCAGCCGGTCGTCGCGCTTGAAAGCACGATCATCACCCACGGCATGCCCTACCCCGACAACCTCGCCATGGCGCGGTCGGTTGAGAGCCTGATCAGCCAAGGCGGCGCGACGCCAGCGCTGATCGCCGTGGTCAAAGGCCGGATCAAGGTCGGGCTCGACGATGATGAGCGCGACGCGCTCGCCCAAACCAAAGGCGCTCGAAAGGTGTCCCGGGCGGACCTCGCCTACGCCGTCTCGCAAGGCGAGAACGCGGGCACCACCGTTGCGGCCACCATGATGGTGGCCCATGCCGCGGGCATCAAAGTGTTCGCCACCGGGGGCATTGGCGGCGTCCACCAGGGCGCTTCGGAGAGCTTCGATATCTCAGCCGATCTGATTGAACTGGGCCGCACGCCGGTCATCACGGTGGCCGCCGGCGCCAAAGCGATCCTCGACATTCCCAAGACGTTGGAAGTGCTGGAAACCCACGGCGTGCCCGTGATCGGCTATGGCACCGACGCGCTGCCCGCCTTCTGGTCGCGCTGGTCGCCGCACCCGGCCCCCTTGCGGCTCGACACGCCGGCGCAGATCGCCGCCTTCCAAGCGGCGCGGGAAACACTTGGGATCGAAGGCGGCATGCTGGTCGCCAACCCGGTGCCGGCCGCCCATGAGATTCCCCATGACGAGATGGCCGGCTTCATCGCCTCCGCGCAAGCCGATCTTGAGCGCGAGGGCATCACGGGCAAAGCCGTGACGCCCTATCTCTTGAGCCGGATTGTGGACCTGACAGGTGGCCGCAGCCTGAGGACCAACATCGCGCTTGTTGAGAACAACGCACGGCTCGCCGCGCAGATCGCTTCCGCCCTTTAGCCGCGTGGGTCAGCTCACTGCACCAGCCGCGTTTGAGGAAAAGCGGCGTGCCAGCCAAACCAGAACGCCCGATGCGCAGGCAAGCGCTCGAGCCGGCGCCCATCGGGCGCGATAAGGGCCTCTTCGGCGACCTGCCAAGCGGTGCCCTCGCTGTCCGTGGCCAGGGCTTCTCCGTCATAGTCAGTGAGCGTCACACCCGCCGGATCGTACACCCGGTTGGCGCCGGACGTGTCCGTCAGAATGGCGACCGGCTGAAAGCCAACCGCATCACGATAGACGGGGTTGGCCGCAAGAAACGCGGTGTCGATGGCCAACTGATCCTCAGGCGCGCCGGCGAAGCGCAAGCCCAGCACCTCCTGCTTATTGGCAAGCCGATCATCGGCAAACGGCGTGTTGAACATCAAATCGTCGGTCGCAAAATAGCGCCGATAGGCGACGCCCTCGCCATAATCGCGGCGATGCCCCGTCTCAAGCGACAGGACCGTCGTGTCCGGATGCCGCCGCTTCCAGTCGCCCCACGTGGTGGTGACGATGGCCAGAGATGGCAGCACGACGCCTTGGCCGACCAGTGGGCCGACAACCGGCACGCCGCGCATGGTGCTCCAAAGCGATTGCGTGGCCGCGTCGTACATCAGCTTGTTTGAGCGATACAAAAAGCCTGACGTGCCCAGCGTGTAGCTCTGCCCGTCCACCCGGGTCACATAGGGGATGACCGTGCCGCACAGCGTGCAATAGACGCCCGCAACCTCCACGCCGCCGACCGTGTCGGTGAACATCTCATGCCAGGCGAGAATACGCTTTGGGTAGGCGCGCGCGTCGCCATTGATCTCTAGGCCGAAGACGATGTTGCTATCGTCCAGATAATCGGCCTCCGCCGCCGGCATCATCAGCGGGCTGCGCAACGGCGGAATGCCGTCCTGCACCACGCCGCCCCAGCGGATCTCATCAAGGCGGATCTCGGCGGTCTGTTGGCGGCCGGCGAAGTAGCGCTCAAAGCGCGGATCGACGACGCGGTAGAGCAGCGACTTGAACCCATCAAAGTCGGCGGTGATCGCTTCGGGCTGGTTCCACAGCCACTGGAACCAGTCGTGAAAGTCAGTGCCAAGGCTCTCACCGCTGCGCTTTTCGAGGAGCTCAAAGATCGCCACGCGCAGGCGATTGTTGGAGGTAAAGCCGGTGATCTCGATCAGCGGCGCGTAATACCCATCGCTCCAGTTGCGATCGAGCGAAGCCAAAGTGTCGGCAATCTGCTGAGGCGAGCGTGCGACGAAGAGGCCCAACAGGGCGCTGAGCGGCATATCCGCTTCGATTGCCCGTGTGCCTTCAACTGCCGCCGCTGGACCCTCTTGCGTTGCGCCATTTGGGACCGGCGACAGGATCAGCGCAGCTAGCGTCAGCGGTACGAGCGCAAACAGCCGCACCAAACGGCGGACGATCATGGCGATGGCGGCGATGGACACGGGCATACCCTTCAAGCTTCGGCGCAGGTTATTGCAGCCAATCGTGGAAACGCAGGCCTTCGCGGTCAAATGCCGATGGTTCACGTTTCAGTTAGCCCCGCCGCACGGCCAGGCGCTGAGCCTACCGGCCCGTAACGGCAATATGGCTGTCACAAAACTGCGTCACACGGAGGCCGCTCGACCATAAGGGAGGCTGAAAGCCATGATCGCTCGCGCACTGCTCGCCACAACCGCCTTGACGCTGCTCACAGCGCCCGCACTTGCCGACATGAACTTTAACCGGATCGCGTCGTTCCCGGTTCACCTCAACACGCCCGACGCCGAAGAAACGTCAGCCGAGATCATCGCGGCCACTGCCGATGGCCTGACGCTGGTCTACACCGACAGCCCCGCCGAGGTGGTCGGCTTTATCGACATCAGCGACCCGGCCAACCCGGAACCCGCGGGCGTTATCGCGCTTGAAGGCGAACCGACCTCGGTTGCGGTCGTCGGCATGACGGCTTTCGTGGGTGAAAACACATCCGAAAGCTTCACCAACCCCTCGGGCGTCATCCATGCCATCGATGTGGAAAGCCGCTCGGTGCTCGCCACCTGCGATCTTGGCGGTCAACCCGACAGCGTCGCGGCCGCGCCCGATGGCTCGTTCGTTGCGGTCGCAATCGAGAACGAGCGCGATGAAGACCTAGGCGATGGCCGCGTCGGCCAGATGCCCGGCGGCTTCCTGTCGATCACGCAGATCGCCGATGGCTCGCTGGATTGCGCAACGACCATGCAGGTTGATCTTGCCGGCCTCGCCGACGTTGGCGCCGATGACCCCGAGCCCGAGTTCGTGGCCATCAACGCCGAGGGCGAGATCGTCGTCACCTTACAGGAGAACAACCACATGGTCGTCGTCTCAGCGGACGGCGAGGTGCTCAGCCACTTCTCCGCCGGTGAAGTCGAGCTAGACGGCGTCGACACCGAAGAAGAAGGCGCGCTGATCTTCTCTGACACCATCACTGTGGTGCGCGAGCCCGACTCGGTCACCTGGATCGACAACACCCATTTCGCCACCGCCAACGAGGGCGATATGGACGGCGGCAGCCGCGGCTGGACCATCTTCAGCCAGGATGGCGAGGTCGTCTACGAAAGCGGCACCGACTTCGAATACGCCATCGTTGAGATCGGCCATTACCCCGAAGAGCGCTCGGGCAACAAAGGCGTCGAACCCGAAAGCGTCACGTTCGATACGTTCGCCGGCACACCCTATGTGTTTGTCGGCTCAGAGCGCGGCTCGGTGGTCGGCGTCTACAATGTCACCGATCCGGCGAACCCCGTGCTCGAGCAGCTGCTGCCCTCCGGCATTGGCCCGGAAGGCTATGTGACCATCCCCGAGCGCAACCTCTTGGTCTCCGCCAACGAGACAGACGATGCGGGCCCCCGCGCCCATGTGATGCTGTTTGAGTATCAAGATGCGCCGGCATCCTACCCGCATCTTACCAGCGCGGGCATTGAAGACCTGATCGGCTGGGGCGCCATCTCCGGCCAGGTGATGGCAGACGACGGCACGATCTTCGCTGTCTCCGACAGCTTCTATGGCCTCCAGCCGCGCATCTTCCACATCGATCCGAGCCAAACCCCGGCACGGATCGTGCGCGCCATCGATGTGACCCGTGAGGGTCGCCCGGCGCAGCTGCTCGACATGGAAGGTATCGCGCTTGATGGCGATGGCGGCTTCTGGATCGCCTCAGAAGGTCGGACCGACCGTCTCGTGCCGCACGCCATCTATCATGTCGGCGCCGACGGCGAGATCGAGGATTACATTACCTTGCCGCCGGAGCTGATGGCTGTTGAACGCCGGTTCGGCTTCGAAGGCATCACCCGCGTCGGCAGCATGCTTTACATCGCGGTGCAGCGCGAATGGCGCGATGACCCCGACAACCACGTCAAAGTGCTCGGCTACGACCTTGAGGCCGAAGCGTGGAGCGTCATCCACTACCGCAAAACGCAGCCAGAGCGCGGCTGGGTTGGCCTGTCGGAGATCGTCGCCCATGGCGACCATGTCTACTTCATCGAGCGCGATAACCAGCTCGACGACCGCGCCGTGACCAAGATGATCACCCGCGTACCGCTGGCTGCGCTCGATGACATGGTGCCGCTTGGCGAAACGCCCGCGGTGCTGGAGCCAGAGATGGTTGTCGACCTGCTGCCCTATCTCACGTCGACCGGCGGCTATGTCCTCGACAAGGTTGAAGGCCTCGCGATCGCCGAAGATGGCACCATGTGGGTCTCGACCGACAATGACGGCGTCGATGACCATTCCGGTGAGACCATGTTCTTTGCGGTTCCCCCGCAAATGTAAGCGGCGAAACCGGCCCGCCGGCCTCAAACAAAAAACCCCGCCGCGCGTCATCGCACGGCGGGGTTATTCTTTGACCCAACGCGTGAGAGGTCAGCGCTCAGTACGGCCAGCCGACATCGAAAATCTTGTGAAAGTCCTGCTTGCTCACAACGCCCGCGACACGCCCGGGCAGCGTCGCGGGATCGATGTCCTGCATATAGTCTGAGACCAAAATCACCTTCGCATCGCCCAGCCTATCGGCCAGCGCTTCAAGTGCGTCGAGGCCGCGCTGGCCCGAGCCGAGGCGATTGTCGACGATGACGAGGTCGAAGCGCTTGTTCTGAAGCCGCTCCAACGCCACAGCAAGGCTCAGCGCGCCGGTGACATTAAACGCGCCGCGGCCAGCGCGGCTGGCGATGAGGCGGACGAGCAGCAGGTCATCGGGATCGTCGTCAATGTACAGAACCTCCCGTGCGATGGGCTCGCACGCGAACACGCGCTGCTGCGCAGGCAGCTCAAGTGAGGTTTTGCTTGGCTCCAATTTGGGGGGCTCCAAAGTCGCGGGAGAGACGCCCGAATGGTCGGTCAAGTGGCGCGCTGGCTACAAGCGGGCGACTACCTATCATTGCTGCCATCTTGGCGAAGATCGCGCCCACTTCATGCCAACCACCCGCGCTGACGGCGGCCGAACCTCGGGTTCAAGCCCGCTGTGGTGCCCTCCTGCGCGCTTCCGCGCGCGGCGCAATGCCGCCCTTCAACCCTCTTGGGTTTTAGGGGCCGAGACACCATTTCCTCACCAAGGTTATAAGCTAGTCAAAGCGTTGGAAAGGATAGAGAAATCATGTTCGCGCGGAAGGCCAACATACCCGACCGTGTGGTGGAGCACCACGTACCGGAAACCTTCAGCGATCGGTTCGCATATCGCCTGGTCAAGTTCATGCGCGTGTTCGCCGACGCCTTCTTTCGCAAGCGCTACGGGCACCGCGCGGTTGTGCTCGAAACGGTCGCCGCCGTACCGGGCATGGTGGGCGGCATGCTGCAACACCTCAAATCGATCCGGCACATCCGCGACGATGAGGGTTGGATCGCCGAGCTTCTCGATGAGGCCGAGAACGAGCGCATGCATCTGATGACGTTCATCAACATCGCGCGACCCACCGTGTTCGAACGCGTCTTGATCCTCCTTGCCCAAGGCGTGTTCTTCAACCTGTACTTCCTGTTGTACCTGTTGGCGCCGAAGACGGCTCACCGGGTCGTCGCCTATCTCGAAGAAGAGGCGGTGGTGAGCTACACCCAATATCTCGCGGCGATTGATGATGGAAAACTGGAGAACGTACCAGCCCCTCAGATTGCCATCGACTATTGGGATCTGCCTTCAGATGCCCGGCTGCGCGAGGTCGTCATCGCTGTGCGCGCGGACGAGGCCGGTCATCGCGACCGGAACCATGGGTTTGCGGATGCGCTGTCAGCTGGTGCTGACGAAGACGGCGCTCCACGAACACCGTCGGAGGATACACAGCCCGGCCTGCCGAACGGCGCCTAGGGATCCTAAGCCTTGCGCCCGATCAGAGGGCGCACGGCCGAACATCAACGATGCAAGAACCCGTGGCGCTTAAAGCGCCACGCCGGCGGCCTGCATATGATCAAAAACGGCGCCGGTGATGATGCCGATGATGAACAGTTCAACGGCCAACAGGATGTGTTCGGGTTGCATGGCAAACCTCCTGGTCTAAGACGAACGTATAAGTAGGGCATGCAAACCAGAGGCCAATTGCTGCAGCGCACAAACACCTGCCGGCGCTCCTGGCTGCCAAAACCGGTTTGGTCCATGGGCTTCACCCACGGACCGTGCGCATCCGGGGACGACCCGTTGCAGGACCCAATGGCCTCACGGTCCGATGCTGCCTCAAAATTGAGCAGACGACCCCGCGCTTAGGTTTGCAAACGCCAAAAAGCACTGCCCGGTAAGCATTGCGGCGGCGATCAAGGCGGGGATAGCACAACCGTCTATCCCCCATGGGCCCAACTGGGGCGCACACTCGACCTCACGGCCGGCGCTACGGCGCTGGCTGCTGACCACTCTGCCCAAAGCTACCGAGAGGTCGCTGACACGCCATGTGGCCCAAAACCCTCACTTCGCCAGTCAGCCTGGCACGATTGATGCAGCGTCGCACCGCAGCAGGACCAGTCGCAACCAGCGATTGGCTTGCAAGGGTTTGGGGACGTTCAGGGGTGGTCAGTAGGGCTGTGGCCAGCACGTGGCGACTGCGGTGCACAATGCGTCGGTCACAGCTCGTTAACCATGCGTACCTACGCTGGCTAAGTAGTTTGCGTTATCCAAAGCAGGCTCCGGCCTGCTGATCCGGTCGGCCGGGATGATGCCTGGGCGGCCCCTCAATGGAGAAGCTACCCATGACATCCCCCCGCACATCTTCCCCCGAAGTGACGTCCTCCCACACCCCATCTGCCGGCCTCGCCAAGGCGCGGTTTTTCAACGCGCCCCTCAAAGCTGTGGCCGTCGCAGGCCTCATGGCCGGCGCTCTGGTGGCCTTGGCACCCGCGCCCGCCCATGCCGTGGAAGACCTGACCTGTGGCCCCGAGCACAGCACCGTTGAGGCCGTCCGCTCGAGCCTGTCCACGGAGGCTCCCGCGCTGTTGGACCTCAACATCACCGAGACCGACCTCTACCTCGCCCAACTGGGCTTTGGCCGGCCGGCCAACTCCTATGGCAAAGCCTCGGTGATTGTCATCGTCCCCAACCGGGGCGCGCTTTTGGGCATGACCGACGGGCAGAACATGTGCTCGCCCTTCCTGCGCGTCACCGCCCGCGACCATGAAACAGCCATCGACGCCGCCCGCGGCATGAGCATCTAAGGCCGTTTCAGCGCAAACCGCAGACCTCCAGGCGCGGGCCCGAGCCCGACCCGTCTAACCAACCGCCAGACCCCCGAGCGCCCCAGCCCGGGGGCCTGGCTGTCCCTTTCGTGCTTGCGAGACGCGCGCAGAGCGCGTACGAGGCCGCCATCGACACTTGACGATTGGTTGGTCTTGGTCGCCCCTTCATCGGTGGACGCAAACTTCCCTCACAAAATTCTCCTTCGAGAACTTCAAGCCTCGACGACGCGATATGGGCGGGCATTGGGCACGTCTGATCGCCAATTTGCATGCCGGGATCTTTGAGGGATCAGCAGCATGTCCATGGACAAAGGATAGACCCATGACGAACGGAACCGTGAAATTCTACAACGATCAAAAGGGCTTCGGCTTCATCGAGCCGGACGATGGCGGCAAGGACGTTTTCGTCCACGCCACGGCGCTTGAGCGCGCCGGCATGGGCCCACTGCGAGATGGCCAGAAGGTGGCGTTTGAGACCGAGATTGATCAGCGCTCGGGCAAAACCGCCGTCAGCGTGATCAAGGCTGCGTAACACATCAATCAAAGTCGCACGTTGAGGGCGTAAGCCCGAAGCGCAAGACTTTGCTCAAGACACGAAGGCGCGGGCCACCCCGCGCCTTTTCTGTATCCGTCCTCTCTCTTCAGAGCTGCCGGGTCGCGGGCCAGCCGATTATCGTGTAGAACCACCCCGAGGGCTGACGCTACGGCGTTCGCCAGCTTGTTGATTGCATCGGCCGGGGGAAGACGGACATGACCGCAAATCGATCCAAGTGGGGTATGGTGGCGGTCATCGCTGCCATGCTGGCCTCAACGCCGGCGCTCGCGGCGCAGTGCATCACCGATCGCGGCCAGTTTAACGCCTACAAGCAGCAGCTCGCGCAGCTTGCCGCCTCCAACGGGGTCGGCCAGGCGGGCCTTCAGGCGCTGCAGCAGGCGCAGCTGTCGGGCATCACCTGGCGCTTTGAATCGAACCCTGCCAACCAATCGAGCATGCGGTTCCGCAGTCCAGAGCAGTTCCTAACCAGCCGGTTCTCAAGCGTGAACTCGTTCGTTTCTGGCGCCCGCCAAAGGCTGCAACAGAACGCATCCTTCTTTGACGCGCTCGAGCGGCGCTACGGCGTGCCCGGCTCGATCCTGGTTGCGATCTGGGGCTATGAGACGGCGTGGGGTGGCAACACCGGCAGCACGCCCATCGTCGGCGGGGCGGTCACGCTGGCCTCCTACTGCCGCCGCCACCCGCGCTTTGAGGATGACGCTGTCGCCGCCCTGCAGCTGGTCGACAGGGGCCTGATTACGATCAATAGCCGTGGCGGCCCGTCTGGTGAGCTCGGCCACATGCAGTTTTTGGCTGGCAACTGGGTGCGCTTTGCGCAAGACGGCAACGGCGACGGCCGCCTCGACCCCAACAATGCGTCTGATGCGCTCGCGACGGCAGCGAACATGCTCAGCCGCAATGGCTGGCGCGGCGGCCAACCTTTTGCCGATGGCACGGCCAATTTCCGGGTCCTGTCCGCGTGGAACGACAGTGGCAACTACCAACGCGCGATTGCTTATGCTGCTGGATTGATCGGGCAGTGAGCGGGGAGGCGCTACGCCTCGCCGCGCGTATCGG
>JAHCMG010000157.1 GCA_019192585.1 Devosiaceae bacterium MH13
TCCCCATATGGGTGCCGCCGCTGCGCGAACGCGTCGACGATATACCCTACCTCGTCGAGCATTTCCTGGTGCGCTTCGCCGCCGAAGAGGGGAAACGGCACATTAAGGGGATCTCGCAACCTGCGCTGGAACTGGTCACCGGCTTCGATTGGCCGGGCAACATCCGCCAGCTCGAAAACGCCGTCTTCCGCGCTGTTGTCCTGTGCGACACCGACTATTTGCGCCCGTCCGACTTCCCGCAGATTGCCGCGCGCGAAGGGCTCACCATCGCCGCGCCGCCCGTAGCGCCCATTGCTCCATCGAGCCCGACCGCCAGCCCCTCGGTTGCTGGTTCCGCCATTGCCTCACCGGCCATCAGTCTGCCCATGTCGGACTATGGCATGGTCGACCTGACCGACGGCAAGGGCCAGCCACGCCGCCTCGCCGCGCTCGAAGAGCAGGCCATTCGCTTCGCGGTCGGCCATCTTGGCGGCCATATGAGCGATGTCGCCCGCTGCCTCGGCATTGGCCGCTCGACGCTGTACCGCAAGCTGTCGGACTACCAGATTGACCCTGCAAGCCCGAACGCGCCCGCTGAGGGTGTTGCAGAACCGTCACCTTCGAAAATCATGGCGGCAAACCGCTAACCGAAAGCTCGGTTTTCGGCCCGGTGTGCGCCCCAGGCTCTTGCCGCCACGGAACGAGGTCTGGCACGATTCGCAAAGGCTCGTGCTTTTGCTCGCACGCGACCTGAGCTGAGACTGCAAGAAGACCGCTACACGACTGCAACCTGGGGCGATGTGGTCCAAATGCGCCATGCCAAGCGGCAAACGCATATGGGCACGAGACGAAAAGGCCGAGGAAACACAATGACCTTTCGGTTTCAGACCTTCCGGTTGCGCGCAGCGCGCGGCTTTCTGCTGTCATCGGTCGCGGCGATCGCTTTCGCAGCGTTCAGCCAGACGGCTGGCGCTCAAAGCCTTCCGGCGGATTTGGAGTGCCAGATCGAGCCCGCCTGCGTCGCCGCCTTCCAAGACGCGCTGGCGAGCCTGAACACCGGATCGTCCGGCGGCACGGTCGCGGCGGACGATGAGGCGGCTCTGCCGGTCGCCGATCTGGCGGAACCGGCGGTGGCCAACGCCAACGTACAGCCCTCTGCCGCGAACGTGCAGGCGGCAGAAGCCGTCGCTGCTCCTGTTGTCGATGAAGCTGCCATCGCAGCGCGCGATGCGCGCATGCTCGACACGCTCACCGGTCAGGTGATCCGCTCGCTGATCGAAGCCGGGTTGCAGAACGATGGCGAGACGACATCCGCCGAGCGCGACGCGGTTGAAGCCTTCTATGCGGACCGGAACTTCGAGTCACTGTTTGTCGCCGCCGGTGCGCTGACGGATCTCGGGCTCTCCACCCTCAACACGTTCCGAACCGCTGATGTCTACGGCTTGAACCCTGCCGATTTCGAGCACGCCGCGTTTCTCGAGCCCGCCACCGCGACACCAAGCGCCGCTGAGGCCGCCCAGGCGGACATCGCCATGGCGCTGTGGACTGTGCGTTACGCCCGTCACGCGATGACGGGCCGGGTGAACCCAAGCGCCATCGGCCGTGACATCACCCTCGAGCGCAACTTCGTCGACGCGGCAACCGTGTTGCCATCCATGCTCGTGGCCGATGACCCGACCCAGGCCCTGCTCGACTATCACCCCCCACACGCCCAGTTCCACGCTCTGCGCGAACGGCTTGCCGAGCTGCGCGACGCGTCCGAGGCCGAGCAGTACCAGCCCATCGCCGAAGGCGGCACGTTGCGCCTTGGCGACCGGGACACCCGTGTTCCGCAATTGCGTGAACGCCTTGGGGTGCCTGCCCCGGCGGCCACGAACGAGCTGGGCGCTTATCAGCCCGAGGGCGATGCGGAAATCATTCTCGCATCGTCGGCGACCCCGCTTCCGGCCGAAGAGACCGAACAGGCGGCCGCCGACCCCTTGGTGTTTGACGAGGCGCTGGATGTCGCCGTCCGCCAGTTCCAGGGCGAGCACAACCTGTCGACCGACGGCATTGTCGGCCCGGCCACGTTTGCGGCGCTTAATGAGAAAGCTGGCGACCTTGTCCCGCACTTGATTGCCAACATGGAACGCTGGCGCTGGATGCCGCGCGAACTGGGCGAGTTCCACGTCTTGGCCAATGTGCCCGAGTACCGGCTCTGGGTGATGAGCGAAGGCGAGAGCATTTTCACCACGCGCACGGTGGTCGGCAAAAACCAGCACCGCACGGCGATCTTCTCCGATGAGATGGAGTATATCGCCGTCAACCCATACTGGAATGTGCCCTCATCGATCACCCGCAGCGAATTGCTGCCGCGTATCCTTCAGGACCCCGGCTATTTGCCTGCACGCAACTATGAAGTCGTGTCGGGTGGCCGCGTGATCGACCCCTATGCGGTCAATTGGGCTGCCGTCGCAGAAGGCGCCGGCGCGCCGCGCATTCGCCAGCGCCCCGGACCCCGCAACGCCTTGGGCGAAATCAAGTTCATGTTCCCCAACCAGCACGCGATCTACTTCCATGACACGCCGTCACGCGGCCTGTTCGGTCGCGATCGCCGGGCCTTCAGCCATGGCTGTGTGCGGGTGCAAGACCCGTGGGCCTTCGCCGAAGCCCTGATGACCAACGAGCCTGGTTGGGACGGGGCACGCCTGCGGTCGCTTCAGGGCCCGCGCGAACGCAACAAGATCCTCGATCGGCGCATCCCGGTGCACATCACCTATTTCACCGCGCGCATCGACGATGATGGCGACTTGATCATGGCCCGCGACCTGTATGGCCACCATGGCCGGACGCTTGCCGCCCTCGGGCTCGACGGCTAGGCGCCAGCACCCAGAAGCCGGCCTTTTTCCCCAGGCACGAGGCGCGGCCGCGACGCGCTGAACCCGTGAAAGATTGGTTAACCCGTAACCATAGCTTAACCCTTTTGAAACAACTCTGGTGAGGATGGGTTAAGAACGGACGCCCTCGCCTTGTTTTGACCACCTTTCCCCGGTGGTCAGTAGGCGGGGCTTGTTGCGCTGAGGCAGCGCGCAACGGGTGTGGATAGGCTTTCACAACGCCAAGGCAGGCAAACGGCCGCTGGATATTGGCTCGGTGCCATGGTGATGTGGGTCCAAGACAGTCTGGTTGGTCGCTCGCATTGCAAGCGCATACCAACGCACCCAGCTGCGAGCGCAGGACGTAAGGTCGGCGGCACGCAACGTGGCGTGAGTGAGGGTTGATTGCATTTCCCAGGGCGCATCTTCGGGTTTAGCCTGCGCGCGATGACGAGGCCTTTGGCGTCGTCCGCAACGCGCGGCGCTTGGGTGCTCGCCCTCTCTCTGCTGGTGCTGATGCCGCTGCAAGTGGCGACGGCCCAGGCGCAAACCCGCACGCTGTCGCTGTACAACACCCATACCCATGAACGGCTGACCGTTACCTACAAGCGCAACGGCCGCTTCGTGCAGGCCGGGCTCGACCAGCTGAACCGTTTCCTTCGGGACTGGCGCCGCGACGAAGTCACGCGGATGGACCCCGACCTGTTCGACATCGTTTGGGAAGTTTACCGCGAGGTCGGCGCCAGCGAGCCGATCCACGTTGTCTCAGCCTACCGCTCACCGGCGACCAACAACATGCTGCGCCGCCGCTCCTCGGGCGTTGCGCAAAACTCGCAGCACACGATGGGCCGGGCGATGGATTTCTTCATTCCCGGCGTGTCCGCATCGGCCCTGCGCGCGGCCGGTTTGCGCCAGCAGCAGGGCGGCGTCGGCTACTATCCGCGGTCGAACACCCCGTTCGTCCACCTTGATACCGGCTCCATTCGCATGTGGCCGCGAATGACGCGCAGCCAGCTGGCCCGCGTGTTCCCCGATGGACGCACGGTGCACATCCCCTCCGATGGCCGGCCCATGGCGGGGTTTGAGCTCGCGCAACGCGACCTGCAACGCGGCGCGCGCCCCCAGCGGAGCACAAGCACAACTGCGGTCGCCAGCGTCACCAGCTCGTCACCAGAGGACCGCTCCGCGCCTGTGCTGCCCGATTCCGGCGAAGGCGGCCTCTTCGGCGCGCTGTTCGGCGGTGGTGATCAAGACGATGCAGCGCCTGCAGCTGCACCTACCCGCGCGCCGGCACGCCAGGCGCAGCCAGTTCAAACCGCCGCAGCGCCAGCCGCGCAGCAGGCGGAGACCGAAGAGGTCGCACGCGCACCCTTTTCCGCGCCGGCCCCGATCCTTCCGCCCAATGCGGCCTCTGAGCTCACCTCGGCACCATCGGCCATTGCAAGCGTGTCGGTGCCCTCGCCGGTTCCAGCGCCAACGCTTGATGAGCTTCAGATCGCCGCGCTTTCGACGCCAGCCACCCAGACGCCAGCGCAAGACCCAGCACCCGGAGCGATTACCGCGGCGCCTGGCGGCCTCGCCGCGACCTTCGCGGCCGCGCGCGGCGCCCAGACAGAGCTGCCCGCCAGCGCCTTGCCGCCCATCAACCGGGCGCAGCAGATCGATCAGTCCGTGCCCGCACCCGGCCAGATCGCCGCACTCATTGAAGCACGCTTCGCCGAGCAGCGCGCCCAGGAAGCAAGCCTGCGGTCTCGGATCGATCAGACGCTGACAGCTGAAGCGCCGGCCCAAGCCGCGGAAACTGCCGCACCCGTGGAACTCGCGTCCGCCGAACCGCGCTTCGTGCCGCCGGCACCGACGCCTGTCGCTCTGACGCCACCGGCAGCAGCGCCCATCACCCTTGCCTCTGCTCCGCAAGCGCCAACGCAAACGGCGCCGAGCCTTGCAACCGCGTTCACGCCGGAAACGCCCTCACTGAGCGCTGGCCAAACGGCCATCAACACGCTTGCCGCCCCCGCGCCGCAACAGAGCGTCGTCGCGCCGGTGTTCCCGCCCGCAAACGTGCCTCAGACCGCCGCGCGCGGCGTGTCAGACATCGTCACCGGGTCGACGCCGAGGGCGCCGTCGTCACGGCTGCATCCGATCAATGGTGACCTGACAGCGTCGCTCGCCAAACAGTCGATCCGCGGGTCCGACCATGCGCAGCTCATCGCGCCGACCAATGCGGTCAACCTCTCGCCGACGCTTGACCGCCACTCCGGCTTCGAAAGCCAACGGCAATTCTCGACCGGGTCCGATGGCTTCTTTCGGCGCAGCCTGACCTCGACCTATAGCGGGCAATAGGCCCGCAGACTGCGGCTAAACGCCGTCGTCTGGTGCTGACGCCGCAGCCCCACCCAACGCGCCGAGATAGAGGTCCAGCAGAGCTTCCTGCTCCTGCCGCTCGGCCTGATCCTGCTTGCGGATCCGCACGACCTGCCGCAGCACCTTGGTGTCAAAGCCGTTGGCTTTCGCCTCGCCATAGACGTCCTTGATGTCGTCCGCGATGGCCTTTTTCTCTTCTTCAAGACGCTCAATGCGCTCGATCAGCGAGCGGAGCTGACCGGCGGCCACGCTGGTGTCTGTCATGGTGGGTCCTTGCTGCGAAGCGCCTTTGGTGCGGCGCGGGTTCTGGCGAGCGCCTTGCATCGCGCGGGACGATCGCACGGGTCAAGCACCCAGCCGCACACAGTAGTGGACGAGCATCCGCCTAGCTGTGCGAGGTCTGGGTGGCTTTGAAGGCCGCGATCTGCTCGGGCGTCGCTTCAGGCTGGCGGGCTTTCCAGTCCGCATAGGGCTCGCCATAGACATGCGCCCGCGCACCCTCGCGATCGAGTGACACGCCGGCATCCTGCGCCGCTTCGCTCAGCCAGTCGGCAAGGCAGTTTCGGCAGAAACCCGCTTGGATCATCAGATCGATGTTTTGGACATCCTGCCGGCTGCGCAGATGCGAGACCAAACGCCGGAAGGCGGCCGCTTCAAGATCACGAACAGTGGTTTCATCCATGGTGCGGGTGCTCCTTCTTAAACTGACTCAAACTCACTCAAAACCTGGGGCCAAGGGCGCCCGTAGGCGCGGATCGGCCAGCAAAGGCTCGACAATCGCGGTCAGTCGCCGCGCCCAGGCGGCTATGCCATCACCATCATCGATTAGGTCTTGCCGCACCTCCAACAGGGCGTGCGCCAGGTCCTTGCGGGTTCCGTGCCGGTTCATCGTGTCGCCGGGCAATTCGCCCGAATAGGGCTCATTGTCACCAACAACCAGATGGGTGTCCGCCCGCAGCGCTTCAATCAGCGGCACGGCAAATCGCGGATCACGATCCCACAACACCCCGGCGTGCCACGGTCGTTGCGCGCCACGCCAGACCGGCGTGAACGAATGAATGGACAAAAGCAGCGGCGGCTTGCCCGTCACCCCGGCGACATGACCGATCGCCCTCGATATCGCCTCGTCGTAGGGCAGATAGTAGCGCGCAATCCGATGAGCACGCTCCTGCGGGCTGTGGCGGGCATTGCCCGGCACCACGGCGCCGTCGGAAAGCCGCATGATCAGCGTTGGGTCATCAATGCCGCGGTTGGGATCGATCAGGAGCCGCGAAAAGCGCGACATGACAAGCGACGCGTCCAGCGCCGATGCGAGCTGCTCACACAGGGCCTTCACCCCGATATCGTAGCCGATATGCCGCTCCAACTGGCGCGGATCGAGGCCCAAACTGCCATAGGCCGGCGGCAGCCTGTTCTCGGCATGGTCGCAC
>JAHCMG010000158.1 GCA_019192585.1 Devosiaceae bacterium MH13
CGGTGTTCACGGTCGAACAGTCACAGCACATCCATCGCCAGATCGAGGGCGCCCACACCAAGAACCTGTTTCTCAAGGACAAAAAGGGCACGCTGTTCTTGGTCACCGCGGCACACGGCACGCAGGTTGATCTCAAGACGCTTGGCTGCGGGCGGTTATCCTTCGGCAAGGGCGAGCTCCTCGAAGCCACGCTAGGCGTCACCCCCGGCTCGGTGACCGCCTTTGCCATCATCAACGACACCGACAAGGCGGTGCGGTTCGTGCTCGACGCCAACCTGTTGGCAGCGGACACCATCAACGGCCACCCGATGCAGAACACGGCCACCACCTCCATCGCCCGCGATGATCTGTTTGCCTTTGTCGAGCGCACGGGCCATGCCGTCGAGGTGATTGACCTTGAAGGCCCTGCACCCGACTGACGGGCAGACTGACCCTTCGTCTCGGGCCTTGCGCCAGGGCACCTGAACGCCCATTTTCCCGCCACGGACACAACAACCCTACAAACGAGACCCACCATGCTCATCGGAACAGGCGGCGCACCCCAGGCTGGCGAGGCCAGCGCGGGCGATGTGATCGACGTGACCACCGCAACCTTTATGGCCGATGTCATCGAAGAATCGAAGACGCGCCCGGTGATCGTCGATTTCTGGGCACCTTGGTGCGGGCCGTGCCGGCAGCTCACCCCGGCGCTCGAAGCGGTCACCGCCAAAGCGGGCGGCCAGATCCGGCTCGCCAAGATGAACATTGACGACCACCCCGAGGTGGCAGGCCAGATGGGCGTGCAATCAATCCCCGCTGTGTTCGCCTTTGTTGATGGGCGGCCCGCCGATGGCTTTATGGGCGCCCAGTCGGAAGCCCAGGTGCAGGCGTTCGTTGATAAGCTGATCGGCCCGCAAGGGCCTTCGCAGACCGAGCAGATCATGGAAGGCGCGCAGCTCTCGCTCGACAAGGGCGATCTGTCCACCGCCGCCAAAATGTTCAGCGCCGTGCTGCAAGCCGAGCCCGACAATGCCGCCGCCATGGCGGGCATGCTGAAGGTCTATGTCGCCGCCAGCGATGTGGAGACGGCGCGCCAAGCCGCCGACAGCCTGACCGATGAGCTGAAAGCCGACCCGGCCATTGCCGCCGCGATCACGGCGATCGAGCTGGCCGAAAAGGCCGCGGCCCTGGGCGATCCGGCCGCGTTGCGCGCCAAACTCGACGCCAACCCCGATGACCATCAGGCCCGCTTCGACCTGGCGCTGATCCACAACGCCATGAACCAGCGCGAGCAGGCGGCCCAAGCCCTTGTCGAGATCGTCAAGCGCGATAGGTCATGGAATGATGATGGCGCCCGTAAGGAGCTGCTCAATCTGTTTGATGCCTGGGGCGCCGGCGATCCGGCAAGCATTGCGGGCCGCAAACAGCTCTCACGGGTGCTCTTCTCCTAGCCGTCCGCCCAACCCCGCCGGTCGCGCGCGGGGCCGCTGGGCCAAACGCAGGCCAGTTGATGGCCGAGGGCAAGGGTGAAACCGGTATGCAAGGCAAGAGTTCCGGGCGCAGCGAAGCAGAAGCCGGGGCCGAACCAACGCCCCGTTCAGGCGGCGGGCGCGAGCAGCGCAGCGGCGGCATCCCATCCATCATCCCGGTCTTCCCGCTCTCCTCCGCGCTGCTGCTGCCACGCGGGCAGATGCCGCTGAACATTTTCGAGCCGCGCTATCTCGCAATGATCGATTACGCGCTCGGCCATGACCGTATCATCGGCATGGTGCAGCCAAAGTTCGAGCGCGACGGCTCGCCGGTGATGGGCCTCGACCCCGACACGCCACCTTTGTGCGCCGTCGGCTGCGCGGGCCGCATCAGCGCCTTTCAAGAAACCGATGACGGCCGTTTTCTGATCACCCTGACCGGTGTCTGCCGGTTCGAAGTGCTCGAAGAGGAAACAGCGATCACGCCGTTCCGCCTGTGCCGCGTCGCCACCGAACGGTTCGATCGGGATTTCCGCCAAGGCGAGGGCGAAAAGCTGGTCGACCGCGACACGCTTCTGTTGACGTTTAAAGCCTATCTCGAGGCCAACGACCTTGAGGCCGACTGGTCGGGCGTTGAGAAGGCCAGCAACGAAGCGCTTGTGAATGCCCTGTGCATGATGAGCCCCTACGGCCCGCCCGAGAAGCAGGCCTTGCTAGAAGCCGAGGACCTCAAGGCGCGGGCGGAGACGCTGATCGCGATCACCGAACTGTCCCTTGCCCGCGAGGGGCCAGAAGACCGCGCGACCCTCCAGTAAGCGCCAAAGCGCCAGCCGATGATGACCGAGCCCGAGAACCCAGAGCCCAAAGAGCCCAATGCGGAAACCGCACCTGGAGACCCGCAGCCGGCGCCCGCCTCGCCGCGTTCCACGGTGGACCGCAAGCTCCTCGACATGCTCGTCTGCCCGGTGACCAAATCGGTGCTGCACTATGACCATGACCGCCAAGAGCTGGTCTCGTTCGCCGCCAAGGTCGCCTACCCGATCCGCGACTCGATCCCGATTATGCTGATCGAAGAGGCCCGCGAACTCGATGATGCCGAAATCGCGAAGATCAAATCGGGGAAGGGTTGAGGGCGTAGCCTGAGGCCCAAGCCCACAGGCGTCATCCCGGCCTTGAGCCGGGATCCATAGCACCAGTCGGTTCGCTGGATCCCGGGTCGCGCTGCGCTTGCCCGGGATGACACAGAGTGACCCCCCGCCGATCTTGCGCTTCGCTGCGCTCAACGTGCGATCGGCGAGACCCTAAATCGCGTCGCCGCTCATCAGGCGGGGCCGGTCTTTGGCAACGCCAGCCGCCTCATCAATGAAGTACCGCTTCAGCGGCGCGAGCCGGTCCACGACACCCAGCCCGAACGAGCGTAGCGCGCGCACCGGCACCATATCATTGGAAAAGAGACGGTTCAGGACGTCGGTCACAACGCCCATCTGCGCGGTGTCGAACCGGCGCCAGCGCTGATAACGCTCGAGCACATCGGGTGATCCGATATCGAGGCCAAGCCGGGCGGCGTCGACCACGCTTTCCGCCAGCGCCGCGACGTCTTTAAGGCCCAGGTTAAGGCCCTGTCCGGCAATCGGGTGGATGCCGTGCGCCGCATCACCAGCCAGCGCCAAGCGCGGCGCGATGAACGAGCGCACCAGTTTCAGCCCCAGTGGGTAAGCAACACGCCGGCTATCAAGCGTCAGGTCCCCAAAGACCGGGCCGAAGCGACGCTCAAGTTCGAGCATGAAGGTGAACTCATCGCCATCGACAAGGGTCTGCGCGACGGCCGTCTTCTCGGTCCAGACAATGGACGACCGGTTGTTGGGCAGCGGCAAGGTCGCGAACGGCCCCGCCGGCAGGAAATGCTCATAGGCGACGCCATTGTGCGGCTTCTCATGCGCCACGGTACAAACAATGCCAGACTGGCCGTACATCCAGCCCACCGTCTCGATGCCAGCAAGATCGCGCAGCCGCGAACGGATCCCATCGCACGCCACCAAGAGCCTGCTGCGCACGGTTTGCCCATCGCCCAGCCGCACATCCATATGGCCCGGTTGGGTGGTGAAATCATCGACCGTTTGCGGCGCTTCAAGCACGACCCCCTCGGCGAGCGCGCGGCTGCGCAAGCTCGCCGTCATCGCGCCATTGGGCACCATGTGGGCGAAGGGCTCACCTTCGGATGTTGCACCATCGAATGTCAGAAACACCGGACGCACCGGATCGCGGGTCTCGGAGTCGGTGATGATCATCTCGGTGATCGGTTCGGCCTGGGCGTCCATGCCCTCCCAGGCGCCGAGCGTGGTGAACATGGTGCGCGCGGCGCTGGCGATGGCCGACGCGCGCCCGTCCTTGTCGGCTTGGCTGGGTTCGCGCAGATCGACCACCATGACCTGCAAATCTGGCGCGCCGACTTTGATGGCGAGCGCAAGCGTCAGGCCAACATAGCCGCCGCCAGCGATGAGCACATCGACACTGTCGACACGCGCCTTCTTCTTGGCGCCTGTTTTGGCGCTTGCCTTGCTGGTCTTCCTGGCAGCCATACCGGGCCACTCCTTAGCGATTGCACGCGTGTACCGCGTGTGGTCACCTTGCGCCAACACAAAGCAAAAACAAGCCGGCACGGTGTCTCACCAAAGATGGTGCACACTGGAGCCGGCGTATCGGGGCAACACCAGAATGGATCAGCACACAGGCCAGGGCGATGCGCTGGCGGGCCTCGCTGGGCTTCTCGCCACCCTCGATCTAAAGCCGTGCGAGGAGGGGGTGTTTGAAGGCACAAGTCCGCCGACGCCGTGGAACCGCGTCTATGGCGGCCAGATCATCGGCCAGGCGCTGATCGCGGCCGGCAAAGCGCTGAACGATCCGAAGCGCGCGCCCCACAGCTTGCACCTGACCTTTTTAAAGGGCGGCAGTTCAAACAGCACTATCCGCTACGCGACCACGGCCTTGCGGGCCGGGCGGGCCTTCACCGCCATCCGGGTCGACGCAGCGCAGGAAGACCGGCTGATCGCGACGGCCACTGTGTCCTTTCACAAGCCCGAGGCCACTTTGGTCAGCCACAATGGCCCCCCGAGGGACGCGGTACCAGACCCGCCGACACCTGACACGCCGGACTTTCTCGACTTCGCACCGCTGCCCATCAGGCGCTATTGGCAGGCCGATCCGCCGCTGAGCCTGAAGCCGGTGAACACGACGCGCTACGAACATGGCACGCCGCAGGCCCCGCAGCAGGGCCTTTGGGTGAAAGCATCGTCAGCGCTGCCGGCGCCCTATGACACACCCATGTTTCATGTCGCTGTGCTCGCTTACGCCTCAGACATGACGTTGCTGGATACGGCCGTCGTCCCGCAGGGCGAGACCATTTTCTCAAGCCGCTATGCGGCGGCGAGCCTCGACCATGCCATGTGGTTTCACCGGCCGCTGCGCGCCGATCAGTGGCACTACTATGAGCAGGACAGCCCCGTCGCGACCGACGCCCGCGGCTTCTCGCGCGGCGCGTTTTATCAGCCCGATGGCGCTTTGGTCGCGTCCACCGCGCAGGAGGGCGTGATCCGCGCCGGCCAACGCTAAGGCAATCAGCGCTTGGCGCCATCCGGCCCAACCCCCTGGCGCGGTTTTCGTGCCGCGTTTCTTCGCAGTCAGGCCACCACGACCCGACCCAAAACGGCCCAGCACCAGCTGCGCCTAAATTTTAGGCACCGAAAGATGCGGGCACCTGCACAAAATATGGGCAACTCTTAAAGTCCATTAGGGTTTTGCGGCGCACACAAGCTGGCGCTGATATGTCTCCTCGTTTTTCTTCATGTTGTTCAGCTATTTAGCGCGCTTTCGTGAATCTGGCACGAAACTCGCAAGCATAAGGCTGTTCGCGCCTCGAACCGGCCTTTTGGCTTGTTTGGCGTGCGACCGGGCGGGCCGGTTTGGCTCAACCGGGTCCGTTTTGCGGGGCGCAGGGTCAAGGAGGCTCGCCTTGGGGGCACCGTGCACCGCAACAACCAGAACGATTAGCAATAGGACGACACGCGTATGAAAATCGTCATGGCCATCATCAAGCCGTTCAAGCTCGACGAGGTTCGCGATGCTCTCACCGCCATCGGCGTGCAGGGCCTCACGGTCACCGAGGTCAAGGGCTATGGCCGGCAAAAGGGCCACACGGAAATCTATCGGGGGACTGAATATGCGGTCTCCTTCCTGCCGAAACTGAAGATCGAAGTGGCTGTCTCAGCCGACCTGATCGACAAGGTGGTCGACGCCATCGCCTCGGCAGCCAAGACCGGCCAGATCGGGGACGGCAAAATCTTTGTCTACAGCCTCGATCAAGCCATCCGCATCCGCACCGGCGAATCCGACGCCGCTGCGCTGTAGTTCCCGCACTTCCCTCAAGAAAGGGTCTGTAATGTCCAAGCGTTTCCTTCAGGTCGGCCTTGCAGCAACCGCTGCTCTCGCCGCCCTCAGCGCGCCCGCGCTGGCACAGGATGCGGTCGCCTCCTCCGAGGTGCCCGAATATTCCGTGTTCGTCTTCAACACCACTTTGTTCTTGATCGGCGGCTTCCTCGTGATGTGGATGGCGGCTGGCTTCTCGATGCTCGAAGCTGGCCTGGTGCGTTCCAAGAACGTCTCCATGCAATGTACCAAGAACATCGGCCTGTTCTCGATCGCCGCTGTTGCCTACTACCTGATCGGCTACAACCTGATGTACCCGCTGGGTAACTGGTCGGTTGGCGCCGACGATACCGGCGGCTACCTGGGCGCCTTCGGTGTTGCCGTGCTTGAAGCTGTTGGCGTCTCCGCCGATGCGGCTGACGACATTGGCTACGCCTCTACCGGTTCGGACTTCTTCTTCCAGCTGATGTTCTGCGCCACCACGGCGTCGATCGTGTCGGGTACCCTGGCCGAGCGCGTGAAGCTGTGGCCGTTCCTCATCTTCGTGGTCTTCCTGACCGCGCTGATCTACCCGATCCAGGCTTCCTGGAAATGGGGCGGCGGCTTCCTCGACAGCCAGTTCGGCTTCCTCGACTTCGCCGGTTCGACGGTTGTGCACTCGGTTGGCGGCTGGGCCGCTCTGACCGGCGCGATCATCCTTGGTGCGCGTAAAGGCAAGTTTGGCGCCGGTGGTGAAGTCCACCCGATGCCCGGCTCGTCCATGCCGCTCGCCACGCTTGGCACGTTCATCCTGTGGCTCGGCTGGTTCGGCTTCAACGGCGGCTCGCAGCTCGCCTTGGGCTCGGTCGGTGACGCAGCTGACGTCTCACGCATCTTCTCGAACACCAACACCGCTGCTGCCGGTGGCGCAATTGCGGCGCTGATCCTGACCCAGATCCTCTACAAAAAGGTCGATCTGACGATGGTTCTCAACGGCGCGCTTGCCGGTCTGGTGTCGATCACCGCTGAGCCGCTGACCCCGGGTCTGGGCGCAGCCACGCTGATCGGTGCTGTCGGTGGTGTGATCGTCGTGATCACCGTTCCGATGCTCGACAAGATGAAGATCGACGACGTTGTCGGCGCCATCCCCGTCCACCTGTTCGCAGGTATCTGGGGCACGATGGCGGTTCTTCTGACCAACTCGGACGCCACGTTCACCGGTCAGCTGATCCCGATCCTGATCGTTGCAGCCTTCGTCATCGTCACCTCGTCGGTCGTGTGGTTCTTGCTTAAAGCAACCATGGGTCTGCGGGTGTCCGAAGAGGACGAAATGCTGGGCCTCGACAAAGCCGAGATCGGCGTCGAAGCCTACCCAGAGTTTGGCGGCAGCCAAGCCTAAGGGCAGCGCCCTAAACACGACGGGGGTCGGTTACGACCGGCCCCTTTCCGGCCCCGGCCGGAGACAGCTTCTCCCGAAGTGGCAACCGCCACCGACTGGGCCCGGGGTTCGCTCCGGGCCCTTTTTGTTGGCCGATCAGCGCGCAGGATCGCGCCGTTTAGCCCGGCTTAACCACCTTCTGGCACACACTGGTCACCATGTATTGCGTACCAGTCCCGACGTAACGGGCGGCCACCATGATCAAGCACAGCGATCTGGTCCGCTTCGTCTATGAAACAGGCTCGCCGTTCAAACGGCTCGAAGCCCTGTTGGCGGACATCCAACCGAACGGCGACCTTGCACCGATCACCATGACGGTCGGCAACCCGCGCCACGCGCCGCCGCCAGGCGTCTCGGACGCGCTAACGCGCGCCATTGACGGATTCGGCAACTACCCCGCGATCATCGGAACGAGCGAGCACCGCGCGGCCATCGCC
>JAHCMG010000159.1 GCA_019192585.1 Devosiaceae bacterium MH13
TTACCTTCTGTCCGTTGTTGGCTTCGGCCTTTTGTACGCCCTCGCGGTCGCCCTGAGCTTCCCGGCGGCAAGCCTTCTGACCATCGCGTCGGGTTTTCTGTTCGGCTGGATGGTTGGCGGTGCCACCGTCGTCCTGGCGGCCACCGTCGGCGCCACGGCGCTGTTCTTGGCGGCCCGCACGGCCTTCGGCCAAGCGATCGCCAACAAGGCCGGCCCCACACTGACCCGACTTCTCAACGGCTTTAAGGAAGACGCGTTCAACTACCTGTTGTTCCTGCGCCTGACACCACTGTTCCCGTTCACGCTGGTCAACATCGCTCCGGCGCTCGCGAACATGCCGCTGCGCTCTTACTTCATCGCCACCTTGGTAGGGATCGCGCCGGGCACCTTTGCCTACGCCTTTGTCGGCTCGGGTCTCGATAGCGTGATCATGGCCCAGGAAGCGGCCAACCCTGGCTGCGCGGCGGCCGGTACCTGCGCCATCGACCTTGGCTCACTGGTGACCACCGAGATCATCCTTGCCTTCGCGGCGCTGGGTGCGGTCGCCCTCATCCCGCCGATTGCCAAAAAGCTCCGGGCCCGCAAGGCGAGCGAGGCCGCCTAAGCGCACGCCCGCTCTTCCCTTTCAGCCCAATCCCCCATTTACTCTTGTTAGCGCCCTGCATGCGCCAGGGCGGAGGACCCTCCCATGTCTGATCAAATGCACGCTCTGACCCCGCCGATGACCACCATCTCCTCGGCAACCACCCAAACCCTCACCCCCGATGTCGCCGTTATTGGCGGCGGCTCGGGCGGGCTCACCACCGCCGCCGTCATGGCCTCCTTCGGTGTGCCCGTTGTGCTCATCGAAAAACACAAGATGGGCGGCGACTGCCTCAATGTTGGCTGCGTCCCCTCCAAGGCCATCCTCGCCGCTGCCAAACACGCCCATGCCATCACCGAGGGTGAGAAGTTCGGCGTGTTCGCAAAAGGCACCAAGGGCAAGCCGTTCGATGTCGATTTTGGCCGCGTTCACGATCACATCCACGAGGTGATCGGCCAGATCGAGCCCAACGATTCCGTCGAGCGCTTCGAAGGCTTGGGCGTCACTGTCCTGGGCGGCGAGGCCCGCTTCACCGGCCCCAACGAGGTGCAGGTCGGCAACACGACCGTCCGGGCCCGCCGCATTGTGGTGGCCACCGGCTCGCGTCCGGCTGTCCCGCCGATCCCCGGCCTTGAGACCGTCGACTATTTGACCAACGAAGTTGTCTTCGACCGCACCGAGCTGCCCGATCACCTGATCATCATCGGTGGCGGGCCTATCGGTCTGGAGCTGGCCCAAGCGCATCGTCGCCTCGGTGCTAAGGTCACCGTGCTGGAAGGCTTCCGCATTCTCGGCCGCGAAGACCGCGAAGCGGCAGAACTCGTTAAACAGCATCTAACGGCCGAAGGTGTGGACCTGCACGAGTTTGCCAAGGTCGTCGAAGTGGCCAAGGACGGCGACGGCGAGAAAGCCGGCGTTCGCGTGATCGTCGAGAAAGGCGAGGGCGATGCCGCCGAGCGCATCGAAATCTCCGGCTCGCACCTGCTGGTTGCTGCCGGGCGCGCGGTGAACGTTGAAGGCCTCGACCTTGAGAAGGCGGGCATCGACTACGATCGCCGTGGCATTAAGGTGGATGCCGGCATGCGCACCTCCAACACAAAGGTCTACGCCATCGGCGACGTTGCGGGCGGCCTGCAGTTCACCCATGTGGCCGGCTATCACGGGGCGCTGATCTCGCGGAACATTCTGTTCCGGCTGCCGATCAAGCAGAACGCCACCATCCTGCCCAAGACCACCTACACCGATCCCGAAGTGGCCTCGGTGGGTGCAACCGAAGCCGAGCTCGAAGGGCGCGATGACATCCGCATCCTGCGTTGGCCGTTCCACGAGAACGACCGCGCCATTGCCGAGCGGACGACCTCGGGCTTCATCAAGGTGTTCACCACCAAGCGTGGCAAAATCCTTGGCGCCGTGGTCGTTGGCCCCAAGGCTGGCGAGATCATCGCCCTGTGGGGCCTGGCCGTCTCGAAAGGGATGAAGGTGTCCGACATCACCGGGTGGGTCGCCGCCTACCCCACCTTGTCGGAAGTGGGTCGACGCGCCGCTGTGGAGTATTACAAGGGTGCAACGGACAACCCGACGCTCCGCAAGGTCATCACCTTCTTGCAACGCTTTGGGTAGGTTGAGAACTCATAGCCCTGATGCGTGACCCATCCACCCAAATGAGCTCTGCTGAACAAGCCTCGCGCCGCAAAGGCGCGGGGCTTTCCGCCAAGCTGCTGGTGCTGACGATCGTCTTTGTGATGATCGCTGAAGTGCTGATTTTCGTCCCGTCCATCGCCAACTTCCGCAACAGTTGGCTTGCCGACCGGCTCGCCGATGCCGAGCTGGCCGTCGCCGCGCTGGATCCGGCAACTTATGGCCCCGAAGAAGCCCAGGGCGATGCGATGATGCAGCAAGTGCTGCTCGAAACGCTTGAAGCCCATGAGCTGGTGCTCGTCGAGCGCGATGTCCGCCGGGTCCTGGCGCAGCGCACTGGCATTGAAGGCTCCATCGTCGCCGACCTAGCGGTGGACGTCGACGTGACCACCGCCCAGCCGCTGACAGCGGTGATCGACGCGTTCGACACGCTGCGCGCGGGCAACCGGGTGCTTCGCATCTACGGACAGCCAGAGCCGCCAGCGGGACGCTTCGTCGAAGTGGTGGTGCAGGAGCAATATCTGCGCGACGCGATGATCGGCTTCTCGCGCAACATCCTGATCCTCTCCATCATCATTTCGCTGATCACGGCGCTGCTTGTGTACCTCTCGCTCAACGCTCTGTTTGTGCGCCCGCTGCGCAAGCTCGATGCCTCGATGGCGCGCTTTGCCGATGATCCCGAGGCGCCAGGCTCGATCATCACCCCTTCACGCCGCGGCGATGAGCTGGGCAGCGCTGAAGCGCGGTTGGCCTCGATGCAGACCGATCTGCGCTCCATGCTCGCTGAGCGCCGACGGCTTGCCGATGTCGGGCTCGCGGTCTCGAAGATCAACCACGACCTGCGCAACCTTTTGTCGTCCGCGCATCTTCTTTCTGAGCGTCTTGAATCGATCGACGACCCGCACGTACAGCGCATCGCGCCGAGGATCGTGCGCGCCATCGACCGCGCCGTCTCCTTTTGCGAAGCGACGCTGGCCTATGGCCGTGTCCAGGAAGCGCCCCCAAGCCGCACCACCTTCGCCCTTGAAGAACTGGTTGATGAGGCAGCCGAGTTCGCCGGCCTTGTCGGCCATCCGGATATCGCCTTTGCCAACCAGATCGCAAGCGAGATGGCGGTGCGCGTGGGGCGCGACAACCTGTTTCGGATCTTGCTGAACCTCATGCGCAACGCCCGCCACGCCCTGGAGGCCGAGCGCGCGCCGGTTGAACCGCCAGCCCTGACGGTTGCAGGCACGTTCGACGAAGAGACTTTGATCATCCGCGTCACCGATACCGGCCCGGGCATTCCCGAGCAGGTCCGCGACCGGCTGTTCCAGCCCTTCCACGGCGATCAATCGCGGCGCGGCAGCACCGGGCTCGGCCTGGCAATCGCTCGCGAGCTGGCGGAGGCCGATGGTGGAACCATCCGTTATGAGCCGCCTGAGACCGGCACTGGCGCGCGGTTTGTTCTGACGTTGCCGAACGCGCGCGTCGACGGTTGAGATCAGCCCGCGACCCGCTTGCAATCATCGGGGCCTTGGGCTAAGCGTCGCGCCTCGTCAGCGGCCTGCGACAGCGCAAGCCGCCGCGCTAAGCACCGGTAGCTCAGCTGGATAGAGCACCAGACTACGAATCTGGGGGTCGGGAGTTCGAATCTTCCCCGGTGCGCCATAGCCAATCGCGTGCGATTGGCGTAACGAGCGGCAGGAGATTGCTCTGCGATCTTCGAGAGCGACCTAACTAATTTCGAAGTCTTTTCTTAGACGTGGCCATAGCCAATCGCGTGCGATTGGCGTAACGAGCGGCAGGAAATCGCTCTGCGATCTTCGAGAGCGACCCAACTGAGTTCGAAGCTTCTCCGAACGCTGTTACCCCCACTCCAGTCTGGCCCACCTAGCACCCCTGTGGGGCCTTACTCGCGCCCCTCCAGCCCGGCACCCTTCAGCCGTCGCGCAGGTGGGCATGTACTGGTTGTACCGGACCTACTTTTGCACTAGACACATTTCTTGACATTGATCAATAATCTGAAATCATTACAAAAAATTGCCTATCAATAAATGAAACGTTTCATATTAACATCGTTTCATTTCAGCGTTTCCATGCCTGTGTGCTGACCCCATGACCAAAAAATAAGTGGGGCAGCTAGGGAAAGCGAAACGCTATGGAGGCTTCAATGAAGCTGTTTAAAACGCTTGGGCTAGCCGTCGCTGGCCTCGCACTGTCTGTTGGCATGGCAGCCGCCGACGACCGGCCGGTTGTTGGCCTCATCATGAAATCGCTCGCCAATGAGTTCTTCCAGAACATGCTGGAAGGCGCGGAGGCCCATGAGGCTGAGCGTGGCGACTACCAGTTGCTTGCCGTCGGCATGCAAAATGAGACGGACTTCGAGTCTCAGATCAACGCGGTTGAGAACTTCATCACCCAGGGCGTCGATGCGATCGTGGTCGCACCGGCGGACTCTCGCGCCATGGTACGCCCGCTGATCCGCGCGATGGAAGCGGGCATCACCGTCGTCAATTTCGACGTGGCGCTTGATGCCGATGCGCTCGCCGAGCAGGGCGTCGAATTGGCCTTTGTCGGCCCCGACAACCGCGCCGGTGCCAAGCTGGCCGGTGACGCACTGGGCGCAAGCCTGGGCGAGGGCGGCCGCGTTGTGATCATCGAAGGCAACCCCGGCGCCGATAACGCCACCCAGCGCCGCCTCGGCTTTGAGGACTCGGTCAGCGAGTACGGCCTGACCTTGGTCGACAGCCGCACCGCGCACTGGGAAACCGAAGAGGCCAACCAGGTCTTCTCGACCATGCTGACCGCGAACCCGGACATCCAGGGCGTGATGGCAGCCAATGACTCCATGGCCATCGGCGTCGTCCGGGCGCTGGAATCGGCCGGCCGCACCGACATCGCCGTTGTCGGCTTCGACAACATCCCGGCAGTCGGCCCCATGGTCGAAGATGGCCGGATGCTCGCCACCGTTGACCAGTTCGGCCAACAGATGGCGGCCAACGCGATCGATCTGGCGCTCGAAGTGGTTGCTGGCGGCCCGCAGCTCGAAGGCTGGGTGCGGACCCCCATCGAGCTGGTCACGCAGTAACCCGCAACGGCTCCTCCCTTGGGACGGCGCGGTGCTGCTCAGCAGCGCTGCGCCTCCCAGCCCTAACCCGAGCCTCAGCCCGCTTCTGACACAGCGTCCCCACCGACCGCAGGAAGCAGCCGCCATGCACGCCGACACACTGACTGCATCAAAGCCGAGCGCCAGCGAGCCCGCACAGGCTCAAGCGCTTCTCACGGTCGACGATGTTCACCGGGCTTTCGGCGGCGTCAAAGCACTTGACGGCGCCCACTTCACGCTTCTGCGCGGAGAAAGCCATGCGCTGGTTGGCGAAAATGGCGCGGGCAAGTCCACCCTCATCAAAATTCTCTCCGGCGCCCTGGCGCGCGACACCGGCACCATCACCCTCGAAGGCGCGCCCTACACGCCGGCCAACCCGCACGATGCCAAAGCGCTCGGGGTGCAGGTCGTCCACCAGGAGTTCAACCTCCTCAACGATCTCAGCGTCGCCGAAAACATATCGATTGAATCGCTGCCGCGGCGTTTTGGCCTGCTCGACAAGGGCGAAATGGAACGCCGGGCCCGGCAAGCGCTTGACGCTATTGGTTTGACTGAGCTTGCCGTCACCACACCTGTGGGTCGCCTCGGCATCGCCCACAAGCAGCTCATCGAGATCGCCCGCGCGCTTCAGTCCGACAGCAAGGTCCTCATCCTTGATGAGCCCACCGCGACCCTGACCGAACGCGAAACCAGCCGGCTGTTCGAGATCATCAACGATATCAAAGCCAAGGGCGTGACTATCGTCTTTGTCTCGCACCATCTCGACGAAGTTTTCGCCATCTGCGATCGCGTGACGATTTTCCGCAACGGGCGGACCGTGACCACCGAGAACATCGCCGACAGCAACCCTTCGCAGGTCGTCCAGCACATGGTGGGTCGCTCATTCGGTGAGCGCAGCCGCGACCGCGAAACTGTCGAAGCCGAAGACCCGGTGGTGCTGCGTGTCGACCGCGTGCGCACCAGCGTCTGCCCCCATGAGGAGGGGGTCTCGCTTGCTGTGAAACGCGGCGAGATCGTCGGGATCGCTGGGCTTGTCGGTGCCGGCCGCACCGAGTTTCTGCGCGCGCTGTTCGGCGCCGACCCTTTGGTCTCCGGCGAAATAAGCCTGCACGGCGAGCCGCTTGCGCTGGGCGGGCCGGCAGACGCCATCGTGGCCGGCATTGGCTTCGTCACCGAGGACCGCAAAGAGGAAGGCCTGATCCTGAGCATGGATCTGTCCGCCAACACCTCTATGGCGAGCCTTGATGCGGTCTCCTCGGCCGGGCTGTTGAACTTCGATGCTGAGCGCAAAATGGCGGGCGACGGCGGGGCCCGGCTCGACCTCAAATATAGCGCCCTTTCGGACCCGGCATCGAGCCTGTCCGGCGGCAACCAGCAGAAGGTTGTCCTCGCCAAATGGCTCGCGCGGAACCCGCAGCTCCTGCTCCTCGATGAGCCAACGCGGGGCGTCGATGTTGGCGCCAAGGCAGAGATCTACACGATCCTTGAAAGCCTCGCGAACCAGGGCGTCAGCATGCTGGTCGTTTCTTCCGAACTGCCCGAACTGATGACGCTCGCCGACCGGATCCTGGTGATGGCCGATCACGCCATCCAGGGCGAGTTGGCGCGCAAGGACTTCTCCCAAGCCAAGATCCTCGCGCTTGCCTATGGGCAAGCCGCTCCCGACACACCCGCCAGCGAAAGTGCCTGATGATGAGCGACACCCAGACGGTCGGTTCGATACCCACGCCCCAACGCGGCCTTTCGGTTCGCGGCATCATCAACAGCGCCGGCATCGGTTTGGCCCTGCTTTTGTTGATCGTCTTCTTCTCGTTCGCGAGCGAACATTTTCTGACGCCCAACAACATCACCAACATCCTCACCCAGATCACCATCAACCTGATCCTCGCTGTGGGGATGACCTTCGTGATCCTGATCGGCGGGATCGATCTATCGGTCGGATCGGTCATGGCGTTCGCGGCTGTGGTGGCGGGCAAGGCGATCACCTTGCCCGGCCTCGGCCCGGCGGAGCTGATCCTGCTCGCGACAACCGCAGGCGTGTTGGCGGGGCTCGCCTGCGGCATGCTCAATGGGTTTTTGAGCGCCTATTGGTCTTTGCCCTCGTTCATCATCACGCTGGGCATGCTGAACATCGCGCGCGGGGCAGCGCTGCAAGTCTCCGACGCGCAGACGATCTACTCGTTCCCAAGGGCGTTTGAGAATTTCGGCTCGCTCCTGATATCCGGCGTGCCGGTCGTCTTCCTCGTCGCGCTTGTCTTGGTGCTGCTCGCCTGGTTCGTGCTCACCCGCACGGTGTTCGGGCGCATCATCTACGGCATTGGGAGCAACGAAGAAGCGGTGCGCCTCGCGGGGCACAATGTGTTCGCCTACAAGGTCGCCGCCTTTTCCATCTGCGGGCTTACGGCCGGGATCGCCGCGATCATCTACATGGCGCGCCTCAATATCTCGAGCCCCATCGCCGGCATCGGCTTTGAATTGAACGCCATCGCCGCCGTCATCATCGGCGGGACCAGCCTGTCGGGCGGCCGCGGCTCGGTCATCGGCACGCTGCTTGGCGCCTTCATCATCGGCGTGTTGGCCAACGGTCTGATCTTGATCGGGCTGAGCGACTTCATGCGCCAGATGATCACCGGCGTTGTCATCGTCGTTGCCGTCATTCTCGACCACTACCGCGCCAAGCTGGCTGGCAATGGCTGAGGCCGTTTCCAACCAAGCCGTGTCGCCAAGCGATAGGAGGGTCAGATGAGCGCCGACGTGACCATTGTGGGCAGCATCAATATCGACATCAGCTCGTACCTCGAGCGCTGGCCGCGCGTCGGTGAGACGATCGCCGCCCATGACAGCCGCATGACCTTGGGTGGCAAAGGGGCCAACCAGGCCGTTGCGGCCGCTCGGCTCGGCGCCTCGGTGCAGATCGTCGGCGCCATCGGCCAGGACGCTTTGGGCCGGCAAGCGGAGGACGCGCTCGCTGCCCATGGCGTGGCCTCGTTACTTCACCGATCGGACGCGCAGACCACCGGTACCGCGTCCATCGATATTGGGCCCGACGGGCGCAACATCATCCGCGTCGCCGCCGGCGCAAACGGGACGTTGAGCCCAGCCCTGGTGCGCGATCAGCAAGCAGCCATCAGCGCGAGCCGCGTGGTGCTTCTGCAAAACGAGATCCCCATCGAGGCGTCGCTTGAAGCCGCCAAAATCGCCCGTGCGGCCGGCGCCACCGTCCTGATGGATCCGGCGCCCGCGCCGCGACCCTTTTGGTCCGCGGATGTGTTGCAAGCGTTCGATGTGATCACACCCAACGAAGAAGAGGTGGGCGCGATCACAGGTTCCGTACCCGTGACGTTGGACGAGGCGGCGCAGGCCATCACCATGCTCTTAGACCGGGGCGCTCGGGGCGCGGTGGTCACGATGGGCGCGCAGGGCGTTGCCTGGTCGATCCAGCAGGCCTGCGGCGCCCAAAGCGCACCGACAGTACGGGCGGTCGACACCGTAGCGGCGGGCGATTGCTTCAATGGCGCGCTCGCGGCCGCCCTGGCGCGGGGCGAAGGCTGGGGCCGGGCGATCGATATCGCCGTCCATGCTGCCGCCTTGGCCACAACGCGGTTGGGCGCCGCCGAGTCCGCCCCGGATCGGGACGAGTTGGACACGTTTATCTTGACAAGCACCGAGTCGAGACAACACACCAGCGCCAACGCCGTTCCGGCGTCTCTCTCAGCTCTCACATAGGGATGTTATGGCGACTGTCCGCGATGTTGCACGTCATGCCGGTGTCTCCGTTGGCACGGCATCCAAAGTTCTCGCGAACAATCTCACCGTGAAGGCGCATCTGCGTGAGCGGGTCGAACAAGCCGTTCGGACCCTGGGCTACAAGCCGAACCTG
>JAHCMG010000160.1 GCA_019192585.1 Devosiaceae bacterium MH13
GTCTCGATGCCCCAGGCCTCAAGAGTGGCCAGGAGGTCGCTGCGCGAGAGGTGCTCAGCCATGGGTTTCCGCGTCGTTGGGTGCCGCGCGGGCGGGTTTTGTGCTGCGCTGGCTCCTACGGTCTTGCGCCCGCGGGTGCAAGCGCGTGCGGCCCGCACCTGGTGCCGTGAAAAAGCCTGCACAAAAGCCCGTTGCCAAACCCGAACCGATTTGGCATAGAGGCGCCTCGCAAACGGCACTACCCTTTTGGCCGTTTGGTGAGCGGGTGTAGCTCAGGGGTAGAGCACAACCTTGCCAAGGTTGGGGTCGTGGGTTCAAATCCCATCGCCCGCTCCATTTTTCCGCACAGTTGGTCGGTGGTTTCGCGTCTGATCTGCGAAGGCAGGCGCCTAGCGTTTTGGGCCCGTGGGCTGGGCGATCAGCTTGCCCCGGGCATCGCGCTTGCCGGTCATCATCTCGAAAACCTGCGTGATGCGTTTGGCGATGGTGGGCGCGGTTTTGGCCGAGGCCACCATATAGGCAAGGCCACGCTGCTTGCCGGGCGTCAGCGCGTCCCACAGAGCCTGCATGTCGGGCGCCTCTTGAAGCGCGTGGACAAGGGGCACCGGCACATCAACCGCGTCTTGATCGGCGATGGCGAAGCGCACATCAACCTGGTCGCTAAGGACAGCGCCCATCGCCTCCAGCATAGGGGCCGAAAGCAGCAAATAGTGGCGCCCGCGCACGGGCATGCAAGCGCCTTTGTAGGGCAGGCCACCGACTTCGCCTTCGATCCGCAAGCGCGGATACTCGGTAAAGGGCAGCGCGTCCTCCAGCTCTTCGGGCAGCCAGATCACGGTGTAGACGTACCGGTCCGAGCCGACATCGTGCGTGCTGATCTCACCTTCAAACTGGTGCGGGTAGAAGCTCATCTGAGATCTCGCTACTCGCGATCGAGCAAGGTGTCGCCGAAAAACGTGCCGAGCAGTCTTGGTTTGAAGGCGGCCGCAATGGCGGCGGGGTCATAGTCTTCGCGGACCCATTGCATGAACGGTTTGCCCTGCGCGTGGCCGTCGCGGGCGTAGGTTTCCAGCATCGCGTCGAGGACGCCCGTTTTCGCGCCTTTGATATGCCCGTAGCGCAGCCGCATCTGCCCCAGTGCCGCTTCGAGATCGCTGTGTTCGAGCAGAAAATACAAGGCGCTGGCGAGGCTGGCCCGGTCGGCGCCGGCCTTGCAGTGAACAAGGATGGGGTAGGTCGCCGTGGCAAAAAGTTCGGCTAGGGCGTCGAGCTCTGCGACGGTCGGCAGAGCGCGGGACCGCAGCGCCAGCTCTTCGAACGCGATGCCAGCCTTGTCAGCGGCCTCAACTTCCAGCGGGTAGGAGCCGAAATGCCGCCCACCGCGTAGGTTGATGATGGTCTTAATGCCCATCCGTCCCCAGCGCGCCACTTGATGCGGCAGGGGCTGCGAGGACCGGTAGACCTCGCGCCCGGGTGTGCTGCTGATCTGATGAAAGTTGGTGTAGGCGTAGCGGATGAAGCCGTGATCGACGAACAGCATGTCGACCCACGCGCCAAACCGTGCCTTGCTCCCAACGAGCGGTGGCTCAAAGCGGTTGGTGCGTTCGACCCTGCGCGAGGGGAACGTCTTCTTGTACAGTTGTTTGAGACGGGATGCCTGGCCTGTCACCGCGGGGGAACCTGCTGGTTGGCTGGTGTTTGTGCTGGTGGGTGTTTAGCGGCGCGATGGCCGGGGGGCAATGTGTTCTCTGGCGGCGATGCCGCACGGTGCGAGTTGCCGAGCCGAATCGCTCCGGTGGCTGGAAACGCCCTTTCGTCAGCGCCGAATCGTGATTCGCATCAAGCGTTTAGCGGCTGAGAACGAATCGTGATTCAAAAGGCGGTACCGGCTTTGTTCTCGCGCGCATTCACCTTTTGATTCTGCTTTGATCCTCTTTTTCGCATCCTCTTCCCTGTGGGCGATTGCGAGCCCTGGCCGCCGCAGCGCGGGTTGGTCTGTCCGGACCTGGCGCTGGCGAAACATGGTTAAGGGGGCCTCTCGCTGTCCCACGGCAAGAGCTTACGTTCCGTTAACCAACGGGTCGTGGTCCGCCTAAAAGTGCAGACCATTGCGGAGGCGCAATGGATCGTGCGCGGCGGACCGGGCGCCCGCTGTTTCAGAATGTGACAGTTTGAGCTCTGGATGATCACGCTTCGGCGCAGCGAGTTTCCGGCCTAAGAGTTCTAAAACTCCGCTCCCCTTGGTGTTTCTTGAGCACCGGCGGAGATCCGCGCTCCGGCCTTTTCTCGTCTCCTTTCCGCGCCACGGCGCCCGCGCTGCGTTAACCGTTTTGGCGGCGGTGCCGACGATCTGGCTGGCCGATGTTCGATGTCTGTTCGCTTTGCGGACGGACTCACTTTTCCACACCGGTCAAGGGCTGTTTGCAAAAAAGCGAGTCGGTCCAACCGTTTGCCGGTGTTTTCGGGGTGCGCGCCTGTGTTTTCGGGCTGTCTTGGTGCTGTCAACTTGCGTGGCGAGGATCGGCCGTGAGATGATTCGGCCAGCGCCACGGGTGTTGGCCCGCGCCAAAGGCGGGCGCGAAATGGAGGATGCGATGCCTCGTTTGTTCACCGGCCTCGAACTGCCCCCTCTCATTGCCGATCACTTGGCGCTGCTGCGCGGCGGGCTCGAAGGCGCTCGCTGGATCGACCGTGAGAACTTTCACGTCACGCTGCGCTTTATCGGCGATATCGACCATGGCACGGCCCGCGAGGTCGTCTCGGCGCTCGATCGGGTGCGTCGCGGCCCGATGACGCTGGAGATTGACGGGCTCGGCGCGTTTGGCGGCAACAAGCCGTCGGCCGTCTACGCGCGCATCGTGCCAAATCAAGAGCTTGTGGCGCTCCAGGCGGAGCAAGAGCGCATCGTGCAACGGCTGGGGCTCAAGCCCGAGCGGCGGACCTTTGTGCCGCACGTGACGCTGGCGCGCTGCCGGGGCCTTCAGCCCGGTGCGGTCGCCCATTGGCTGGCCCTGCGCGGCTCAATCATGCGCCTGACCTTCGAGGTCGACCGGTTTGTTTTGTACTTCTCCCGCGACAGCGTGGGAGGCGGGCCCTATGTGGTGGAGGAAGACTATCCTCTCGTTGCTTAGGGTCCGCATCCAAAGGAGTACGCATCATGTCCGTTGCCCGTTTGTCCGATGAGGCGCGAACCGCCGCCCTCGCCGATCTGTCCGGTTGGAGCCTTGTCGATGGGCGCGAAGCGATTGAGAAGCGCTACACGTTCGGCAATTTTATCGAGGCGTTCGGGTTCATGGCCAAATGCGCGCTCGAAGCGGAGAAGGCCGACCATCACCCCGAATGGTCCAATGTCTACAAGACCGTGGAAGTGGTTTTGACCACCCATGATGCGGGCGGGCTAACTGACAAGGATGTCGCGCTGGCCAAAGCATTCGACGCCTGCGCCTAGCCTTCAAGGCCGCGATTGTCGGCCATCTCGGTTGCACGGGCTGCGCCAGCCCCCATATCGGTGGTGGCTTGGACGCGCGTGGAGAGTGGTATGGCGAACACCAGCGGAAGTGATAACCCGCTTGAGGGCGATGTGCTCTCGGACGATGAAAAAACCCAGTTTGACGACAATGAAGCGCGGGTCCGCCGCGACTTCTGGGTGACCGTGCGCAAAGCCGCCGGGGCCGTGCCGTTCATGGATGAGCTGGTGGCCGCCTATTATTGCGCGCTTGATCGCGAGACGCCGACGCGCGTGCGGGCGACGCTTTTCGGCGCGCTGGCTTATTTTGTGCTGCCGCTTGATGGCATTCCGGATTTTATTCTTGGCCTGGGCTTCACCGATGATGTCGCGGTGATCATGGGCGTGTTGGCGCTGATGAGCAGCCACATCACCGATGAGCACCGCGCCGCCGCCCGCAAGGCGCTGCTCCAGGACGGTTGATGGGGTGTTGGGGCGTTGTTTGGGCGCGAGCTAACCCCCTTCGCGTCATGGCCGGGCTTGACCTGGCCATCCATCCCCAACTGTTCAACTGAGTATAGAGATCTCGCCAGTCCGGATTGTTGGCTTCAAGCAAATCAACCTTCCACTGACGCTTCCAGCGCTTGATCGAGGTCTCGCGTTGGATCGCGTGCTCGATTCGCTCATGGTGCTCGTACCAGACCAACGTGGTCGTTCCGTAACGCCTTACGAAACCTTCCGGTGCCTGCTTATGCTGCCAGACACGTCTGGCCAGGTCTGCGGTTACGCCTGTGTAAAGCGCGCCCTGGCGCCGGTTGGTGAGCATGTACACGTATCCAGCCATGGACCTGATGCCATCGGGGATGGATGGCCGGGTCAAGCCCGGCCATGACGTTGGAGAACGGTTGATCTTGCGCTTCGCTCGCAATGCTCGCTCAACTTGCGATCAGCGCGTAAACGCAAAAGGGGTCGGCTAAGCCGACCCCTCGCGATTTCATCCAGGGATAAAACCTTTGGTCCCGTCCTTGGCGCCGACCTGCCCGCAGACATGCAAAGCACCGGCGTTGCCGACGGGTGTGATTTAGCGGACGGCCAGAGGCTGCTCCAAACCGACCGCATCACCACCAGTTCTACCCTGGCCAGAAAAATCGCTCGACATGGATCACCTCCTTTCGGTTGTTGCAAGACATCGGTGAGACTGCTGCCGAATCACCGCTGTGACAAGGGAGAAAGCGCATGGAAATGATGGCCGATGATGCACCGGGCAGCCTGATCTGCGTGCAAACGACCATAGCGGATGCAAAGTTCGCCCGCGCTTTCGCCAAACAGCTTGTCGATCAGCGCCTCGCCGCTTGCGTGCAGCAGGTGCGCGTGTCCTCCACCTACGGCTGGGACGGCACCGTGCGGGAAGAAGCTGAGCATCTTCTGACCATCAAAACGACGCTCGGCGCCCTGCCCCGCTTGGAAGCCTTCATGGCCGCCAATCATCCCTATGACGTGCCCGAATGTCTAGTGTTGCCAGCGCGCGGCGCCAGCGAAGCTTATGCGGCATGGGTGCGGCAGGCCGTGGGCTAGGCGCGGCTATGCCCAGCGTCCGCGAAACCGAGCTCTATGCCCCCATCAAGGCGTTCCTTGAGGGCCAAGGCTATGAGGTGAAGGCCGAGGTTGGGCCGGCAGATGTGGTGGCCTGCCGTGCCGCTGGAATCGCTGGTGAGGCCGAAGACGACCCGGTGATCGTCGAGCTTAAGACGGGCTTTTCTCTCGCTCTGTTGCACCAGGCGATCGACAGGCAAGCGATCACCGACGCGGTCTATATCGCGGTGCCGCGCGGCACGGGCCGGGCCTTTCAGCGCGCCCTTGCCAGCAATCTCAAGCTGGCGCGGCGGCTGGGTTTGGGCGTTCTGAGGGTGCGATTGTCTGATGGGTTCGTGGAGCCGCATCTTGACCCCGCACCGTATCAGCCGCGCCAATCGAAAGTGCGCCGCTCACGGCTGCTGCGCGAGTTCGCACGCCGGGTCGGCGACCCCAACACCGGCGGGTCGACCCGCACCACCATCACCACTGCCTATCGGCAAGATGCCCAGCGGTGTGCCCACCATCTGCACCGGCACGGTCCGAGCCGCGGCGCCGATGTGGCGCGGGCGACGGGCGTTGCGCGCGCGACCCGGATGATGGCGGATGATCACTATGGCTGGTTCGAGCGGGTTGAGCGCGGGGTCTATGCGCTCACGCCAAAGGGGCAAGCGGCGTTGGAGCCCGAAAAAGGCTAGCGGGGGCCCTCGCCCTTGCCTGGCCCCCGGCCCTGCCCCTGATTTGTGCCTGGGCCTGTACCTGTACCTGGGCCTGGGTCCGCCCCATCTGGCCGCGGCAGCCCTGAGCCCGCCTCCAGCCGATCTGTCGGGATCGCGATCAGCGCCAAGAACACCGCGAAGATAAATGCATCTTAGAGGAAGCTGATGGTGCTGCCGCCGCCGATCAGCACGATGAGCATGATCGCCAGCATCGACACAGCCAGCCCGCCGGGCAGGCCCATGTCGCGGAAGCGCTTGGCCATCACATTGGCGCCGCCCAGGGTGAACAGGGACAGCATCAGAAAGGAAAACCACAGTACGCCTTGGCGTGTGAGCGGAAGCCCGAGCGGTCCCGCCGCATAGCCCGCGCCGCGCCCATCGGTGTTGAGCGACGTCTCGAAGATCGCCATGAAGGCGAAGCTGAACAGGTACGCGCCGGCCATCGCGACGCCGAACAAGAGCACGAACGGGAGAGGCGTCAGGCGGCCGCGATTCCAATCGGCCAACAGGTGTCGCAGCACCATGATCGCCAGATCGCGCGCCGTTGGGTCGTCCGATGGCTCGGGCTGCGGGGGCCGCGACATGGCCGGTGTCCTTTGTCTGCGGGTCTGGCTGGCTCAGCGGTTTAAGGTGTCTGAAGCTCCCTTCGAGATATGGCCGAAGTGCGGCGCGTCAATGCATGGCGCGCCCACCCCTGCCACCTACTCGATCAGCGGCGACTGGCCCGCCAGCGGCTCCGATGGCCCCTCAAAGCAAGAGCCGATCAGCATCGTCCAGTTCGATGGAAAGCCGCTATCGTGGAAGACAAGCGTGACCTCGCCCCAGCTTTGGCCGCTATGGCCATCGGGCCCGGTCAGGCTGGCGCGGCACTCATTGCCCGTGTCGCGCACCCAGAAGCCCTGGTGCACCGACCGGTTGTCGAAATTGCCTTGCAGGCCGGGAAAGTAGAGGCGCGTCAGCCCGTCTTGCGGGCTCGCGACCTCCCAGATCGCCATGTCCTTGGTGTCTTCAAGGTAGACCATCGTGCCCGCCGGCGTGTCCCAGGTCTCGTCGGCCTGGGCAGGCAAGGCGGTGAAAGCGGTCGCCGCGATGAGCGAGATGGCGAGGGCGGGAAGGCGCATGCGGGTCTCCTGAGCGGCAGAGTTTCTCACCGCCCAACCGACGCGCGCGCACCTGTTAGGTCAAGCCCGCCCTTGTGATGCCCCCCTAGGCCGCGAGGGCGCGGCGGGTCTGTTCGATCTCGGCGAGCAGTGAGCGGGCCTCGGCGATCAGCTCCTCGGCGCCGCTTTCCACGGTGGCCATTTCGCTTTCGATCTCGCCGACGGCGGAGACCACATCGCTGACCTCGTCGGAGACGCCGCGCGCGTTGTCGCTCGCCCCGTCCATGTTCACGGCGATGTCGCTGGTGGCCTGCGACTGTTGCGAGACCACGGCGGCCAGTTCGGCGAGCCCATCATTGATGCCGCCGATGACCGCGTGGATGCCCGACAGGCCCTCGGCGGCGCCGGTTGACGCCTGCTGGATGCCGGCAATCTGACCGGAGATCTCTTCGGTGGCCTTGCCGGTCTGCTCGGCGAGGGATTTGACCTCCGAGGCGACCACCGCAAAGCCGCGACCGGCTTCACCCGCCCTTGCGGCCTCGATCGTGGCGTTGAGCGCCAACAGGTTGGTCTGGGCGGCGATGTCCGAGATTAGCTCGATGACGCGGTGGATCGCGTCGGCGCGCTCGACAAGGCTGCGCACGGTGACCATGGCCGTCTCGGCATTTTCGGCGCCTTCCTGCGACTGGTTCTGCGAGGCGTTGAGCCGGCCTGACAGTTCGGCAATGGACTGGTCGATCTCAGTGCTTGTACGGGCGACGTGCGAGATGCGCTCGGCGGCTTCAGACGCGTTGTTGGCGATCCGCTCGACCTTCTGTTTGCTGGTCCTGGCCTTGCCCTGCACCGCCTGTGCGGCGCTTCCGAGCCCATTGGCCTTCTGCTCGAGGGCGCCGACAATGGCGGTGGAGCGGGAGTGCAGCTCGGAGATGATCGAGTCGGCACGCTGGCGCTGGTCGGCTTCGGCCTGCGCCTGAAGCTTAACATCTTCGGCCAGCGTGTCGGCTTTCGCCGTGGCGCTCCGGGCATCATCCACGGCTTGGGTGCTGGTGTGCAGCGCTTGGCCCAGCGCGTGGGTGAGGAACACCAGCGCCACGGTCTGCGCGATGAGCACCACCGCATGGACCAGGACACGCACGATGCTCATGCCTTCGGGGAACACCGCGAAGGGCAACAGGAAGTTGAACGCCAGATGGTGCACGGCGGTGACCGCGGCAGCGATGATAATTGGCCGCCAGTCGCACCAGGTCGCGAGGATCGCGAGCGATGCGAAAAAGTACATGTGCATGTCGATCTGGTAGCGATCGCCCGTGAAAGCCATCACCAGAAACGCCACCTGGCCGATGATCGCGACCGCCGACAGATCGCGGGTGAGCTGCGCTTCGCCATAGCGCATCCACGAGGCGGTGAAGGCCGCTGCCAAGAGGGCGCCTGCGCCGACCAACAAGAGTGGCGCACCTTCGAGGGCAAAGGCCGCCGCGCCAATCAGGGCGACATTGAACCAGGCCAGCGCGACCAAGACGCGGGCGAACTGCGCGCGCATGGCGTCGAGCGGGCTCGCTGTTTCGAGGTCGGGCGCCGGTGTCGGTGCGGCGGGGCGATCCTGGATGGTGATGTCGGTCATGAGCGTGGCCTGGCGGTTGTGTGCGCGGGCGCGTCGGAGAAGCAGCCGGCAAGAAGTGCGGGGTGAAGGGTCAAGAGCGCGCCGGCGCGGGTCAGCGCGCCTCTGAAGGCGGCGGCTGAAGTCTGGGTGCGCGGTGCGGCGATGATCAGCCAGGGGTAGCGGCTCTGGCGGACAAGGGTGCCGTCGGCTGCGGCAAGGGCGGTCAGCGTGTCGGCGGCCGCTGTGCCCGGCGGCATGATGACGGCAAACGCGGTGTCAGCGGCCGGGCGGCCGGCGAACGCGATCAGTGTCGCAAAGAACAGGGCGATTACCGGCACCATCGCGCTCCAATAGAGCGCTGGTGACGGCGTCGGCCTGGGTCGCAATGCGGCGGCGCGGGTGGGGGGTGCCAGAGCGCGCGCCTGGAGGGGGTGGGTCAAAATCATGGCTCGCGTGAACGGCAATTGTTCGCGGGAAGAGCCGGCAGGTTAGGTAAAAGAACGTAAATAAGAGACTAATAATGTATCAGCCCACTTCGAATTTATACTGTGTATTCAATATTTTACGTTGCGTCAGCCGACGGTGCTCCGGGTGCACTCAGTGCCATGAGGGTTGTGTTTTGCCTGGCGGTCGTAAGGGCATTAGGCCATCGGCGAGGCTGGGACCTCAAAAAGACAAGCCCCGCCAAGACTGGGTCCTGGCGGGGCTCTTTTTTTGATTCGCTCGGGGCGATTTGGGCGTTTATTCGGCCATGGCCGCTTCGATGGAGACCGTGATTTCCACCTCGTCGCTCACCGCCGGCGCGAAGGCGCCAAGCCCGAAATCGGACCGCAGCACGGTGGTCGTGCCGGTGAAGCCGATGGTCGGCGTGCCAGCGTTCGGGCCGAACGGGTAGGGCGCGGCCTGGTTGAGGGTCGTTTCGAGCGTGACGGGCACCGTCATGTCGTTCATCGACAAGTCGCCGGTGATGTTGGCGGTGTTGTCGCCGGTCACTTCGATCCCGGTGGAGGTGAAGGTGATCATGTCGCCATCTTCCGCGCCGAAGAAATCGTCGGCCATGAAGTGGGCGAGGCGGGCTTCCCAGCCGGTGAACATGCTCATGACCGGAATGGACACGGTGACCGAGGAGCTTTCGGGGCTGTCTTCGTCGAAGACGATCTCGCCTTCAAAGCCGGAGAACATGCCGAACGTCGTCGAATAGCCCAGATGGTTGTAGCTGAAGACAACCTGGCTGTGGCTGGGGTCGAGCGCAAACGTGTCGGCGGCAAGGGCGGAACCGGTGCCGGTAACCAACAGGGCTGCGGCGGCTGCGGTGCGAAGTGCGGTGTGCATGGGGGTGTCCTGTGTCGCGGGTTGGTGGGTAGTGACGCGCAGACCAAGGGACGATTGCCTACGCGTTTCTACCGATGTATAGGACAGCATGTCCTGTTTCGCAACACAATGTTGCATAAGCCTTTGCCATGAACCGATTTGAAGATCCGCGGCTGGTCGCAACGCGCGCCCAAGCCCTTGAAAGTGCCCTTGAAATTCTATCGCTCGACGGGGTGCTCGCGGTCACGCACGCCGCCGTTGCCAAGCGCACGGGAATCGCCCGCAGCACGCTCTACCGCCACTGGCCGCGGGTGGAGGCGTTGCGCAATGACGCGTTCAAGCGCGCGGCCCATTCCGATCGGCGGGCGCCGGCGGCGCGCGGCGAGTTGCAGGCCGATCTGGTGCGGCTGCTTGGCTTTTTGATCACCGCGCTTAATGAGACGCCTTGGGGCAAGATCGCCCCGCAGGTGATCGCCGTGGCCGCGACCGATGGCGAGGCTAAATCGGTGATCGGCGATTTTATGGCCGAGCGGATCGACAGCGTGGAAGCGGTGTTCCGCGATGCCCAGGCGCGCGGCGATTTGGCGGCGGATGCGCCGGTGCGTGAGATGGTGGAGATGGCGATTGCGGTGCCGTATTTCCGCAAGCTCATCGCCGGACTGCCGATTGATGAGGCGTGGCTCGCCCGCCACGTGGCGCTGGTGTGCCGCTTGGCTGACGCGCCGGGATCAGGGCGAGGGTCTGAGCCTGGCCTTACGCCCGCTTAGCGCTTGCGGCGCATGAATTTGAGGCCCGACCAGTCCTGGTCGACAGCGCAGACCTTTACATCGACCCAGCCGGTGGGCAGCAGCACCTCGCGGAGCATGTCTTCGGTGAGATCTTCAAACAGTTTGGACGATTTCTTCGGCCAGGAAATCCAAACCATGCCGCCTTCGGCGCACAGACCGAAGGCTTGCTCGTAGTCCGCGTTGAGCGCCGCCCGGTTGGCGCAAAACAGGTGCACCAGATCGGCGTCGCCCGGTTCCGCGAGAAAGGTGACGTTCTCACTGCCGGCCACCAGGTCCGGGTAGTGCGCCGGCGCGTTGAGCGGCAGGCACCGCATGCCGGGCTTGAGGCCGAGCTTTTGGAAAAGCGGCTTGCCGGAATAACCATGGGTTGGTGCGGTGGGCATGGGTTGCCTCCCTATCGAGGGGCGCAAAAAAGGCGGGCCGAAGCCCGCCTTTTATTCTTCCGCTCTCACAAATCCCGGATCAGGATTTGTTCTGCCGGTTGTCGATCAGATCGTCGACAACCGCCGGGTCGGCCAGGGTGGAGGTATCGCCGAGATTGTCGAACGAATCCTCGGCGATCTTGCGCAGAATCCGGCGCATGATCTTGCCCGAGCGGGTTTTGGGCAGGCCCGGTGCGAACTGGATGAGGTCCGGTGAGGCGATCGGGCCGATCTCGGTGCGCACCCAAGTACGCAGCTCTTTGCGCAGCTCGTCGGTCGGCTCTTCGCCTTCCATCAGCGTCACATAGACGTAGATGCCCTGGCCCTTGAGGTCGTGCGGATAGCCCACTACGGCGGCCTCGGAGACCTTCGGGTGCGCCACGAGCGCGCTTTCGACTTCCGCGGTGCCCATCCGGTGGCCCGAGACGTTGATCACGTCGTCGACGCGGCCGGTGATCCAGTAATAGCCATCTTCGTCGCGGCGGCAGCCATCGCCGGTGAAATACATCCCCTTGTAGGTGGAGAAGTAGGTCTGCACGAAGCGCTCATGGTCGCCATAGACGGTGCGCATCTGCCCCGGCCAGGAGTCGAGGATGACAAGGTTGCCTTCGGTCGCGCCTTCAAGGATCGCGCCCTCAGCATCGACCAAAGCGGGCTGAACGCCGAAGAACGGCCGCGTGGCCGAGCCTGGCTTCAGCGCTGTGGCGCCCGGCAGCGGGGTGATCAGAATGCCGCCGGTCTCGGTTTGCCACCAGGTGTCCACGATCGGGCAGCGGCCCTCGCCAACAATGGTGTAGTACCAGGACCAGGCCTCGGGATTGATGGGCTCACCCACCGAACCCAAGATGCGCAGGGTCGAGCGGTCGGTCTTTTTGACATGCTCTTCGCCGGCGCCCATCAGCGAGCGGATCGCGGTGGGAGCGGTGTAGAAAATGTTGACCTTGTGCTTGTCGACCACGTCCCAGAAGCGGCTGGGCGATGGATAGGTCGGCACGCCTTCGAACATCAGCGTGGTCGCGCCGTTCGCGAGCGGGCCGTAGACGATGTACGAGTGGCCGGTGACCCAGCCGACATCGGCCGTGCACCAGTAGATGTCGCCGTCTTGGTAGTCGAAGACATATTGGTGGGTCATTGAGGCGTAGACGAGGTAGCCGCCGGTCGTGTGCAGCACGCCTTTGGGCTGGCCGGTTGAGCCCGACGTGTAGAGGATGAACAGCGGGTCTTCGGCATTCATCTCTTCGGGTTCGACATAGTCGGGCGCTGAGGCGGCGGCCTCGTGATAATAGACATCGCGGCCGGCCTGCATCGGCACGTCGCCGCCGGTGCGCTTGACGACGATAACGCTGTCGACTGGCGCTTGCTCCGCGGCTTTGTCGACATTGGTTTTCAGCGGAACCTTGCGGCCGCCGCGCAGGCCTTCATCGGCGGTGACGACGATTTTGGAGTCGCAGCCTGAGATGCGCTGGGCCAGCGAGTCCGGGGAGAAGCCGCCAAAGACGATGGAGTGCACCGCGCCGAGGCGGGCGCAGGCCAGCATGGCATAGGCCGCTTCGGGGATCATCGGCAGGTAGAGCGTGACGCGGTCGCCCTTCTTGACGCCGGCGTTTTTGAGCACGCCCGCCATGGTGTTCACATGGGCGTGCAGCTCCTCGTACGTGATCTCAAGGTGGTCATCCGGGTCGTCGCCTTCCCAGATGATGGCGACCTGATCGCCGCGGGTTTTGAGGTGCCGGTCGACGCAGTTGGCGGAGACGTTGAGCGTGCCGTCTTCGAACCATTTGATGTCGACATTGTGCGGGTCGTAGGAGGTGTTCTTGACCTTGGTGAACGGCTTGATCCAATCGACGCGCTTGCCATGCTCGCCCCAGAACGCGGCCGGATCGTCGACCGACTGCTGGTACATCGCTTCGTATTTGGCATTGTCGATGAGGCTGGCCGACGCGACGGCGTCCGGCACGGGATAGACTTCACTCATGGGTAGGTCCCTCTTGTAGCGTTCCCCGAGAGCGCGCCGGGCGCATCCCGATGTTTCCCGCCATCGCCGCGATGCTGGCGCGGGCGATGGCAATTTCCTGGTCTCACCCCTCTTTCAGGGGGCTTGGCGTTGCGTGCGGTTGGTCCTTGAGCCACCACCATTTTCCGGCATCACATACGCGGCAACAAGGCAGCTTTCTGTTGCCCTTTGGTCGGACACCCCTTCCATATTTCGGGCTTGAGCGGCATTCGGGCCAATACCTGTCGCCTTATGGACGTGCTGGCGTTGATCGGAGTCAAAGCACTTTGGCCGTGCTCGGTCCCGGCGCTGCCGAACGGGGCCTAGCTGAAAAAGAGGCCCTTGAGCCGCTTCATCTGCCACATGGCGAGACCGGTCAGGACCGTTGCAGGCAGGACGCCGAACTTGAGAAGGGCCGCATAGGCTTCGTTGCCATCAAGCGGTGGCGCATAGAAATAGGCGCCGACCACGATATGGGCGGTACGCATGGTGTTGCGAAAGGTTGAGGGGCTCATGGTGTTTTCCTTGTGGGTCACTATGGGTCTCTGCGAGGGTTACATCAGGGGAGGTTGCGGGTGCTTCTTTAGGTAGATATTGTCATTGTCAATATCCGCGTTCTACACGCTATATGGACAATGTCAATATGACGGACGAAACTGCCGCGCCCTACCATCATGGTGACCTGCGTTCGGTGCTGATCGCGCAGGCGGCGCTAGCGCTAGAAAGTGGTGGGGTCGGCAAGCTGAGCCTTCGCAAGCTCGCGGCCGCTGCCGGGGTGAGCCACAACGCGCCCTACATGCATTTTCGCGACAAGGCGGCGCTGCTCGATGGGGTGGCGGCGCAAGGTTTTGCCGATGTGGGCCACGCGATCGCCGAAGCGGGCGGACGGCACGCCTTCACGGAGGCGGATTGGCGCCCGCGCATGAAGGCGGGGCTGCTCGCCTATATCGCGTTCGCGCAGGCGCGGCCGGCGCTTTACGCGCTGATGCATCAGCCTAAGCCCGATGGTGATGGGATCTCAGCCACCGCCGGCCAGCAGACGCTCGCCGCGCTGCAAAGGGCCCTCGAAGCGGGGCAGCTGCTTGGCCATGTGCGCGCCGATGATGGCGCGCTTCTGGCGCTGTGGGTCTGGACCACGTTGCACGGGCTTGCGGGGCTGACCGGCTCGGCGCGCTTGGCTTTTGGCGGCCGCAGCCCGGACGCTGTCGCCGAGGACGTGCTCGACGCGCTGCTCGACGGGCTGAAGCCCTAGACGACCTTCAGCTAGCCCTGCCCTGCGCTGTCGCGGATGCCGAGCGCGCGGGCGCGTGCGTAAGGCAGAAACACGAAGCAAGCCACCAGCGCCGCAAACACAAAGGGTGCGCCTGGGAAGAACAGGCCGTTGCCATCGGCGGGCGTGAACGCCGAAAACAGGCCCGTTGTGATTGGCGGCGCGATGAAGGCGACGATCGCCGTCGCGCTCATCACCGCGCCGTTGAGTTCACCCTGTTCGGTCTCGCCCACTGCGTTCGACGCGAGTCCCTGAAGGCCGGAGCTGCCGAAGCCTGAGATGGCCGACAGCGTCATCACCACATAGCCCCAGGAGCCGTTGGGGGTGACGGCGAAGGCGGCGAAGCAGGCAATCGCCAGCAAGGTCGATGACAGGATCACCCGGTGCTCGCCATAGCGCTTGAGCGCGACGCGCAGGATAAACCCTTCACCCACCGCGATCAGAATACCGAACACCGCCAGCGACACGCCGACATCCGCTGTCGACCAGCCGAACTGGACGGGCGTGAAATAGGCCCATACGGCGGGGTAGACCTGCATGGCGAATTCCAGAAGCGCGCCGGCGATGATCAGCATCAAGACCGGTTTAATGCCCCAGAAGTGGCGCAGCGTGCCCAGCGGGTTGGCGCGGGCGATCTCGAACCGGCGGCGCTTCTCGGGCGCGAGGCTTTCGGGCAGCGCGAAGAAGCCAAACACAAAGCCCGCCGCGCAGATGGCCGCTGCCGCCCAGAAGGGCAGGCGTGGATCTATGGCGCCCAAAAGGCCACCAATGGCCGGGCCGATAACGAAGCCAACGCCGAATGCCATGCCGATCAGCCCGAAGTTCGCGGCGCGTGTCTCCTTGGGCGAGACGTCGGCAATGTAGGCGTAGGCGGTGACAAAACTGGCGCCGGCGAGCCCTGACAGAATGCGCCCGATGAACAGCCAGGTCAGGGTCGGCGCGACCGCCATGATCACATAATCGATGGCCAGCACGCCGAGCGAGATCAGCAGCACCGGCCGTCGTCCGAACCGGTCTGACAGCCCGCCGAGAACCGGGGCTGAGAGAAACTGCATGAACGCGTAGGCGAACATCAGCCAGCCGCCGATAAACGCCGCTTCGCCCAATCCGATACCGGTGCCTTCGACCTCGCGGATCAGCTCTGGCAGGACGGGAATGATGATGCCGATGCCGACAACGTCGATCCCCACCGTGATGAGGATGAACGCGAGCGCGCGTTTGCTGGCCTTGGCGGCGAGGTTTGGCGCAGAGCCGTCCGCTGGCGCAGGCGGCTGCCCGCTGGCGCCCGGTGGGTTCGGGGTGTCGGTCATAGGGCAGCCCTGTGCCCGTGCGCGCTGGTCCGGTCAAGCGCCAGCTCCTGCCACGGCCCAACAAGAAGGCTGGCTGTGGCCGTGTTGCGCTTGGTTGGGGCTAGAGCGTTACGCGTGAACTGAAGATCGCGAGAAACGCTCTAGCTGAGTTCGAGGAGCCGGCGGCGCACCGCGCCCGGTGTCAGCGGTGGTGGCGGCGGCGGTACCGGATCGGCAGGGCGGGTGAGCCCGTGCGAGGGCGCGCGCCCCGGCAGGGGCGCATCGCGGCCTGGCACCGGCGGCACCGGGGGTAGAGGCGCTCTCTGCGCCCCGCGATGGCTTGGCTGCGTCGCAGCGGTCTGTGGCTGGCGGGTGGCAGCAGTTTGTTGCTGCGCCTGTGCCGTTCGGTTGGCACCTTGCGTCGCTTCCACGATGGCCCGCGCATTGGCGGCGCGTAGCTTGGCGCGCAAATTGTTGGTGGCGCTGGCTTCGAGCGCGGTGCGGATATCTGCCCGCTCCGCCAGGAACGGCCGCAAGCTTGCCACATCAAACGTCAGCGCCCGCATCGCAGAGCGTGCGGTCACGGTGGCGCTGGCGGGCTCGGGCTCCTGATAGGTAACATCGCCAATGTACGCGCCTTGGCCGAGCGTTGCGATGTCGTGGCCGTCAGCCGCAACGTCAGCGTCGCCCGACAGGATGTAGACCAGGTGGGTGATCTCATCGCCCTGCTCGGTCAGCACGACGCCAGGCTCGATATCGAGAACCTGGGACCGGTCGAGAAGCGTGCGGGCCGCGGCGCGCGGCAGCGATGGCAACGCGGTGGTGACGAACGCCAACTCGTCAGCGGAAAAGTGGACTTTGCGGCGCATCAAGAAGACCCGCGTGAAGCCGATAACCGACAGCGTGATCCATAACAGTTGGATCGCCGCAGAATAGACGTTGAAAGCGGGGGTCAGGCCGAGCAGCACGCAGATGCCGGCCAAGGCGTTCAATGCTGAAAAGGTGTAGGTTTCGGCCTTCAAGTGCCCCAGTTGCAGGGCCGCATAGGCGAACACATACAAAAACACACCGACCAGGCCCGCCCAGCCGTGCCAACCCAATAGGGATGCACCCTCTGCCACTGTACTCATCACTCGCTTTTGCCGCCTTTTACGCCAACTTGGCGGTCCACTTGGGCCACCGCACCCCCAGCGCCCAGCTATTTTGTAAGCGTAGATCGGGCTGGCTGGCAATCGGAGTCTGTGATTCGGGCCGTCTTTTAGCGGACGCCATGCCAAGCTGGGACGGTGGATGGCTTACCTGTCGCAAAGTCTGACAAATGAGCCGGCAAAGTCTTAGCTTGGGACGGCGCATAAGAGGGCGCTGAAAAAGGCCTGCACGCAAGGCGTGCGGCCTTCCGTAACGTGCTCCAATCTAGGGTTGTTGGGCGGCCTTGGCGGTGAGAACGACGCGCGTTTTTTTGGAGTTGTTTTGGCGCTAGTTTTGCGCTTCGGCACTTTTACCTGCCGAGCTTGCGCTTCGGGCTACGCCCTCAACGTGCGCCCGGCAGAGCGGCCTCCCCGCGGTTGTTCCGAAGGAACAGAGCACAGCATCAATGCTGCGATTGGCGCGGGGCCCTACCCCAAATCGTTGACCGAGGTGATCACCTTGCCAAGCAGGCCATAGTCGATGGCCTCATCGGTGGTAAGCCAAAAATCGCGGTCCATATCTTTCTGCAGTTTGTCGACCGGCTGGCCAGTCGCTTCGGAGAAGATGTCGTAGAACCGTTCGCGCATCTTTCGGATTTCGGTGGCCTGGATCTCGATATCGGATGCTTGGCCGCCAACGCCGCCGCGCGGCTCGTGCAGCAAAAAGCGGGTCTTGGGCAGGCAGAACCGGCGCTCCTTGGGGACCGCCACAAAGATCAGCGCGCCCGCCGAGGCCACCCAGCCTGAGCCGATCGCATTCACCTTGGGCCGGATGAAGCGGATGACGTCGTGGATCATGTCGCCCGATTCCACATGCCCGCCCGGAGAGGAGATCATCAGGTTGATCGGCTCATCGCTGATCTGCGCCAGCGCCAGCAGGCGGCTGGTCGCCTCGCGTGCCACCTTGTCGTTGATCTCGCCGGTGATCAGCACATAGCGGGCGTCGCTGAAGGCTTCCTCCAGTTTGCCACCCATCGCCTGGCGCTTGTCTTTGTCGCCGTCATCATCCTTGGCGGTCGGGGTGAAAATGGGGCTCATGGGGATCGGTCCTTCGTGGAATAGCGTGTAGAATCGCGTTTGCGCCGCGGCGCCGTGCTGCCACAGGTAATGGCGCGCCCCACGCGGGGCAATGGGGGAGGGCCGACGAACTTAAGCGGCGGTTACGCTTAACATTGATGCGCGGGCGCATGTTTGAGTGGCGCCGACTTTGCGCTTCGACTTCGTCTCAACGTGCGGTCGGGCACTTTAGGGGCGCCGACCTTGCGCTTCGGCTTCGCCTCAACGTGCGGTCGGCGCGAGCGTCTCCGGGTCGAGGCCGCCCATCGCGCAGACGATCCGCCACTCTTCATCCTTCACCGGCTGCACCGACAAGCGCATCGACGTCACAAGGCTCATATCGGCCAGGCTCTCGGTTGCTTTGATCGTCTTGAGCGAAACGGGGTTTGGCACATCGGCCAGCGCGCGAATGTCAACGCATTCCCAGCGCTCGTCGTCGGTCGTCGAATCGGGGTGAACCTCGGCGCAGATCTCGACGATCCCGACCACCTCAAGGCCCTCATTGGAGTGGTAAAAGAAGCCGCGGTCGCCCAGCTTCATCTCGCGCATAAAGTTGCGCGCCTGGTAGTTGCGCACGCCATCCCATTCCTCGCCGGCCTCGCCTTTGGCTTTTTGCTGGTCCCAGGACCATTTGAACGGCTCGGATTTGAACAGCCAGTAACGCATGCGCGGCTCTCCTAGGGCGGATTGTTGGGAAATTGCGTGCTTGAAGTCAGAGCACGTCAGATGGCGCCTTGATCAGCCACTTCCAGGGGCGAATGTCGACGCTCTCAAACAGACCAGCCTCCGCATAGGGGTCGCGGGCGGCGATAGCTTCCGCTTCGGTGCGGCTTGGCGCGTCGATAATGATCAGCGATCCGTTCGGCGTCCCCTCATCATCGGTCAGTGGGCCCGCGGCCTTTAAGGCGTCGCCCAAAGCGTCGAGGAACCCAAGATGGTCTGCTCGGGTCTCCTGGCGAACGTGCAGATGGTTGGGCTTGTCGGTGCAGATGAGCGCAAACAGCATGGGGACCTCTAGCGAAGAGTGATCAGGCGACGGTGGGTGCGCCGAACGATAAGTCGGGACAAAGTGCAGCGATAGCCCGATGATACGTACGGTTTGTCCGGTAGCTTTGTCCGCCAGGTCATTCGTGGCGCAGCGGGCGGGCCATGAGCGCTTCGATCGCCTCGTCGACGGAGAGTTCGCCCGCAACAATTTGCGCAACCACGCTTGTGATTGGAAGCTCGACGCCATGCGTGCGGCCGAGCGCCAAAGCCGCCGCTGCCGTCTTGGCGCCTTCCGCGAGGGGCTGTCCGGCTCCGAGTAGTTTCGGAACCGGAACACCTCGGCCCAAATCGAGGCCAAAGCGGTAGTTGCGTGATCCGGCGGTGGAACAGGGCAGCACCAAATCGCCCAGCCCGGACAAGCCCGACAAGGTTTCGCGGCGAGCGCCGAGCGCGGTGGCGAGCCGGCCTAGTTCAGTAAAGCCGCGGGTGATCAGCGCCGCTTTTGCGCTTTCACCGAGGCCCTTGCCATCGACCGCGCCGGCGGCGATGGCGAGCACATTCTTCAGTGCTCCGCCAAGCTGAACACCCACCAGGTCATCGCTCGCATAGGGCCGAAAACTGTTGCTTTTCAGGCCGTTGGCGAGGTCCTTCGCGTCATCGAGCGTTGCTGCCGCTAGCGTGACTGCCGTTGGGAGCCCGGCGCCAACATCGTGCGCGAAAGACGGTCCAGAGAGGATCGCGGTGGGCTGGCCTGGCGCTTCTTCCTCGATAACGCTGGTGAGAAGAGCGTTGGAGCCACGCTCCAGCCCTTTGGCGGTGACAACCAAACGATGC
>JAHCMG010000017.1 GCA_019192585.1 Devosiaceae bacterium MH13
GACAAAGGCTTTGACCAGTTCATCGCCGGCCTTGTTTCCATCAGCGACGCGATCGTTCGCCGGGTCCAGTTCGGCAAGATGGAAGGCTATATGACGATCACCTTCGCGCTAGTCGCGGTTGCGCTGATCGTCCCCCTGGCGGTTTTTGGGGAGTGGCCAAGCCTGAACGAGCTGCCCGACTTCTCGTCGATCACCTTCTATGAGCTTTCGGTGGTGGTGCTCGCGCTGGTCGGCATTGTCGCCGTGCTGCTGGCGAACAACCGCCTGACGGCGATCGTTTCACTGGGCATCCAGGGTTTCGCCGTTGCCTTGATCTTCATGCTGTTCGGCGCGCCGGATCTCGCCTTCACACAGTTCATGGTGGAGACGCTGTCGGTGGTCATCTTGGCGCTCGTTTTGACGCGGCTGTCGCTGTTCAAGCGCGACCACCGCTCTTTCTGGCAATCGATGATGGATGGCGGCATCGCGGTCGCCTGCGGCGTTGGCTTCACGGCGGTCTTGCTGCGCGTCACCGCCGAACCGTTCGACCCCAGGCTCTCAGAGTTCTTCGCGGCCTTCTCCTATCCGATCGCCCAGGGCCGCAACATCGTCAACGTCATCCTCGTGGACTATCGCGGCATCGATACACTCGGCGAAATCGGCGTCGTGGTGATCGCCGGGCTCGCCGTCCTGGCGCTTGTCCGGCTCAAGCCCAAAAGCGCCAAGCCAGCGCAAACCGACCCGGCCGTCCTTGCCGAAGACGCGAAACTGGCGACGCCAGTCGAGGCGCCGGGCCGCGCCGGACGCCGCACTGAGGTGGAGCCCGCTGAATGAACACCTTGATCCTGCGCACCTTTGCCCCGTTCCTGACGACGCTGATGATGCTGTTCTCGGTGTTCGTGCTGCTGCGCGGCCACAACGAGCCGGGCGGCGGGTTCATCGGCGGGCTGATCGCGGCCTCGGCGCTTGCGATTTACGGCATCTCGAACGGTGTGCCGGCCGTCCGCCGGGCGATGTGGGCGCACCCTGCGCACTTGGCCGGGTCTGGCCTGTTCCTGTCTGGTCTGTCTGGCCTGCCGCCGCTTTTCTACGATTTGCCCTTCATGACCGGGCTTTGGACCACGATCATCGTCCTAGGCGTCGAAGTGAAACTGTCGAACATCGTGTTCTTCGACATCGGGGTCTATCTGGTGGTTTTGGCCACGATCGGCGGCATCGCGCTGACGCTCGAAGAGCGGGAGGACTAGCCGATGGAGTTTGTCCTCTCCCTGCTCGTTGGCGCTTACTTCATCGCCGCCGTGTACCTGATGCTTTCACGCTATGTCGTGCGGCTCCTGCTCGGTGTTGCGCTCCTGGGCAATGGCGTGAACCTGTTGATCTTCACTGCCGGCCGGCTGACCCATGAGGTGCCGCCGGTGATCCCCTATGGCGAGCAAGTCCCGCAGACCGTGACGGCGAACCCGCTGCCGCAGGCGCTTGTGCTGACCGCCATTGTGATCGCGTTCTCGATTTTTGCCTACCTGTTGGTGCTCGCCATGCGCGCCTACCAGGAGCTGGGGACCGACGATACCGACCATATGCGCGTGGCTGAGCCGGTGGACACGCCGCGCCCACCAACGGGCTATTAGGGGGCGTCGATGGCTGACGAGACCTCGTCCTCCAGCTCCAGCGGATCGTCCTATGTGGACGTGAGCGTCGCCTATGTTGACGCACCGATTGAGGTGATCGACTACCTCGTCGTGTTCCCGGTCATCGGGCCGCTGATCATGGGCGCGCTGTGCCTGATGCTGCGGCGCAGCCAGCACCTGCAGCCCGGTCTCGCGGGCATCACGCTTGCTGCCGTGTTCGCTGGCAATGTCGCGCTCGCCGCCCGCGTCATGGCCGACGGGCCGGTGTTCATGGCGATGAGCCGCTGGCATCCGCCATTTGGCATCTCGTTCAACGCCGATGCACTGGGCGTGTTCTTGGCGCTCAGCGCGTCGCTGGTCGCCCTTGTTTGCACGATCTATTCGGCGCGCAGCGTCGATAGCGACGGCCGACGCTACGGTTTCTACCCGTTCCTTTTGTTCCTAACCGCTGGCGTCTCGGGCGCCTTTCTGACGGGCGATATCTTCAACCTCTATGTTTGGTTTGAGGTGCTTCTGATCTCGTCGTTTGGCCTGATCATCCTTGGCAATGCCCATGCCCAGCTGGATGGGGCCGTGAAATACGCCTTCCTCAACCTCATCGCGACAACGCTGTTTCTGATCGCGGTGGGTTACACCTACGGCCTGTTCGGCACGCTCAACATGGCGGACCTGACGATCCAGATCGCGCAAACGCCAGACGCCCCCATCGGCACGATCTCGTTCCTGTTTGTGTTTGCCTTCGCCATGAAGGCCGCGGCGTTCCCGCTCAATTTTTGGCTCCCGGCGAGCTATCACACGCCCAACATTGTCAGTTCAGCGCTCTTTGCTGCGCTTCTGACCAAGGTGGGCGTTTACGCTTTGATCCGCGTCGGCGGCATGCTGTTTGCCGGCAGTTTTGTCACCTTCGAGACGGTGCTCGTCTGGGTGGCAGCTTCCACGGCTGTGCTTGGCGCGGTCGGCGCGCTTGGCAGCTCCGATATCCGCAAGCTTTTGGGCTTTCTCGTTCTCTCGGGTATCGGCGCCATGTTTGTTGGCATCGCCGTTTCCACACCCGTTGGGATCGCCGGCGCTGTCCTTTACGCGGTGCACTCCATCGTGGTGATGGCCGCCTTGTATCTGGCAGCGGGTGTGATCGGCCGGATGACCGGATCGTTCCAGCTGCACGATGTTGCCGGCCTCTACAGGGCCAGCCCGCTCTTCGCGGCCCTCTTTTTGATCCTGGTGTTCGCCGTGTCGGGGCTGCCGCCCTTCTCGGGCTTCTGGCCAAAGGTGCTGCTGGTCCGCGCGACGCTGGAGGCCGGCGAGGGGTGGCTGACCTTTGCGTACCTCTTGTCGAGCTTCATCGCGATGATTGCCATCGGGCGGGTCTGGCTGTTCGCCTTCTGGCGTGATGCACGCAAGGGCGGCAGCTCAAGCGGGGCCGTGATGGCGCTCGATGAGGGCGAGCGCCGCGCGTACATTTCGCCGATCCTGTTGCTGGTCATCGTGGTGGTCGGGCTCGGCCTGGTGGCCAACCCAGCGTTGGAACTCGCGGGCCAAACCGCCGTCGGCATCATTGATCCGACCGCCTATATCACCGCCGTATCCCCGGTGCTGCCATGATCTTCGGGCAGGCCGTTCCCATCCCACAGCGCGCGGAGGCATGAGCGCATGACGGGCATGTTCCTCATCAACGTTCTGCTGGCACTGGCCTGGGTTTTCGTCACCGGCGCGTTCAACCTGGTCAACGGTCTGTTCGGTTTCCTCCTGGGTCTGGGCACGCTGTACCTGATCCGCGAGCAGATCGGCACGATCGGCTATGTCCGCAGGGTCCGCCGCCTGACCGCGCTGGCCGGCTTGTTCCTGTATGAACTTCTCATGTCTGCGATCCGCGTGTTTGGCTTGGTGCTGACGCCGGACCTGTCGAAGCTGCAGCCCGGCTTCGTGGCATTCCCGCTCACCGTCGACCGCGATTTTGAGATTGCGCTGCTCGCCAACCTCATCACGCTGACCCCGGGCACGCTGTCCGTCGATGTGTCTGACAATCGCCGCACGCTTTACATTCACGCGATCCATGTGCCGGACCCGCAAGCGCTGTGCGAGGACATCGCGACCGGGTTCGAGCGCAAGATCATGGAGGCGTTTCGATGAGCACCGAAGCGTTCCTCCAAGGCGCATCCATCATCGCGATGGCCATCATTTTGCTGGCCTTTCTGATCATCAGCGCGCGGATCATCATGGGACCGACCTTACCCGATCGGGTGCTCGGCCTCGACATGCTGGTTGCCGCAGGCATCGGCTTTATCGCCGTGGTCGCCATCAAGACCGGGTTCTTCCTCTACCTCGATATCGCTATCGCGCTGGGGCTGGTGGGCTTCCTCGCAACGGTCGCTTTCGCCCGGTTTATCCTCAGGCGCGATAGGCCGCTGCAGGAGGACGAAGACCTGCCACCGGTTCACGCGCCACGAAGCCCGGAGGACAGCCGCTGATGGCCGGACTGATCGATCTTCTCACAGGGCTCGTGTTGCTTACCGGCGCAGTTTTCATACTTGTCGCCGCGCTCGGTATGCTTCGCTTCCCCGACCTCTATAGTCGCTCGCACGCCGCTTCTAAGGCCGGCACGTTAGGGTCTGGCTTACTGTTGTTTGCATTGGCGCTTTACTCAGGTGAACTGGCAATTGTAGCCAGGGCCCTTGCTGCGTTCCTGTTTCTGTTGCTGACCGCACCCATCGCGGCGCACCTTTTGGCGCGCGCAGCCTATTATGTTGGCCATCAACCCTGGTCGGGGACCAAGATTGATGAGCTTGCGGGCAAATATTCGGGTGATGGACGCACGTTGCGTTGCCGTAGTCACGACGACTGAAGCGTCAACTGCTAAAATCTAAGGTAGAAACCCTGCTTCGACTTTTATAAGTCAGGTTGCGAAACCAGGATTTAAAATGCTCAACACGAACAATTAAGCATTTTTAGGCTCATTTTTGTTCGTGAATAGACGGCGCCACTTGTTTGCCCTAGTTATTACTCATAGCTAACATTCGAATGCTAGCGGCCTGATTCGAGCCGCCAGCGTTTTATTTTCAGAATAATACGATGGCGTTTCATTTCACGATGAAGTTCAGCAGGCGCCGGAATGAAAGGAATCTCTATGTCTGAGACACAGCATGCCGAAGTGGCAGCGGACGGGGCGCTCGTCGATTTAACCGCCGATATCGTTTCTGCTTATGTCAGCCACAATGTCGTGCCCGCCAGCGATCTGACCAAACTGATCTCTGAAGTGCACGGTGCACTGACGGTGCTCGATAGCGGTGCGGCCGTAGCACCGAAGGAAGAGCTCAAACCAGCTGTTCCGCCCAAGAAGTCGATCACGCCGGACTATTTGATCTGCCTTGAAGATGGCAAGCGCTTCAAGTCGCTCAAGCGCCACCTGAAGACGCATTACGATCTGTCGCCCGAGCAGTATCGCGAAAAGTGGGGTCTGCCCGCCGATTACCCGATGGTTGCGCCGAACTATGCGGAAGCCCGCTCACGGCTCGCCAAAGAGATGGGCCTCGGTCAGCGCCGCAATCGCGCGAGCTAATGGCGGTAACCGCGCTCTCGATGCGCGGACGAGCCAGTTGAGGCCAGCAAGAGCTGGCCGCCTACAAAAAGCAGGTCCTAGGGGGCCTGCTTTTTTGTTTGTGGCAACCGCACAGGTTTGGCCGCTTTTTCGGTTTGGGAACAAGCGACCAACTTATCCCCGCCCCAAGCACGGTGGATTAGATAGGAATTAATACCTATGTTGCGGGTAAGGGAGACGACTGTGACGACCGCTCATTCCATCGTTCCAAAACCACTGACGCTGACGCCAGCATCACCATCTCGCGTGCGCGGCCCCCACAGCCGCCGGCCTGTGCCGCCCCGCCCGCCAACGGCCGTCACCCCAACGAGTCCGATCCTTCGCAAGCAAGGCATCATCCAAGCCCGGTGCCGGCAGGTGGAGGCAGCCGTCGCCACCGTTTTCGGCGTGCGGCATGAAGCGTTGCGCGGCTCAAGCCGCGGCAAAGCCACCGTGGCGCGTGCCCGGCAGGTTGCGATGTACCTGTGCCACACCGCGTTAGGTATGTCCTTGACCGACGTCGGGATCATGTTCGACCGCGACCGCACGACGGTCGCGCACGCTTGCCACCTGATCGAAGATGCCCGTGACGAGGCCGCCTTCGACACTTTGGTCACCTGCCTTGAACACAGCCTGTCCCGCCCGGTTCGGGTCGACGCGGCGCACACGGGCCAATATCGCACACCGTCGGAAGGGGCACAGCCCAATGCATGATCCGATCGGCGAAGGGCCCCTCAAGGCCCTGCTTCACCACCAAGCGGTTCTGCGGCAAATCGATGATGGCCGGCGTGCCAGCGCCGCAGCCTTTGATGGCCTGAAGCGGGAAGGGCTGGTTGGTGGCACGCGAGCACTGCCGACAATCACCGCCCGCGGCAGGGCGCTGCTCGAAGCGCGGCTCACTGTTCGGCATAAGGGCGCTGGCGAGGCGATGCGGGCGCTTGAAGTGCCTGATGTCATTGCCCGACTGGCGCAGCCGAGGGGCCGCGAAATGCCGCTTCTGTCACCGTCCGAGGTGGAGGCCGCGCGCCGCTTCACCCGCGATCTTCGCCGTGGCGGCGTCAGCCCGAAGCTGACCCAAAGCTGGTCGGCGTCAGCGCTGACGCAGAAATCTGCCCCCGGAGGCCGCCGCGATGAACCCGCCGATGCGCAGCTCGATGCTCAGGCGCGTGCCCGCGAGGCTTGCCGTGCCGTTGGCCCCGACTTTTCGGGCCTGTTGATCGATCTGTGCCTGTTTGAAAAGTCAGTGACCGAGATGGAGCAGGAACGCGGCTGGCCGCAACGGTCCGGCAAGCTCGCCATCGCGCTCGGCCTGCGGGCGCTTAGCCGCCATTACAAACTCGCGTGAAAGTGGCGTTCAGCTAGCGGCGCTGGCGGCAGCGTCGGCGCGGATCCGCTCAAGCATGGCTTTCAGACCATTGGAGCGCTGCGGCGACAGATGCTCGTCGAGGCCAAGGCCGGCGAGCGAGGCTTGCGCATCGATCTCCAGCGCTTCGCTCGGCTGGCGGCCATTGTAGAGGGCGAGAACGATGGCGACGAGCCCACGGACAATGTGCGCGTCGCTGTCACCGCGAAAGTGCAGGCTGCCATCATCGTCAAACGCACGGACCAGCCACACCTGGCTGGCACAGCCGAGCACTTTGGTTTGGTCGTTGCGCTCGTCGTCACTGAGCGGCTCAAGCGAACGGCCCAGTTCAATCACATAGCGGTAGCGATCTTCCCAATCGCCCAGGAACTCGAAATTGTCTTCGATTTCCGAGAAGTCTGCCATGCGATGCCTCCTAGTGCGGCAGCACATAGCGGGGCGGTTTGGTGTCGGCAACCCGATCGTTCGGCCGACGCGCCAGGCGCCTACAGCTGGTCGCGCCGGGCGCTCGCGATAAGCGTCGCCAACGGGTCGTCGGCGGTGTGCGGGTCGCCTGCCACTGTCTGACCAGCGACAGGTGACTCTGGCACGCCTTCCGAAGAAGCAGGGATGATCGGCCCACCATCTTCGCCTGGCTGGTCAAGCCAGCTTTGCACGACGCCGGCGGAGTAGACCGCCTTTTGGCGCAGCACATCGACGGTCTCGGCGCCGGTCTCGCAAGCGCTCGGGTTGCGATCGCAAAAGCCTCGCAAGTCCTGGAAGGCCGTTTGCACGGCCGCCATGGTCTCAAAGGCACCCGGGCCATCGGTGATACCAGCGGCGTCGCGGTCGATCGGCAAAATCAGCAAGACCAGAGCCAGCCAGAAGGCTGAGCGGATCAAAAACATGGCGTTGGCCATCCCCTTCCATCGCGTCGGGGGCATCTCTACCAAGACAGTTTGAAGATCAGCTGTGCGCGAACGCGCCCATTTGAATTGAATTCGAGCGAATTCCGAAAGGATGCGTTTACCATGGAGAGGGGAAGGCGCTGCTCCAAGCACCGCTGGAGCCCTGCCGCGCCCCACCCTTTACGCTTCGTTCAACGCTCGCTGCGAGCGTGCTTGGTGAACGTGGGGTTGATGCCGGTGCGCACACACGCCCCACGCGCCACGCAAAGCAGCGGTTTGATGAGTTCTCGCGTACAAGCCTCAAGCAACACTCTTGCCGTATCGCCGCCCCAGGCGCGCGAGCCGGATGCTGCGTCCGTCTACGCGCCGCTGTTTTGGCTCGGGCTGGTCGGCACCGGTGGCTGCTTGATCGCGATGACCGCGCAAACCTTGCCCCTGGTGGCGATGGTGTCGGTACCGTTTGCCGCTGTCGCCGCCTA
>JAHCMG010000161.1 GCA_019192585.1 Devosiaceae bacterium MH13
CAAGAGGTGGGCGACGGAATCCCAAGCATTGCCGCGCCGCACAATTCCAGCATGTCGGACATCGGGGTAGCGCACTCGCTGGGGTGCCACAAGGCGCCAAACGGCCTAGTCCCCCAAAGGGAAGCAGCACGTGGTATGTCACCAAAGCGTCATGATATCAGCGCCTTGGAGGCGTTTCAGTCGCCTGTTTGATCGCTGATCCGGGCCAGGGCTTCCTCTCGGCCCAGGGCGATGAGGACGTCATAGATGCCCGGGCTGGTTTTTGAGCCTGTAAGCGCCGCGCGCAACGGTTGCGCTATCGCGCCCAGCTTCACCTCTGCACTCTCGGCATAGGCTTTGGTGGTCGCTTCCAGCGTCTCAGCATCCCATCCGTCAAGCGCCTCGTAGCGCGCGAGGAGGGCCTTGAGATGCGCCCGCGCTTCGTCGGTTAGTAGCGCTGCGGCCTTGTCTTCGAGCGCAAGCGGGCGCTCAGCGAACAAGAAGGCCGCACTGTCCACCAGCTCCACCAAGGTGCGTGCACGCTCGCGCAGGCCCGGCAGCGCATCTGTGAAGCGTCGTTGATGCTCATCCGACAGGGGCGCCGGAAAACGCGCAGCGTTTGGCAGGTGTGGCAACGCGGCGTTGAGTGCCTCGCCGAAGCACGTGTCATCGAGCGCCCGCATATAATGCGCGTTGAGCGCCGTTAGTTTCTGCACGTCGAACCGGGCGGCCGACTTGCCCATGCCGTCAAAGCCGAACCAGGAGATGGCGTCTTCGGTCGAGAAGATCTCTTCATCGCCATGCGCCCAACCGAGCCGGGCGAGGTAGTTCCGCATGGTCTCCGGCAAAAACCCATCTGCGCGGTAGCTTTCAGCGCCGACAGCCCCGTGCCGTTTCGAAAGCTTCGCACCGTCAGGGCCATGGATGAGCGGAATGTGCGCGAACACCGGCCGCTGCCAGCCCAGCGCATCAAACAGAATGCTCTGGCGCGCTGCGTTGGTCAGATGGTCATCGCCGCGGATAATGTGCGTGACGCCCATATCATGGTCATCGACGACCACGGCGAGCATGTAGGTCGGCGTGCCGTCTGAGCGCAGAATGATGAAATCGTCGAGGTCCTTGTTGGGCGTTGTCACCGTCCCTTGAACCTGATCATCGATGACCGTTTCGCCGCTTTCAGGCGCTTTGATGCGCACGGTAAAGGGTGCACCCTGCGGAGCCGTGGCGGGGTCGGCATCGCGCCAGCGGCCATCGTAGCGCGGGGGGCGGCCCTCGGCGCGGGCGGTCTCGCGCATCTCGGTCAGTTCTTCGGGCGTCGCAAAGCACTTATACGCTTTGCCGCTGGCCAAAAGGCTGTGCGCGACTTCCGCGTGCCGGTCGGCGCGCTGCGACTGGAAAACCGTCTCGCCATCATGCTCAAGGCCAAGCCAACTGAGGCTGTCGAGGATGGCGTCAATCGCTTCCGTCGTGGAGCGGCTGCGGTCGGTGTCTTCAATGCGCAACCGCATCTGGCCGCCGACAGAACGGGCGTACAGCCAGTTGAACAGCGCGGTGCGCGCGCCACCAATGTGCAGGAACCCGGTCGGCGAGGGGGCAAAGCGCGTAATGATGGGCTTTTGCGTCGGCTGGTCCATTGGGTCCTCCGGCGAGATGTGCAACAGTCTGGGTAACTTGACGGAGCTCTGTGTCAGCCTGGTGCAACAGACAGGCGAGGAGCCGCAAGCGGTGCGACGCCGTGCGCTGTAGCACGGATGTCGGGACGTGCAAGACCTGGCCGTGTAGGACAGCGATGAACGAGCCCTTAACCCGTCCGCGCAGATCGACGGTGCTGCAGCAGGAGCGCGCCTTGCGGCGGTTCAGGGCGGAGGTTGGTGCCGATGTCCCGTCTATTAAATCGGGTAGCCCGCGCAGCCAATGGTCCGCCGCCCCATGGGTTGTGGCCGCTGTGGACGCTACCCTTCGCCGCGGTCACGGGCCCGCCTGGTTGGCGGTCGGCCTAGGCACCGGGCTGCTGGTCTATTTCGCTCTGCCCTATGAACCCATGGCGGCCGCACTCCTTTTGGCGCTGGTTGTCGGTGCCTGGTGGACCTATCGCCGCATGAGCGGCGTTCCTCAGGTTCTGGGCCTCTTTGGGCTGGCGCTGCTCGCTGGCATGGCGCTCGGCGCGCTGCATACATGGGCCGCGTTCGCGCCGACGGTCCCCGAGCAGATGACCAGCGAGATCGAGGGCCGGATCATCCGCGTCGAACAGCGCACCGCCACCCGGGCGCGCATCACCTTGGCCGATGTCGCGGTCGAACGCCTCGATGCCGAAGCAACGCCGCATAATATCAGGATCACCGCGCGCGCCGATCCTGGCGACCTAAGCGTTGGCACGCGGATAAGGGGGCTTGCGAGCCTTCAGCCCCCGCCGGAACCGGTGCGACCGGGCGGCTACAACCCACGGCTGAACCTCTATTTCGATCGCATTGGTGCGACGGGTTTTGCCTTCGGCAGAGTCGAGGCGCTACCGGCACAACCCTGGGGTTCAGTGTTCACAAGCGCGGCGTCAGCTTTGGCACAGCTGCGGCTCGACCTGGCCATGCGCTATCAAGATCAGGTGGCCGGCGAAGCGGGCATCCTCGTGGGCGCCTTGTTGGTCGGGCGGCGCGACGGCCTGGCCGATGAAACCTACCAAGATCTGCGCCAGGCCGGGCTCGCCCATGTGCTCGCCATCTCCGGCATGCACATGGCGCTCGTCACGCTTACCGCGCTGGGCGCCTTCTATGCTCTCGTTTCGTTAAGCCCGAAACTGTCGGCCGACACCGGTGTTGCACGTTGGGCCGCGTTCGGCGCGCTGGCCATCGCACTGGCCTATCTGTGTCTGTCGGGTGCGAGCACGGCCACGCAGCGGGCCTTCGTGATGATCAGCACGGTCCTGCTCGCGGTGGTGTTCATGCGCCAAGCGCTTACTTTGCGTGCGGTGGGGCTCGCCGCACTCATCGTCTTGGCCATCCGGCCTGTGGCACTGCTGGGGCCCAGTTTTCAGATGTCCTTTGCGGCAACGACGGCTCTGGTTGCGGTCTATGGCGCGATCAATCGCTCGCCGCGGCTCTGGCGCTACCGCGAAGCGTTGCGCGAGCGGCCGAAAGCCGTGCAGCGCGCGCTGCTGCCCTTCAGCTGGATTGTGGGCATCGGTGCCACCTCGCTGATTGCCGGCCTCGCGACCGCGCCGTTTGCCGCTTACCATTTCGGCGAGGCAGTACCGCTTGGCCTGCTGGGCAACCTGCTCGCGCTACCCATCGTCACTCTGGTGGTTATGCCGATGGGCCTACTCGTCCTCTTGCTGACACCGTTTGCCATGGAGGCCTTGCCGCTTTTCGTGATGGCACAGGGCGTCGAAGCGGTGCTGGCGGTGGCGCACGTGGTCGCGGCGATGGACGGGGCCCGCCTGCCGATCGCAGCCCTCGAAGCGCGGGCCATCTTGGCATTGACGGGGGCGGGGCTTCTGGCAGCCTTGCTCGTGGGCCGCGCCAAGTTGCTGGCCCTTGTGCCCCTTTCGGCCCTGCTGGTCGGCGGGCCCTTCGCGCCCTTGCCAGTTGCTTATGTGGAAGCCGATGCGAGCGTGATGGCCATTGTGCGCCAAACCGAGGGACAAATGCCCTGGCTGGATCGTTCTCCCGGCCGCGGCGGCTCGTTCGCCGTCTCCCGCTGGCAAGAGGCCATCGGCGGGGAGGGCGCCGCCGAACACACCACCCAATGGCGCTGCGACCCGCTAGGGTGCGTCACGCGGATCGGCGGTGGTGCAACGCTCGCCTTCGCGTTTGAGCCCGCGGCCTTGGCAGAAGATTGCCGCGTCGCTGACATCATCGTGACGCCACTCGCGGCGCCCGAAGCCTGCGAAGCGCCCCTTGTGCTGGATCGGGCATTCCTAAACACGCATGGGGCGGTGGCGCTTCACGGGTCTGAGGGTGCACCAAGTGGCTACCGGGCGGAGCTCAGCTTTCCGAACCGGCCACGGCCTTGGCAGCGCTAGGCGCTTCAGCGCGAACGGTGGGGCCAAAGATCCGCGCAGCTTCCTGACGCAGCGCGATATCCACGTCCGCCATCGTCACCGGAACGCCAAGGTCGACCAGGCTGGTCACACCATGGTCCGCGACCCCGCACGGCACGATGCCGGAAAAATGCTCAAGATCAGGCTCAACGTTGATGCTGATCCCATGCAGGGTGATTCCCTTGCGCACGCGTATACCCAACGCGGCGACCTTGTCTTCCGCTGGACTTCCGTCGGGCAGAGGAGGGCGCTTCGGCCGACGCACCCAAACGCCGACCCGATCTTCGCGCCGCTCACCGCACACGGCGAAGTGGCCAAGCGTGTCGATGATCCAGCTCTCCAGAGCCGAGACAAACGCGCGAACGTCGCGCCCACGCGTCTGCAAGTTCACCATCACATAGGCGATGCGCTGGCCGGGCCCGTGATAGGTGTACTGGCCGCCGCGGCCCGTCTTGTAGACGTCAAAGCGCGCTGCATCCCGCAGGTCCCCGGGCTTTGCGCTTGTGCCCGCCGTGTAAAGCGGCGGGTGCTCGAGGAGCCAGATGCATTCTGCGGCGTCGCCGTTCGCGATGGCTGTGACCCGCTGGTCCATGGCCTCAAGCGCCTCAGGGTAGGGGACGAGGGCGTCGCTAACACTCCAGTCGATGGGCGGCGCGGTACGGAACAGCTGGCCTTCCTGCGCGGCCAGGGCTGTGCGCGACGGCGCGTTCCGGTTTGGGGCAGATACGGTCATGCGGAGGGCTTTTGGGCGGTCGTGGAAGGACTGGTTTAACAGGCTGTTAACTGTGGCGCGCCAATGGTCTGAAGGCGGCGTCGCGCGCCGACTCTTTGATCAAGGACACAGCAGACCCCTAGCATGAGCAACCCGATCGAGCGCATCTCTGTCGATATTGCCGTTGAGCTGGGCGCGGCCATTATGCCCGTTCACCAGCTCCTACGCATGGGTCGTGGCGCCGTCATTGAGCTTGATACACTGCCCAATGAACACGTTAAAGTGCTCGCCAACGGCATGCAGATCGCCGAAGGCGAGGTGGTCGTCTCCGGCGAAGCAATCGCGGTTTCCGTCACAAAACTCGGCAAGCCCGAAGTCTAGCGCGTCTTGGTGGCTGCTTTTTTGCAGCGCCCCCTTGAGCGGGCCGCCGCCCTTTGTTATGTGCGCCCGTCTGTTCGCTAACACTTTGCGGTCGTGGCGGAATTGGTAGACGCGCAGCGTTGAGGTCGCT
>JAHCMG010000162.1 GCA_019192585.1 Devosiaceae bacterium MH13
TGCAGGTGCCAGTCATCAGGCTTCGGAATGGTAATCTCGACCACGCTGGGGTTCTCCCTGGATTAGCTTGCCCTATCTGCCCGGCTCTGCCGGGGTTGACCTTTTCGGCCTCGGGCGGCAACTGATAGGCATGCCTTTAGCAGGCAACAGGCAAACAGGGAAAGACTTCATGGATCTGGGATTGACAGGAAAACGTGCTCTTGTGCTGGCGTCATCGCGCGGGCTGGGCCTCGGCATCGCGGAAGCCATTGCCGCCGAGGGTGCCGATGTGCTGATCACCGGACGCGATGGCGCGCGTCTGCAAGCGGCGGTCGAGGCGATCAATGCGCGCGGCGCGGGCACCGCACGGTTCGTGGTGAGTGACCTTACCGACAAGGCCACGCCGGCGCTGCTTGAGGAAACCGTCAAGCGCGAGTTTGGCGGCCTGGATATCCTGGTCAACAACACCGGCGGCCCGCCTCCCGGCCTGATGAGCGAGGCTGACCTGTCGGTTGTCCACCGCCAGTTCGAGATCATGGTGATGAGCGTGATGGACATTACCGCACGCTTCCTGCCCGGCATGCGGGCGCAGGGCTGGGGCCGGGTGCTGACCGTGGCCTCCTCGGGCGTGATCCAGCCCATTCCCAATCTGGGTCTCTCCAACGCGCTGCGCTCGACGCTCGTCGGCTGGTCGAAATCAATGGCCAACGAAACCGCGGCTGACGGCATCACCTTCAACATGCTGCTGCCGGGCCGGATCGATACCGAACGGCTGAAAGAGCTCGATGCCGCCAACGCCAAGCGGTCGGGCAAGGATGTGGCTGAGGTTGCCAAGGCGGCCCAGGGCCAGATCCCGGTCGGCCGTTACGGCAAGGTCGAAGAATTCGCCAATACGGCCGCCTTCATCGTCAGCGCGCGGGCGAGCTACGTCAACGGATCGATGATCCGCTGCGACGGCGGCGCGATCAAATCTGTCTGAGATCAAATGCGAGCCGGGTCCCTGCGGCCCGGCTCGACATTACAGCGCGCGCTTGAGGCTTTCCTCGATATAGGTCTTGCGCAGGCCGAGCGTGACCTGACCGGGCTTACCGCCCGACAGCTCTACGCCGTCGATCGAGATCACCGGTCCGACAAAGACGGAGGCAGAGGTGATGAAGGCTTCCGCGGCGTTCTTCGCTTCCTCGATGGTGAATTCGCGCTCCTCGACCTTGGTGCCATTGGCTTCCGAATAGGCCATCAGGGCTGCGCGGGTAATGCCGGGCAGGATCGAGTGCGACAACGGCCTTGTGACGATGGTGCCGTCCTTGGTGACGATGAAGGCATTGTTGGAGGTGCCTTCGGTGACCACGCCATCGCGCACCATCCAGGCATCATCGGCGCCGCGCGCCTTGGCTTCCATCTTGCCAAGCGAGGGGTAGAGCAACTGCACCGTCTTGATGTCGCAACGGCCCCAGCGCAGGTCCGGTATCGAGACGACCTTCATGCCGTTCTTCGCCACCGCCGTATCGATCAGCGGACGGCTCTGGGTAAACAGCACCAGCGTTGGCGTAAGCTTTTCGGTATCGAAGAGGAAATCCCGGTCGATGGCGCCTCGGGTCATCTGCAGATAGACCACGCCTTCCTCGACCTGGTTGCGGCTGACCAGTTCGCGGTGGATTGCCAGCAACTCATCGTCATTTACGCTAAAGCGCATGCCGAGTTCGCCGGCGGAACGGTGCAGCCGCGCGATGTGGGCCGGAAAATCGATCAGCTTGCCGCCCAGCACCGAAGCGACTTCGTAGATACCATCGCCGAACAGGAAGCCCCGGTCGAAGACCGAGATCTTGGCTTCGTTTTCCGGCACATAGCTTCCATTGACATAGACGGTGCGCATGGCGGTCCCCTTGTTGCTCGCTTCCACCTCATGCCAAATTTGGCTGGCGCCGCCAACAGCTATTTTGGCGCGCGGCGCAATCTCCACGCAGGGTCGGAGCGCTAGACAGAGGCGGACCGACCGCTGGAAAAGCTTCCATGACAGCACGCATTGCCTATACCAAACCATCCATCACGGAGCTGGAAGTCAGCTACGCCACAGACGCCGCCCGAAACGGCTGGGGCGCACAGTGCTACGACTATCTCAACCGGCTGGAACGCGACTTCGCGGCCCATCTTGGCGTCAAGCACGCGATCGCGACGTCAAGCTGCACCGGGGCCCTGCATCTCGGACTGGCGGCGCTGGGCATCGGGCCCGGCGACGAGGTGATCATGGCGGACACCAACTGGATCGCCTCGGTGGCGCCCGTCGTCCATCTCGGCGCCACACCTGTTTTCGTCGACATTCTGGCAGACACCTGGTGCGCCGACCCGGCGCAAGTGGAAGCGGCGATCACACCCAGGACCAAGGCAATCATGGCTGTCCATCTCTACGGCTCGATGTGCGACATGAACCGGCTTCTCGATATCGGAGAGCGCCAC
>JAHCMG010000163.1 GCA_019192585.1 Devosiaceae bacterium MH13
ACGACGAGATGCGCGCGTACCGTGAGGCCTGCGGCGACGCGCATGTCAAAGCGATCCTCGCGACGGGCGATATCAAGACGCTGCGCAATGTCGCGCGTGCCTCGGTCGTCTGCATGATGGCGGGCGCTGACTTCATCAAGACATCGACGGGCAAAGAGGGCGTCAACGCGACACTACCAGTCTCGCTGATAATGCTACGTGCGATCCGCGACTACCGCGTCCGCACCGGCTATGAGGTGGGCTACAAGCCCGCTGGCGGCATCTCCACCGCCAAGGATGTGCTGACCTATCAGTTCCTGATGAAGGAAGAGCTCGGGCGCGCCTATCTCGAGCCGCACCTGTTCCGCATCGGCGCATCGAGCCTTCTCGCCGATATCGAGCGGCAGCTTGAGCACCACATCACCGGTGCCTACTCGGCCTTTAACCGCCACCCCTTGGGATAAGACGATCAATGAGCGTTGCGGACTATTTCTCCACCATGGATTACGGCCCGGCGCCGGAGGCTGACACCGAGGCACGCCGCTGGCTAGACGCCCACAAGGGACAGTTCGGCCACTTTATCGGCGGCAGAAATGTTCCAGGTGATAGCCACTTTGCGACCCATGCGCCGGCAACCGGAGAGCATCTCGCTTCGCTTGCTGTCGGTTCCCAGAATGATGTTGATGCCGCTGTGCAAGCGGCGCGCAAAGCTCAGCCAAAATGGGCGGCGCTACCTGGGCATGTTCGGGCTCGGCATCTGTACGCTTTGGCGCGCATGGTCCAGCGTCACAGCCGCCTGTTCGCGGTGCTCGAAGCGCTCGACAATGGCAAACCTATCCGCGAAACGCGCGACATCGATGTGCCGCTCGCCGCGCGGCACTTCTACCACCATGCCGGTTGGGCGCAGCTGCAAGAGCGCGAGTTCCCCAACCATGATCCCGTCGGGGTGGTCGGTCAGATCATCCCGTGGAACTTCCCGCTACTGATGCTGTCCTGGAAACTCGCGCCGTCGCTGGCGCTGAGCAACACGGTTGTTTTGAAGCCGGCCGAGTTCACCTCGCTCACCGCACTTCTGTTTGCCGAGCTTGCGACGCAGGCCGGCCTCCCTGCGGGCGTTCTGAACATCGTGACGGGCGAGGGCGCGACGGGCCAGCACATTGTCGAGCACCCGGACATCGACAAGATCGCCTTCACCGGATCCACGGAAGTGGGTCGTATCATCCGCCAGAAGACAGCCGGCTCAGGCAAGTCGCTGACCTTGGAGCTTGGCGGCAAATCGCCCTTCATCGTCTTCGATGATGCCGATATTGACGGCGCGATTGAGGGCGTCGTCGATGCCATCTGGTTCAACCAGGGCCAAGTGTGCTGCGCCGGCTCGCGGCTGTTGCTGCACGAGCCTATTGCGCAAACGTTCACCGATAAGCTCGCCGCCCGCATGCAAACGCTGCGCGTCGGACACCCCCTCGACAAGGGGATCGATATGGGCGCGATCGTCGCGCCCGTGCAGCAACAGCGGATCGAAAGCCTCGTTCAAGCCGGGGTGGATGAGGGCGCGACGCTGATCCAGTCGCCGATCGAGACCGATGCCGACGGCTGCTTCTTCCCGCCGACGCTTCTGGCGGGCGTCGACACATCATCCGTTGTCGCGACCGAAGAGATTTTCGGCCCGGTCGCGGTCTCGATGACCTTCCGGACGCCTGAAGAGGCCGTGCAGCTCGCCAACCATTCCCGCTATGGCTTGGCAGCCTCGATCTGGTCGGAGAACATCAATCTCGCGCTTGGCGTGGCAGCCGGGCTCGACAGTGGCATCGTCTGGGTCAACGCGACCAACATGATGGACGCGGCCTGCGGCTTTGGCGGCAAGAAAGAATCCGGCTTTGGCCGTGAGGGCGGCCGGGAGGGGGCGTTCGAATATCTCAAGCCGCGCTTCTGGAAGACGGCGAAGCCGCGCAAGCCGCTGGCCCTGCCCGAAGCCAAGGTCGCCCCTGCTGACTTCCGCGAGCCCGCGATTGACCGGACAGCCAAACTCTATATCGGCGGCAAGCAGGCTCGGCCTGACGGCAGCTATTCAGCACCCGTCGTCTCACCCAAAGGCGCTGTGCTGGGCGAGGTGGGCGTCGGCAACCGCAAGGATCTTCGCAACGCCGTCGCTGCCGCGCGTAAAGCCTCGGGCTGGTCGCAAGCCAGTTCTCACAACCGCGCGCAGGTCCTCTATTACCTGGCCGAGAACCTCTCAGTCCGCGCCGACGAGTTCGCCAAGCGGCTCGCAGATGGTGGTCACACCCCGGCCGCAGCGCGCAAGGAAGTGGACGCCAGCCTCGACCGGCTGTTCACCTACGCTGCTTACGCCGACAAGTTCGAAGGGCGGGTTCATGAACCGCCGCTGCGCGGCATCGCGATTGCCATGCACGAACCCTTGGGGGTCGCGGGCATTGTCTGCCCGCCCGAAGCGCCGCTTCTGTCGATGGTGTCGCTTGCCGGCCCTCTGCTCGCCACCGGCAACCGCATCGTGCTGGTGCCCAGCGAAGCCAATCCGCTGGTCGCCACCGATCTGTACACCGTCCTAGAGACGTCTGATGTGCCCGCCGGCGCGTTTAACATCGTCACCGGCTCGGCGTCGGAACTGGGAGAGGTTCTGGCGGCCCACAATGACGTCAACGCCGTGTGGGCCTTCGGCAGTGATGCGCTTTCGGCACAGGTGGAAGCGCTTTCCGCGGGCAACCTCAAACGCACGTTCACCGACTATGGCCGCGCGCCCGACTGGTTCAGCGCCGACTGCGCCGGCGAGGTCTGGCTGCAGCGCGCCGTCGAGGTGAAAAACATCTGGGTGCCCTACGGCGAGTAAGGCCTTGTTAAGGCTACCACTTAACAGCGCCTTCACGGCATTCGTACAGTGTGATGTTTCCTGTTCACACCTTGTGAACCACGCACCGGCCGGCGCCACACATTTGCCTGCTTGCTGGGTCACCCGCCAGTTTGTACTGAGTATGGCGACATGATGACAGACAGAACCGCGCAGCAGCCGCTGCGTATGGCGCGCCCCGAACGGTCGAGCCAACCTTCTTCCACGACCAAGCTCTGGGGCTTCGGCCTTGTTGCCCTGTGCGCACTCGCGCTTGCTGGCTGTGCCTCATTTGGCGGCGAGACCACCGCGAGCACATCGCGCGGTGGCGGTGATGGGATCGATGATTCCCGGCTCGGCGTTGCCGCAAGCCCGCTCGTTGCGACCCGCAACAGCGACATCCCACGCGGTGGGGGCAGGGACCAGATAGGTCGGCCGTACACCATCGCTGGTGTGACCTACCGGCCACATGCGGACCCGGACTATGATCGGACCGGCATGGCGTCCTGGTACGGGCCTGGTTTTCACGGCCGCCTGACGGCGAACGGTGAGGTCTATGACCAGTATGCGCTCTCGGCGGCGCACCCAACCTTGCCGCTGCCGAGCTATGTCCGGGTCACCAACCTTTCAAACGATCATTCCGTCGTTGTCCGCGTCAATGACCGCGGTCCGTTCTCGAACAACCGGATCATCGATCTGTCGCAGCGCGCGGCCGACGTGCTCGATATGCGCAACCAGGGCGTCGCCCGCGTGCGTGTTGAATATATGGATCGCGCGCCGCTGCACGGGCAGGATGTTGAGTGGCTTGAAGCCTCCATTCGTGTCCCAGGCCGCCGCATCACCAACGACTCGGTTGTCCTGGCACAGGCCCCCGTTGTTGCACCCACGCCGGCGCCGGCAACGCCTCAACGCCCCGTTCGGCCGGTCGGCCCGACGCCGACCATCGCCAATGCGCTGGTGTCGTCGCCCATCTTGGCGTCGACGCAGGCGCAGGGCGCACCGCTGAGCCTGGCGCCGCCGAGCCGCACGCCGACATTCGCTCCGGCGGCACCGGGCACTGTTCCCGGCGCGCCCATCCCATCGGCAACCATTGGCTTCCGGGCCTTGGAGACCGCTGAAACGGTGACGCGGGCCGTGCCGCTGGCAGCCGGGTTCGTGCAGCGCAATCGCGACACACACGCCCAACAGGCCCGCATCGATGGTGCACATGCCCGCGCGGCGACCCAAGCCTTGGATGCTGCCAACGCGCTGGCACTGCAATCAGAAGTCATGCGCTATGCCTCCAGTGCGCAAGTTCAGGCTCCCAGCCTAGAAGCGGCAGCGCCTGCCACTGTATCGAGCGCAGCCCTTGCCACCATCCAGATCGGCATCTTTGGTGACCCGGCCAACGTTGCGCGGCTGCGCAACGCGCTCGATGACCAGGGCCGCGTGGTGACTGAAACGCTCCAACGCGGTGGCCGAACCCTCACACAGGTGACGTTAGAGGTGCCTGTCGCTGGCGATGCTGAAGCGCAAAGGGTCTTGCAGTCCCTCGCGCGCCAAGGGTACACCGATGCGTACCTGAGCGGGCTAGACGGGGCCTAACCGCTCTATCAGCTGCCGTCGCGTTTCTGGTGGCGGCGGCACCCCAATCAGCGCATCGGCTGCAAGTGCGGCAGCAGTGCCTTGGACATGGCGGGATTGGTCGGCGATGCCACAAGCTGGCACCCTTGGAGCGCGCGCTTTTCATGCCACTTGGCGCTACGGCGCGCTGGTGGTGAGCGCGGCGCTTTGCTGCCTCCTCGCCGTCAGCACAGCTTTCGCGTTCGATAGCCGCGCGCCGCGCGCTTATCTCTACGACGTCAACACCCGCACCGTCCTCTACGCCCGCAACGAAACCGAACCGTTCGCGCCGGCGTCTCTCACCAAGATCATCACCGCCAACACGGTTCAGAACCTTGTTGCCGAGGGGGCTGTCTCGCCCGATGAGACCTTTCTTGTCAGCGAAGATGCCTGGCGACGGGGCGGCGCGCCGTCGGGCAGGGCGACCATGTTCGCCGAAATCAACTCGATGGTCCGGGTAGAAGACCTGCTCACCGGGCTCGTCGTGATGGCCGCCAACGACGCAGCCATCGCGCTCGCCCAAGGGGTGGACGGCACCGAGGAAGCGTTTGCCCGCCGCATGACGGCGCGGGCTGCAGCCTTGGGCGCCACCGATAGCACCTTTACCAATGCAACTGGCGCCGACGATCCCGCGATGCGGACGACGGCGCGGGACTTGGGGGTGTTTGCAGCGGCCATGATCGCTGAAGACCCGGAAGCCTATGCCCTGTTCGGCCAAGCGGACTTCACCTGGAACGATATCTTTCAACGCAACCGCAACCCGCTCTACCGCGAGATCTCGGGAACAGACGGGCTGATGGCAGGTTTCACTGAAGAGGCAGGTTACGGCGCCGTCGGCTCTGTTGAACGCGATGGAAGGCGCATCGTCTTCGTGCTGTCAGGCATGGACACAGCTGAGGGTCGGGTCTCCGAAGCCGAACGGCTGGTCGACTACGCCTTTGAAGATTTCCGCACTGTGCGCGTCGCCGAGCCCGGCGAAGCAGTCGCTCGCGCCCGCCTCTACGGCGGAGCCGCCTCAACGGTGCCGCTGACTGCGGATGGCGGCGCGCTGGACATCCTGTTGCCCCGCGAGGGCGAGGATCGCGTCCGCGCGCGCGTCGTCTACAATCATCCGTTCCCAGCGCCCGTCTCGGCAGGGCAACCGATTGCCAGGCTGCTGGTGGAACGGGACGGGACGATCATCCAGGATACGCCCCTCGTGGCCGCAGCCGATATCGGCGAAGGCAACATGGCGCAGAGGGCGCGGGACGGCTTGGTGGAGCTGTTGACCGGTTGGATCCCGCCCATCAGCTTTGCGGGCAACCTGTAGATGGCCATTAGGGATGAGCAGGCGCACCCCTCGCGCGATCCAGTTGGCTATCCATCGGGCAAGCAGGCCGGCGGTCGCGGCCTGTTTATTTCGCTAGAAGGCGGCGAGGGCTCCGGCAAGTCCACCCAGGCAAAGCGGCTGCACGGTGAGCTTGAGAGCTTGGGCGTGCCGGTGGTTGCAACGCGCGAGCCCGGCGGCTCCGCCGGCGGCAATGTGTTGCGTGAGGTTTTGCTCTCTGGCCACGCGGCACCGCTTGGGCCTTTGGCGGAGGCCTGTGTGCTGACGAGCGCCCGCCGCGACCATGTCGAAACCGTCATCTTGCCGGCACTGCGCGCGGGGAAGACGGTGATCTGCGACCGGTTTGCCGACTCCACCAGGGTGTACCAGGGCTATGTCGGCGACATCGATATGAAGGTCATCGACGAGCTTGAAGCGGTGGCAACGCAGGGCCGCATGCCCGACATCACCTTGGTCTTCGAAGTCAGCCGATCAGTCGCCGATGCACGCCGGCAGGCCCGGGTAACATCCAAGGGCGATGCCGATGACCGGTTCGAGCGCGAGAGTGCCGCCTTCCACAACAAGGTGGCCGACGGGTTCGCGTGGCTCACGCGAACCTATCCCGACCGCTGCCACCGGATCGATGCCGACGGCAGCATCGATGAGGTCTTCGCGCAAGTCATGCAGATTGTGGAACCGCGCCTGGCGAGCCATGTCGGCGGGGGAGGCACGTCTGAGCGCCTTCCCGGCCCAGGGATGCGCTAGTGGCCCCGCGCAAACCATCGGCAAAGCAGGAGGCCAGCGCGACGAGCTCGGAGGTTGACCTCTCTCGGCCACTGATTGGCCACGCGGCCGCAGTTGAGCGCTTTACGGAGGCCCTTTCCGGCGACAGGCCCCACCATGGCTGGCTTCTGCACGGGCCCCAAGGGGTCGGCAAGGCGGCCTTTGCGCGACGCGCCGCCGCTTGGCTAGCCGCTGGTTTGCCACCGGCGGGCGAGGGCGGTTTCGGCGCGCATCCTGAGGCCCCGGCCGTACGGCTTGTTGCCCAAGGCGCACACCCCGATGTGCACTGGCTTGATCGGCGCGTCGGCGCTGACGGCAAGCGTCTGCCCACCGTGATCAAAGCCGATATGGTGCGCCAGCAGCTGCGCACCCTCAACGAAACCCCAGCTTATGGCGGCTGGCGCGTCATCATTGTCGATGCGCTGGATGATCTCAACCGCGAGGGCACCAACGCGCTCCTCAAGCCACTGGAAGAGCCGCCGCGAAACACGGTGCTCCTCCTGATCAGCCACGCGCTTAGCGCGGTCTTACCGACCATCCGCTCACGCTGCCGGGCGCTCCCGTTCGGGCTGCTAGCAAATGCCGAGATGGCGCGTTTTGGCGAGACCTACGCTGTCGCAGACGGCAACGACGCGGCGCATTGGGCCGATGCTGTCAGACTCGCCGGCGGTCGCCCGGGCCTTGCTCTCAGTTTGGCCCAAAACAGCGACTTGGCGGCGCTCGCCCGGTCGGTTCACAGCGCTGCCGCCCCCGGTGTGTCCACCGATCAGCGGTTGGCGGTCGCCAGTGCAATCGGCGCGCTCAAGGAGCCGGCGCGCTCCGTCCTTATGGGCCTGATCGACGAGTGGATCGCCGCCATGGTGCGCGATGGAAATCAATCGGCCGAGGAGAACGGGCCCGCGGGTGCGCCTTTAGACCCGTGGGCGAGGGCACAGCTTGCCGACCTGTGGGCGGACCATGCGAGCGCGCTTGCGCTGTACAGCGCCGTCAACCTCGATGTGACCGAGCGCATGATGGCGCTTTTCGCCGGGCTCGATCGCGTCTATAGCGGGCGTGCCGCGTGAGAGCAGCGTTCCGCTGATCCACCCCCACCCCCTGCATGGCGATCATGACGAAGCCCTATTACATCACCACCGCGATCTCGTACCCCAATGGTGCGCCCCATATTGGCCACGCCTACGAGGCGCTCGCCACGGACACGCTTGCGCGCTTCAAACGGCTCGATGGCCACGATGTCCGCTTCCTGACGGGCACGGATGAGCACGGTTTGAAGATGCTGAAGACCGCGCGTGACTTCGACATGACACCCGCTGAACTGGCCGATCGCAACGCGCCGCGCTTTGAGCAGATGGCGCAAATGCTCGGCTGCTCGAACGATGATTTCATCCGCACGTCAGAGCCGCGCCACCACGCCGCGAGCCAGGCAATCTGGAAGCGCATGGCCGATGCGGGCGACGTCTACCGCGACAGCTATGCCGGCTGGTACTCAGTTCGCGATGAGGCTTACTACGCCGACGAAGAAACGCGCGTCAGCGAGGGGGGCGTCCGCCTCGGCCCACAAGGCACGCCGGTCGAATGGGTCGAAGAAGCGAGCTACTTTTTCCGCCTGTCGGCCTTTCAGGATCGGCTGCTCGAGCACTACGCCGCCAATCCATCGTTCATCGGCCCGGACGAGCGGCGCAACGAAGTTGTCCGGTTCGTTGAAGGCGGACTGAAGGATCTGTCGATCTCCCGGACCACCTTCGATTGGGGTGTGAAGGTGCCCGGCGATGACCAGCACGTGATGTATGTGTGGGTCGACGCGCTGACCAACTACCTCACCGGCGCCGGCTTCCCGCGCGAAGAGGGTGAATTGTGGGCGCATTGGCCCGCTGACCTGCACGTCATCGGTAAGGACATCGTGCGTTTCCACGCCGTCTATTGGCCCGCCTTTTTGATGTCGGCCGGCCTGCCTCTGCCCAAACGCGTGTTCGCCCACGGGTTCTTGTTCAACCGCGGCGAGAAGATGTCGAAATCGGTCGGCAACGTGATCGATCCCTTTTCCATGGTCGAGCACTATGGCCGCGATCAGGTGCGCTACTTCTTCTTGCGCGAAGTGCCCTTTGGCCGCGACGGCAATTACAGCCACGAAGCGATCGTCAACCGCATCAACGCCGATCTCGCCAATGATCTTGGCAACCTGGCGCAACGCTGCTTGTCGATGGTGGCCAAGAACGCAGACGGGGCTGTGCCGCCGTCCGGCGAGCTGACGGCCGAAGATCGCACCTTGCTTGAAGCGGCAGGCAAACTGCTTACCACCTCGCGGGACGCCATCGAGACCCAAGAGCTGCATTTGATGCTCGGCGCCATCTGGGCAGTCGTTGCGGACGCTAACCGCTACTTTGCGGGCCAAGAGCCCTGGGCGCTCAAAAAGACCGACCCGGACCGCATGCTCACCGTGTTGCGCACGACCATGGAGGTCTTGCGCCAGGTGGGTATTCTCATCCAGCCGGTGATGCCTGCGGCAGGCGAAGCGCTACTCGACCTATTGGCGGTCGACGCCGACAAGCGCTCGTTCGCAGCCTATGAGACGGCGCTTACCGATGGTGCCGCACTGCCGAAGCCAGCCCCGATCTTCCCGCGCTATGTCGAGGAGGAAGTGGACGGGGAGGGGGCCTAACCGGTGCTCGTCGACAGTCACTGCCATCTTGATTTTCCCGACTTCGACGACGAGCGCGATGCCCTTTTGCAGCGCGCAGCCGACGTCGGTGTCGGGCACATGGTCACGATCTCAACGCGGGTCAAGGCGTTCGAAAACGTGCTGCGGCTTGCTGAAACCTACCCACAGGTGACCTGCTCGGTCGGCACGCATCCGCACAATGCCGATGAAGAGTTGGACGTTAGTGCAGACGAGCTGGTCCGCCTGGCGGAGCACCCCAAAGTGGTGGCAATCGGCGAGGCGGGCCTCGACTATTACTATGACAATGCCCCGCGCGAGGCGCAGGCCCAGGGCCTGAAGACGCATATCGAGGCCGCCCGTTGGACGGGCCTGCCTTTGGTCATCCATGCCCGCTCCGCCGACGATGATATGATCGCGATCCTCGAAGAGGCGACCGAAACTGATGGGCCTTTCCCCATGGTGCTGCATTGCTTTTCGTCCGGCGCCGAGCTTGCCCGCCGTGGCGTTGCGCTCGGGGCCTATGTGTCCTTTTCGGGCATTTTGACCTTCAAGACCGCCCAGGCTTTGCGCGACATTGCAGCTGAGGTGCCTGAGGACCGGTTGCTCGTCGAAACCGATGCGCCCTATCTGGCGCCGGTTCCCAATCGCGGCAAGCGCAACGAGCCGGCATTCGTGTCTCACACCGCGTCCGTGCTCGGGCAGGTTCGCGGCATGGACCCGCGCGCCATTGCCGACATCACCACAGCAAACTTCGCCCGGCTGTTCCAAAAGGCGAAGATCGCCGCATGACACTGGAACTGACCATCCTCGGCTGCGCATCGTCCGGCGGAGTGCCGAGGGCAGGGGGGCTTGGCCAGCCCGGCAAGTGGGGCGCTTGCGACCCCACGAACCCGCGCAATCGGCGCAAGCGCTGTTCGCTTCTCGTTGAACGCGCCTCCCCTGATGGAAAGACGGTCTGTGTGATCGACACCGGGCCGGACTTCCGCCAACAGATGCTCGATGCCGAGATCGATCGGATCGACGCGGTTGTCTACACCCATGAGCATGCCGATCATCTGCACGGGCTCGATGATCTGCGCCCGTTCGCGCTGTCATCGCGGGCGCTGGTGCCAGTCTTTATGGACGATAAGACGTACAGCCGGGCTCTGGGCGCGTTCGGCTATTGCTTCGAAACGCCGGCGGGTTCGAGCTATCCACCCATTTTGGCGCGCCAGCGTATCGACCATGCCGCTCCAATCACGATTGAGGGTGATGGCGGCACCATCACGCTCATCCCAGTGCCGGTGGTCCATGGGGACATTGTAGCGCTCGGCTTCCGGATCGAGGATGCGCTGTATCTGCCGGACGTCAGTGAGATACCCGCAGAGAGTGCGCATCACTTTGCGGGCCTTGAGACGCTCATCATTGATGCGCTACGGCACAGGCCGCATGTCAGCCATTTCAACCTTGAGCAAGCACTTGCGCTGCGCGACGAGGTCAAACCGCGACACACCGTTCTGACCAACATGCACATCGATCTCGACTACGAGACCGTTCGGCGCGAAACCCCAGATGCCGTGGAGCCAGCCTATGATGGCATGGTCATCAACGGCACGGTCTAAGGGTCAGCGTTTTCTGTATAGTTTTAGTTCCATAATATATCTTATCGGAACTATGCCAATATAGTTGTGGGCACTGAGGCCCACGATTGCCTAAGGCCCCTCGCCACGGGTGCCTCTTGGTTTCCGTACCGCTAGGTTCCGATCAGACGAGCTAGCGCGCGGCACAGCTGTCAGCGGAATGCACTGGAACCACAGATGAGCAGCACAGACAGTTTAGAGGCGGGTTCAGCCGCACCGGGCCGCTGGGACGGCCCTGAAGGCTCGATCGAGACGCTGAAGGCCATCATGCGCGCACTGCGGGAACCGCAGACCGGCTGCCCGTGGGATGTGGAGCAAACGTTTGCCTCCATCGCGCCCTACACGATTGAAGAAGCCTATGAGGTCGCCGATGCGATCGAGCGCAACGATCTCGACGACCTGTGCGACGAGTTGGGCGACTTGCTCCTCCAGGTCATCTTTCACGCGCAGATGGCCTCAGAGAGCGGAGCTTTCACCTTCGAGGATGTGGTCGCCGGCATTTGCCGCAAGATGATCCGTCGGCATCCGCACGTCTTTGGCAACATCGATCGCGACGATGCACAGGCTGTCAAAATCCGGTGGGAAGACATCAAAGCGCAAGAGCGGGCCGAGAAAGCCGCGCGCAAGGCCGCCCGAGCGGACGGCAACCGAGAAGCGACGGCGAGGGCGAGCGCGCTCGACGGTGTTCCAGGCACCCTGCCCCCGGTACAACGCGCGTTCAAGCTTCAGGCCAAAGCCGCGCGCGTCGGCTTCGATTGGCCCGATGCCCACGCGGTGATCGCCAAGCTGCGCGAGGAGACCGCGGAAGTAGAAGCCGAGCTTAAGGCGGCGCCGCCGGATCCTCGCAAGGTAGAAGACGAGCTCGGCGACGTGCTTTTCGTCACCGTAAACCTCGCGCGCAAAGCCGGGATTGACCCGAACGTGGCGCTGGCAAGCACTAACCGGAAGTTTGTCGCGCGGTTTGAAGCGGTTGAGGCGCAACTGGCGCAAACGGACACGCCAGTGGGGACAGCCGATCTCGAGACCATGGAAGCAGCCTGGCAGGACGTCAAAAAGACCATCGCCTAGCGAACGCCGAAACTAGCCCCTCGGGCGCTCAGTGCGCGCGCTCAAACCGCTCGCTGGCATGCGCCATGGCCCGCGGTGTCAGCGCAACGCGCATGCGGCTCGACCCATCGGGCAGAACCGTATCATCGAGCACCGTCGCCTGGCGGTAGAGCCACGCCCTGCCCTCGCCATCGGCCACCGGTACGTCAAACACGGCTTCAAGGCGCGTCGCGGCAATGCGGGCTTCGATCGCGTCAACAAGCGCGTCGAGCCCCTCGCCGGACACGGCCGATACCGGCAAAACGGTGTCGCCCTGCTTTGCCGCTTGGCCAAGCAACACGTCGCGCTGCGCCGGCTCGGCAAGGTCCATCTTGTTCCACGCTTCAATCATCGTGGCGCCCGTCTCGGCCTCAGGACGAATGCCCAGCTGCTCTAAGACGGACAAAACGTCGGCCTTTTGCGCTTCGCTCTCAGGGTTCGTCATATCGCGGACATGAACGATCAAATCCGCTTCCATGACCTCTTCGAGCGTCGCGCGGAACGCCGCAATCAGCGTGGTCGGCAAGTTCGAGATAAAGCCCACCGTATCGGAGAGCACGACGTCCGTGCCCTTGGGCAAAGTGAGCTTACGCAAGGTCGGGTCGAGCGTCGCGAACAGCAAGTCCTGCGCCATCACATCGCTGCCCGCCAAGCGGTTGAACAGCGTTGATTTGCCGGCGTTCGTATAGCCGACCAACGCGACTGTGGGTGCCGGAACGTTTTGCCTGCGCGAGCGGTGCAAAGTACGGGTTCGCCGCACATCATCGAGCTGGTTCTGCAAGCGGACGATCTTGTCTTGAATGACGCGCCGGTCGGCCTCGATCTGGGTTTCACCGGGCCCGCCGAGAAAGCCCTTGCCGCCACGCTGGCGCTCAAGGTGGGTCCAAGACCGTACCAGCCGGCTCTTCTGGTAGCTTAAGTGCGCGAGCTCAACCTGAAGCGTGCCCTCCCGGGTTTGCGCCCGGCGTCCGAAGATCTCGAGAATGAGCCCGGTTCGATCGAGCACTTTGGCCTTTAAGCCGCGTTCAAGATTGCGCTGCTGGATAGGCGTCAGCTCATGATCAACGATCACCAGCTCAATGTGATCGGCCTGCACCTGCGCGGCCAGCGCTTCCACCTTGCCGCTTCCCAGAAGCGTCGACGGCCGCACCGTTTGCACGTTGGCGACTTCGCTGAGGACCACGTCCAGGCTGATCGCTTCGGCCAGGCCCAGGGCTTCATTCAGGCGTGAGCCGGCATCACGCACCAGGTCTTGGCCGCGGGCCTGCGCTTCGGCGCTTTGTTGGCTTGTGCGCGGGCCTCGCATCGGCAGAATAGGCACCACCACCGCAGTGCGTGTCGCCCGCGCCCGTGTGTCCTCAATCTGAAATCGGGGTTTGCCCGCCGGTGCGTTCTCAGCCGTCACCGCGCTCCTCGTCAGCTGCGTCAAACAGCTGGATGGGCTGCGCCGGCATGATGGTTGAAATCGCATGCTTATAGACAAGCTGCGAGTGGCCATCGCGGCGCAGCAGAATGCAGAAATTGTCGAACCAGGTGACGATGCCCTGCAGCTTGACGCCATTGACCAGGAAAATGGTCAGCGACGCTTTTTGCTTGCGCACATGGTTGAGGAAAGCGTCCTGCAGGTTTTGCGTTCGTTCTTGTGCCATGGTTGTCCCCGGTCTTCTTCGTCTGGCCTTATGCTGGCCAGTTGGAAAGGACCGTCGGCCGCACGCCATCGGTCCCTATTCTTTATGCCCACAGTGTTACCACTGTGCACACGGTGACGCAAAACATCCCGGAGCCACGCGCGATCGCCAGCTCCGAAACCGTTTTAGAAGACCTGAACAAATCCGTTTTGGCAATGGCAACAAGGCCATCAGGGCGTTCGCTAGCGCTGAAAAAACTGCGCGCTGAAGCCCGCGATCAGCCCAATTACCTCGAGGCGGCCCGCGACCATGGTGAGGCTCAGCGCTGTGGTAGCGGGCGCGCTCATGTCGGCAAAGGCGGGCCAGGCGCCCGGATCAGCCCAACCAAACGCATAGACTGGGCCCGCATTGGCCAGGGAAGCCAGGCTCGCGACAACCGCCGCATCGGCCGGAACCCCCTGCCCTGCGACCACAAAGGTGCACAGCGCCCACACGCCCAAAAACAGCACCAGCGCGGTCCAGATGGCCCGCATACCATCGGTGTCATAGGCGAAGCGGCCAAGGTGATCGATATGCACCGCGTGGGGGTAGATGATGTGCTCCAGCTCTTTGGAGGCGTGCTGGCCCATCAGAGCGACGCGGTACAGCTTCACGCCACCGGCCGTGGAAAACATACCGCCGCCGATCAGCACAACGCACAAGACCAGCGCGAGCGGCAAGGCTGTCGCGCCCGCGTTGCGGGCCTCAAAGCCGGTCGTCGACACAAGCGAGGCGGCCGTGACGAACCCTTCGCGGACGGCGTCGAGCGGCCCCAAAACGGTCTCTGAGCCCGCAGCAAGCGAAAAGGCGATCGCATAAACTGCGCCCAACACGACGGCGATGCCGATCAAAGCGCCGCTTTCGAGCACAGTGATGGACCGGCCCAAGCGCCCCGTTGCAACCAGGCGGTACCACATCAGGCTTGTCGCGCCGATCAGCATGAACAGGCCGATCACCCACTCGGCCAAGGGCGCGCCATAATCGCTGAGGCTTCCCGGGCGCGGCATCATCCCGCCAGTGGAGACAGTGGACAGCGTCAGCGCGAATGCATCAAACGCGCCGATCTGCGAAGGCAGCAGCAGCGCGAAGCAGGCGAGCGTCACCGCGAGATAGACGCCTATGACGCCGCGCAGCCGGTGGCGCAGGATCTGCTCCATGTCCCCGCCAACCCGCAAAAGCGGGGTGCCCCCTGCCCCCGAGGGTGCGAGAACGACGATGATCGATGCCAGGGTGAACAGGCCACCCAACCATTGCAGCGTTGCCCGCCAGGCGATGATAGCTGTGGGGACCGTCTCAAGGTTGCCATAGACCGTCGCCCCCGTGGTGGTGAAGGCTGAGGCTGCCTCGAACAGGGCCAGGTGCCAGGGCAGGTCCGTGAGGAGCCAAAAGGGCGGCGCCGCGAGCAGCACGCCGGCGAGCCACAGGACGACAAGCACCCGGAAGCCGATTTGCCGGCCCAGTGCCTCACGCCGGCCAGCAAACCCAATGCGCACGGCGAAGGCCAGGAAGAGCAAAACTGCCGCCTGACCCGCAAACAGGGAGGCGGACACGCTGTCTGCACTGCCCAGGGCCATGATTGCGCTGATGAGCATGCCAACGGCCAACAGGGCCGACAGGATTGCCAAAGCGCGGAGCGTTACCAGCATCGTGCCCGCTGCCCCTGCCCGGCCCTAGAAGAACTCAAGCGACACGCGGAACAGCTGCTCCACCTGCTTCACTTGGCCGGCAAGCGCGAACATCACAACCCGGTCGCCCGCCTTCACCGTGGTCTCGCCATCGGGGATGACGACGTGCGAGCCGCGCAGGATCGCCCCGATGCGCAGCCCGTCTGGCAGGTCGAGATCGCGCAAATGGGAGCCAACCAAAGGCGAGGTTTCGAGCGCTTCGGCCTCGATCACCTCTGCGGCGCCATCATGGACCGAATAGACCTGTCGAATGCGGCCCTTACGCACATGCTGCAAAACGCGGGAAATCGTCACCTGCCTTGGGTTCACATAGGCATCAATGCCGAGCGATTGCGCCAAGGGCGGGTAAGACGTGTTGTTGATGAGCGCCAGGTTCTGCTTCGCGCCCAGCCGCTTGGCCATGACACAGGCAAGAATATTGACCTGATCGTCATTCGTCAGCGCCACCACCGTGTCAGCTTGGGCGATGTCGCTTTCATTGAGAATATCCTGGTCGAGCGCGCTGCCATGCAGGATCACGGCGCGTGACAAGGTGTCGGCGATTTGCACGGCGCGCTCGCGGCGATCTTCGATGATCTTGACCTTGGTGCGCGACTGCCGGCTCTCAATGGCTTGGGCCACATAGAGGCCAATATTGCCGCCCCCGGCGATCACCACCCGGTCCGCTTCTGCCTCCTGGCGGCCAAACAGCCCCAGTGTCCGACGCACCTGCTCACGGTCCGCCGCGAAATAGGCGATGTCGCCGGCAAGCATCGCGTCGTCTGAGCGGGGCACAAACATCGTGTCGTTGCGCAGGATCCCGACGACTGTCGCTTTGAGTTCGGGGAACAGCCCAGAGAGCTGGCGTAGCGGCGTGTCGATGACTGGTGTGTCATCGCGCAGATAGACCGCGAC
>JAHCMG010000164.1 GCA_019192585.1 Devosiaceae bacterium MH13
GGCCCCAACCAGGAACGGGCGGCCCTGCTCATCCTCGCAGCGGCGATCGTGATCTTGGCGATCGCCTGGGCGTTTGAGCTCATCGGCGGCTTCCGGCCGTGCGCCCTGTGCCTGCAACAGCGCGAGGGCTATTACGCGGCCATCCCACTCTTGGCGATCAGCTTTGCCGCCACGCGGCTACGCTGGCCCGCCTGCGTCAGCCGTGGGCTCCTGGTTGTCGCGGGCCTGATGCTCGCAACGTCGCTGACAACGGCCATCTATCAGGCAGGCGCTGAGTGGAACTTCTGGCTTGGGCCCAGCGATTGCGGCGCTGGCGGTTTGCCCGCTGTTTCAACTGGCAACTTGCTCGACGAGATCGCCGAGACCGAGGTGATCTTCTGCGATGAAGCGGCCCTACGCGTGCTCGGCCTATCGTTTGCGGGCTGGAACGTTCTGGCCGCCGGCGGGCTAACGGTAGCGTGCATCTTTGCGGCGGCCTGGGCGCCGGGCAAACGGGCGTAAACGAGCCCCGAGCCTACGGGTCGAGCTCGGTATCCCAGTACAAGAAGTCCATCCAGCTCTCGTGAAGATAGTTCGGCGGGAACTGGCGACCATTGGTCTGCAGATCATGGACCGTCGGCGCGTAAGGCGCTTGGCGGGGGAACATGTCGGCCTGTTTGGGCAGCTTGCCGCCCTTGCGCAGATTGCACGGCGAACACGCGGTGACGATGTTGAGCCAGGTTGTCTGACCGCCGCGCGAGCGCGGGATCACATGGTCAAACGTCAAATCGTCCGTCGCACCGCAATACTGGCACTCGAACCTGTCGCGCAGAAACACGTTGAACCGGGTAAAGGCCGGGTTCCGCTGCGGTTTCACATAGGTCTTCAGCGCCACGACGCTGGGCAGCTTAAACTCGGTTGTCGGGCTGCGCACCGCCGTCTCGTACTCGGACAATATGTTGACCCGGTCGAGGAACACCGCCTTGACGGCTTCCTGCCATGGCCATAGCGACAGCGGATAATAGGAAAGCGGCCTGAAATCGGCGTTCAACACCAGCGCCGGACACGCATCCGGCTTCATGGTCTTAGATACAGCCCCGAGGCTCTCGGGGGAAACGGCAACGGTCAAGCTTAGCTCCCGGTCCGATTCGCACGATCGTCGTTTCGCACACCCCTATGTATAGCCAGTGTGACGCGCGTGTGAAGCCGCCAGCGCTTTGAGCCGTGGATAGCTGCACCCCACGTCAAGCCAGGGCGCCTCAGACGGCGATGCCCGACCGACCGTCCTGCACAACAGCATGGTAGGCCCATAAAAGCCGCGCAGCGACCCCGCGCCAGGGCGACCAGGCGAGCGCTTGCGCTTCTAGGCTCGGGCCGTCCATCCGCTCGGGAAGATCGAGCGCCCAGGCGGCCGCCTTTTGCAACGCCAGGTCGCCGTGCGGCAGCACATCGGCATCGCCAAAGCAGAACAATCGGTAGATCTGTGCCGTCCACGGGCCGACCCCATGGATGGCGACCAGCGCGGCCTCCATCGGCTCGCGCGCAAGCGTGTTCAGCCGCGCAAAATCTGCGGGCTCTGGCAGGGCGTGGGCAATAGCAACGAGCGTCTTCTGCTTGGGCCGCGATAGGCCACATGCGCGGAGGGTTTCGTCATCGGCGGCGCTGAAGCGCTCGGCCGTCAAACCGCCGAGCACCTCAATGGTCCGCGCGGTGATCGCCCGGGCGCTTGCGACCGAGACCTGCTGCGCGATCACAATCTTCGCGAGCCCTTCAAAATCGGGCGTCGAGCGGCGCATCGGCACCTCGTCCACCGCATCGAGCGCCTTGTGCAGCCGCGGGTCCGTCGCGCGCAGAAAGGCCAGCCCCTCGACCAGATCGGCCTCGCGCTCTATGCACCGCACCATGACCTCCCAGGCCCCCGTTCTTCGTTTTGCACCGTCCCCGAACGGGTATCTGCATTTGGGCCACGCGTTAAGCGCCCTTGAAGTTGACCGCTGGGCGCGGGCACTTGGCGGCCGTTTTCTCCTGCGGATCGAAGACACTGATCTCAGCCGAAGCCGCCCCGCCTTTGTGGAGGCGATCTTCGAAGATCTGCGCTGGCTCGGCCTGTACTGGGAAGAGCCCGTCCGCCACCAGTCCGAGCATCTGGGCACCTATGGCGCCGCGCTGCAAAGCCTGTGGGATCAGGGCCTGATTTACCCTGCGCCGGCTTCCCGCAGCGACATCCAGCGCGAGGTCGCCCGGCGCGAAGCCTCCGGACAGCCTTGGCCCCGCGACCCCGATGGCGGCGTGCACTATCCCTTCGGCGCCCGTGACCGTCAGAGCCGGCCGGCCGCGATGCCGACCGAGGGGCCCTTGCGGCTCGATCTTGCCGCCGCCCTGGAACGGCTGGGCGAGCCAAAACTGACGGCATCAACCCTCGATGACCCGGGCGCGGAGCCGAAGCCTGTGCCCGTTGATCCAGGCCTTTGGGGCGATGTGCTGCTGCGCGGGCGCGACCGCCCCGCCACCTACCACCTCGCCGTCGTGATCGACGACGATTTGCAAGGGATTACCCATGTGGTGCGCGGCATCGATATGGAGCCCGCAACGGCCATCCACCGGCTGCTGCAAGCACTGCTTGGCCTGCGCGCGCCGCTCTACCACCACCACCGATTGATCCTCGGTGATGATGGCAGAAAGCTCTCCAAATCGGAGGGTGCCAAAAGCCTGCGGGCGCTTCGGCAGCGCGGCACGCGACCCGATGCGGTTCGGGCCGCGATTGGGTGGCCTACTCCACGGTCACCGTGATCACGTCTGACACGACGGGCGGCAAATGCGGAATATGGTTGTGGTCGCCAAGCAGCAATTGCAGCGTGTGCGTGCCGGCCGGCAAGTCCAGCGTCACCTCGGTTTGCCCACCACCAAAGTGCCGATGGTTGTCATCGGCCGGAATGGACGCTTCGAGATCCACCTGATCGAGCGGCATATTGATCAGCAGATGATGGTGGCCGGTGTTGTCCTGTTCAACGCCGGCGGGCGCAACGCCCATGCCGCGCAACCCGAACTGAATGGTCACCGGGTTCGACAGGCTCGCCATATCGGGCGGGTTGATGAAGTAAACCTCAGCGCCCTCGGGTGCGGCTGTCTGAAACCCCATATCGTCGCCATGGTCATGGCTGTGATTGTCGGCAAACCCCAGCGTCGGGGCGACAGCCAACGCCAAGGCGGCGGCAGCGACACCGGCAAATTTTGAACGATAGCGTATCATTTTCTGTTTCCTCCCAAATGGTTAGGGGCACAGAGGTAGCGCCGACGCTCACACCGGCAAGCCGGGGCCGTACGTATCGAGCACCCAAAGCCAGAAGGTGACCGACACCACCGCCAGGCCGGTCGAGACAGCTATCGACGATGATGCGATGCGAATGCCCGTGCCGTACCGGTTGGCGAGAAGATAGGCGTTGATGCCCGATGGGCAGGCCGCGAACAGCACAGCTGCGCCAAGCCAAACCGGCGGCAGAGCGAACACATAGGTCCCTAACGCAAAGACAAGCGCCGGGTGCACCAACAGCTTCAGAAAGCTAACCACGACCGTGACGCGGACATCGCCGGCGACGCCGTAGCGCTTGAGCGCCATGCCGGCCGAGAACAGCGCGCACGGCACCGCCGTTGAACCCAGCATTTCGAGGATCTGAAACGGGATCGCGGGAATGGTGAGGCCGGAGAAGCGCCAGGCCAGCCCCGCAAGAATGCCGATAATGATCGGATGCGTCAGGATGGAGACGGCGAGCTTGCGCGCGACCTCCTGCCAGCGCGCGCCTTGCGCGCCGCCCAGCTCGATCGACACCGTCGCCGCCGTCATCATGATCGGCAGATGGATCGCGATCAGGAGGAAAATCGGCACCCGGCCCGCCTCGCCAAAGCTCGTCAGGATGAGCGGGATACCGATCAACACGGTGTTGGCCTGCGCCGACGAGAAACCGCCCACCGTGCCCGTTGCCCGGTCGCGGCCAAACACCCGTGTGACTGCTAAGTGAGCCGCCGTCCACACCACGATCACGGCCAAAAAATAGACCGCCCAATAGGCCCATGGGCTCGCCTCGGGCACGTCGGCAGTCGCCAGCGTCTTAAACAGAAGGCACGGCACCGCGACGGTAAACACGAAGTCCGACAGCCCATCGCCTACACTGTCTTTGATCAGCCCGGTGCGGGCGGCAAGAAAGCCGATCGCGATCAGACCGAAGACCGGCAGGACAATGGCAAGCAAGGACATGGTGCTCGTCTCGCACCCCGCGCGCACCAGCGCAAGCGAGCCAGCATGGGCCCGGCGGCAACCGCGGGTGTCAGCTGTCACGCAACTGTGCGGTGACCCGCGTCCTTAGATGGCGTACTGTGCGGCCCAGGAGACGGACAATGGGACAGCACAGGGGAACTGACCATGGCACTGATCGACATCGCCAACGCACTGGCCGAACATTGCCGCAATGGCACCGAAGCTGAAGGGCTGAACACGCTGTATGCCGAAGACGCGGTGTCCGTTGAAGCCATGTCGCAGGCCGGCGGCCCGGACACATTCACCGGCCTTGAAGCGATCCGCGGCAAGCACGCCTATTGGGACAGCGCCATGGAGGTGCTCTCCATGGACGTGGGCGGCCCCTATCCGCACCAGTCCGACAAGTTCGCGCTGACCTTTAAAGGCACGGCGCGTGTGAAGGAGACGGGCGAAGATTTCCCGATGGACGAGGTCGCCATCTACACCGTCGCAGATGGCAAGATCGTCCGCGAAGAGTTCTTCTATTCCATGTAAGGGCCCACTGTGGTGGGCACCAACGCGACGCAGCGGCGGCCGCTTTTGACCTTAGCGTAAGGCTGGCCCATGATCGGCCATGCCCCAAAGCAATCCCCCCGCGCTGCAAGCCCGCCCCAAGCCCTTCGATCTTGTCGTGCATGCGTTCAAGCTGCTCTATGATCGCTTGCCCGGCTCCTACAATTTGCTGGTGGGCCTGCTTGGCTATCGCGCGCCCGAACTGGTCGCCGATGCGCTTGGCCGCCACCATGACGGCAGCGCCACCATTCTCGATGCAGGCTGCGGGACAGGCCTGACCGCGCGCGCGGTCAAAGACCGTTTGCCCGGCGCCACGCTCGATGGGTTCGACCTATCGGCGGACATGCTGGAGCTTGCCAAAGGAAGCGGCCACTACCGAGCGCTGAAGAGTGCGGACGCGACCCAGCCCCTGCCCTTTGCTGCCGACAGCTATGATGCAGCGGTCTCATCAGGTCTTTACACGCTGGGCCATGTCGGCCCCGAAGCGCTGGCCCCGGTGCTCGCCTGCGTCAAGCCGGGCGGCCTGTTCGCCCTTAACATCTACGATGCGGCTTGGGAGAAACTACAATTCGGCCCGGCCGTCGACGCGCTCGCCGCGGACGACCTTGTGACGGTCGAAGAGCTGACCAACGCCACCCATTTCGGGCGCATCGGCCAGACCTGCCGGGTGCTGGTTCTGCGAAAAGCGGGCGCCGCCGCCCAAGGCTAGCAGCCGGAAACGTCGAAGCCGCCGCCGGTGAACAGCACGTCGCCGCGGCCGCCATTCGGGCAGCCATAGGTCACGCGATCGGCGCTCACCTCGGGGCCAAACAGCGAAAAGCCACCCGAGACGACATCGCCTTTGATGGTCGCAAACACGCTCACCGCGCAGCCGCGTGAACCGCAGAACAAGCTGGCCGCGCCATCGCAATAGGCGCGCTCGGCCAGGACCACGAAGTCGGGCTGTCCATCGTCGGAGAACACTGTTTCGACCAGATGGCCATCATCATAGACCATCGAGCCGCCCATGCTCTCGCAGCTCGCGTGCATCTCGCGAAGCTCGCCAATCGCCGCCTGAAAAGCGGCCTGGCTGGCGCCAGCACCCGAAGCCAGCATGCCGCCGCCTGCCTGCGCGGGCGCTACGACGCCAAGCGCCAATGCAGCCCCGATGAGACATGCTTTCAGTGGGATCGCGTTGATGAACATAGAAGCCTCCTGCCAAGTTGCAGAAGGCCTATCACGGGCGCCTAAAGCTTGGTTTGAACCGTTTGTTCAAATGCAACCGAATGGGTCGTTGCCGTCTCAACGGTCGGCAGCTGGCTGCTGGCATACTGGTAGAAGCAAAACCCCAAAAGGCAGCCCATCATGACCGCCGAGAGCGTCTGCAAACGCTTGCCAACCATGGTGTCCATCCCCCTACGCGCACGCCCGGCGGCACGGGATGCCGCTACGGTTACTTGTGATGGAGGAAGCCTAGCGCCCTAAGGTTAAAGGGGCCTTGCCAACGCAACGCAATGCGGCCGGTGCGAGAGCTAGGCGGCTGCGTCCACCTGCTCGCCGACAATGCGCACAATATCGGCCATGATCGTGTTCACCCGGAAGTCCTTGGGCGTGTAGACCGCCGCGACGCCCATCGCCTTAAGCGCCGTCTCGTCCTCCGGCGGGATGATGCCGCCGACCACGACGGGGATATCGTCAGCGCCTTCGGCACGCAGACGATCCATGACATCACGCAGCAACGCCACATGGCTGCCCGACAGGATCGACAGGCCGATCACGTGCACATCCTCTTCGATGGCCGCGTTGACGATCTCGGCAGGGGTCAGGCGAATGCCTTCATAGACCACCTCCATACCGCAATCGCGGGCGCGCACGGCAATCTGCTCAGCGCCGTTGGAATGGCCATCAAGGCCTGGTTTGCCGACCAGCATCTTGATCCGCCGGCCCATGCGCGCAGAGATCGCGTCAACATCCGCTTGCACGGCCGCAAGGTCTTCAACCTCGGCCCGCGCCGCTTTGCCCACGCCGGTCGGCGCCCGGTACTCGCCGTAAATCGCCCGCAAGGTCGCGCCCCACTCGCCGGTGGTAACCCCAGCCTTGGCGGCTTGAATCGAGGCTTCCATCACATTGCCATCGCCTGAAGCGGCAGCTTTGAGGTTCGCAAGCGCCGCCTCAACCGCCCCATCATCGCGCGCGTCTCGCCACGCGTTGAGCGTGGCGATGGCATCATCCTCAACACCGTCTGGCACAACCATGATGGCGCCCTCCCCGGTGCCCAAGGGCGAGGGCTCGGTTTCCTCATAAGCGTTGACGCCAACCACCGTTTGGTCGCCGCGCTCAATGTCTTCAAGCCGCGAGGTGTTGGCCGCCACGAGCTGCTGCTTCATGTAGCTGGTCTCGATCGCGGCAACCGCACCGCCCATGGCGTCGATGCGCGCCAGCTCCTCGCGGGCGGCGGCCTTGAGCTCTTCAACCTTGGCATCGACTTCGGCGGACCCGTCGAACAGATCGCCAAACTCCAACAGGTCGGTCTCGAAGGCCATCACCTGCTGCATGCGTAGCGACCATTGCTGGTCCCAGGGCCGCGGCAGGCCGAGCGCCTCGTTCCAGGCCGGTAGCTGCACGGCACGAGCCCGCGCCTTCTTCGACAGCACGACCGCCAGCATCTGGATGAGAATACGGTAGACATTGTTTTCGGCCTGCGGCTCGGTCAGCCCCAGCGAATTGACCTGCACGCCATAGCGGAAACGCCGGTACTTGGGATCTTCGACGCCGTAGCGCTCACGGCAGATATCGTCCCAAAGGTCGACGAAGGCGCGCATCTTGCACATCTCGGTGACGAACCGCATGCCGGCATTCACGAAGAAGGAGATGCGCCCAACCGCCTTGGGAAAATCCTCTTCCGGCAGGATGCCGCGCGCCTTCACCGTGTCGAGCACCGCAATCGCGGTTGCCAGCGCAAAGCTCAGCTCCTGGACCGGCGTCGCGCCCGCCTCCTGCAAATGGTAGGAACACACATTCATCGGGTTCCATTTGGGCGTGTGGCTGTAAGTCCAACCGATCACATCAGTGGTCAGCCGCAAGCTCGGCTCGGGCGGAAACACATAGGTGCCACGTGACAGGTATTCTTTGATGATGTCGTTCTGGGTTGTCCCGGACAGTTTCGTTCTGTCCGCGCCTTGTTCGTCCGCGACCGCAACGTACAGCGCCAGCAGCCATGGTGCGGTGGCGTTGATCGTCATCGAGGTGTTCATGGCTTCAAGCGGGATGCCATCGAACAGCGTGCGCATATCGCCAAGATGGGCCACCGGCACGCCAACCTTGCCCACTTCGCCACGCGCCAGCACGTGATCGGGGTCGTAGCCGGTCTGGGTTGGCAGATCGAACGCCACGGACAGACCCGTCTGACCTTTGGCAAGGTTGGTCTTATACAGCGCGTTGGAGTCTTTCGCCGTCGAGTGCCCCGCATAGGTCCGGAACAGCCAAGGCCGGTCGCGCGTCGCGCCCTCACTGGGTTTGGAGCTGGGCTTCATCTCGGACATGGCGGTCGCCTCGGCTAACGTCAAAAGCAGCGCACAAAGCTCAGTGTGCGCCGCAACATAGTCCAACCATAGGGCGATGTCGGAAGGGCGTCACCTGCCAATTGGGCGGACGCCGGAGCGTTGGCGCGCACGGGACATTCCGTCAGGCGCGCGCCGAAAAAGGTCAGTCTGGCAGGAAACGTTTGACCGTCGCGGCCAGGAAAAGCACCACAAACGAGCCAGCAACCGCCGCAAAGAACGGGTATTGGGGCGCATCCATCACGCGCGTGGCTGAGCCGGTGTACAGCATCATCCACGCCGCGCCGCCAAGCGCGCCGGTGATCAAGAAGATGTAGTTGCCCATAAAGCCGAAGCCGCGCTCAGCGAACACACTATCGGCAACCCAGGCCAGCGGAAACGCAACCGCGGAGCCCACGAGAAAGACAAACCAAAGGTTGTCCATAAAGAAGCCGGGTAACACCAGAGGCATGGTATTCGTCCTACTGTTTCAGCGTCTTACGGCACACAACACGCGCCGCTGACTAAGCGAACCCTAACGTAGACCTCTAAAAATGATGTTTATTCGAACCACCGTCGACGGTTAACCGGCGTTAACCTTGCCCAGCAGGGTTACCGGGCGGCCGAAAACGGAGCAACGAAACCGTTTGTCCGGACCATGGTCGTATGGCTTTTCGCACTGCACCATTGCACAGTGCCGAAAACTCACCTTCGATAGGAGCCCATGCGATGGCGCTTGCCGAAACCAACGAACCCGGCGGCACACCGAAAGACCTTTACGAGATCGGTGAGATTCCACCACTCGGCCACGTTCCTGAAAAAATGTACGCCTGGGCGGTCCGTCGGGACCGCCACGGCGAGCCCGAGATCGCCATGCAGCAAGAGGTGGTGCCGGTCTGGGATATTGCCGATGATGAAGTGCTCGTCTTCGTCATGGCCGCCGGCGTCAACTACAACGCGATCTGGGCTGGCCTCGGTGAGCCCATCTCCCCGTTCGATTTCATAAAGAACGACTATGTCATCAACGGCTCGGACGCATCCGGCATCGTTTGGGCCGTCGGCTCGAAAGTGAAGCGCTGGAAAGTCGGCGACGAAGTCGTCATCCACTGCAACCAGGATGATGGCGACGACGAAGAGTGCAATGGCGGCGACCCGATGTTCTCGCCCTCCCAGAGGATCTGGGGCTACGAGACCATGGATGGTTCGTTTGCCCAGTTCACGCGGGTCCAGGCGCGGCAGCTCATGCCCCGGCCCAAGCACCTGACCTGGGAAGAAGCGTCTTGCTACACGCTCACCCTCGCCACCGCCTACCGCATGCTCTACGGCCATCGCCCGCACGTGCTGCGCCCCGGCGACAATGTGCTCGTCTGGGGGGCCTCGGGCGGCCTCGGCGTATTCGCCACGCAGATTTGCGCGGCCGCCGGAGCAAATGCCATCGGCGTCATCTCCGATGAAGACAAGCGCGACTTCGTCATGTCGCTGGGCGCCAAAGGCGTCATCAACCGCAAAGACTTCTCGTGCTGGGGCCAACTGCCGAAGGTGAACTCGCCAGAGTACCAAGAATGGTTCTCTGAGGTGCGCAAATTCGGCAAGGCGATCTGGGAGATCACGGGTAAAGGCGTCAATGTCGACTGCGTGTTCGAGCACCCGGGCGAGAGCACCTTCCCCGTCTCGACTTTCGTGTGCAAACGCGGCGGCATGGTGGTGATTTGCGCCGGCACCACCGGCTTTAACCTCACCATGGATGCCCGCTATGTCTGGATGCACCAGAAGCGCGTGCAGGGTTCGCACTTCGCGCACCTCAAGCAGGCCGCAGCTGCCAACAAACTGGTGATTGAGCGGCGGATCGACCCGTGCATGTCTGAAGTGTTTGCGTGGCGCGACATTCCCAAAGCGCACACCAAAATGTGGAAGAACCAGCACGCTCCGGGCAACATGGCTTGCCTTGTCGGCGCGCCCAAGCCGGGCCTGCGGACCTTCGACGACGCGATCGACGCGGCGAGCTGAACCTATCCGCATTGTGCTGCCACCCTTGGGCTAGACCTGAGGGTGGGGCCGCCACGGTTCCTCGTTCCAGCCTTCGGACCATCATGGCCGGGTTCCCGCCCGCCCATGACCGCGTGTGCAGGGCAGAACAGGGGTGACGTCGGGCGGTGCAGCGTCTAAGGCGCAGGCCCGCTTCTTTCGTCGGTCACCCGCCCCATGCTCCTGCGCCTCGCGCCCGTCCTCTTTGTCTTGATCTGGTCGACCGGCTGGATCGCCGCGCGCGCGGCCGCGCCCTTGGCAGACCCTTTGATGTTTCTGGCGCTGCGGTTCCTGCTCGCCGGCGTCCTGCTGCTCGGGCTCATGGCCGCCCTCGGCGTACCACTTCCAAAGGGCCGAACGGTTTGGCTGCACGGGCTTGCCTCGGGCGTGCTCCTGCACGCGATCTACCTAGGCGGCGTGTGGATCTCGATCGACGAGGGGTTGGCAACGCCCATCGCTGGCCTCGTCGCCGCGCTTCAGCCCCTTCTGACAGCGGTTCTCGCCGTCTCGCTGCTCTCAGAGAAGCTGACCACAACACAATGGCTCGGCTTGGGCCTTGGCTTGGGCGGCCTGATCATCGCTCTCGCGCCCGGTCTGCTGAACCTCGAAGGCGAGGCCCTTGCCGGAACGGGCTGGCTCATTGGGCTAAACGTCATCGCCATCGTCTCGGTGACGCTGGGCACGCTCTACCAAAAACGATACCTGCCCGAAGGCGATCTGCGCGGCATCTCGCTGATGCAATATATCGGCGCAATGCTCGCCATCGTGCCGGTGATGCTGGCAACCGGCAGCACGCATATAGAGATGAGCATTCAAAGCGCACTGGTGATGGCCTGGTCGGTCTTCGGCTTGTCCTTCGCCGCGATCGGCTTGTACCTTTTGCTGATCTGCCATGGCGCGGTTTCTCGGGCCGCCAGCTTGATCTACCTGATCCCGCCCTTGGTCGCGATTGAGGCCTTTTTCCTTTTCGGCGAGGGCCTGCCGATCATCTCCATCGCGGGCATGGCGGTGACTGTGTTTGGCGTCTACCTGGTCAACCGCAAACAGTCGGCGCCCGCTTAGGGCGGCTCAACCAAAAGTCAGGGGCACCCTTTCGTTGGGGTTCACCATGCAGCGCAGTGTAGCCATTTTGCGCCGCACAATGCTAAACAGCCCCGCATGCACCGATGGGAGACCCCGTGATGAGCCTCGCTGAAGATTTGCGCCCGACACAAACCGATCTGATCGATCTTGCCAACCAGGCGGCAAGCGCGGTCACGACCGTTTACGAGGCGGCCAAAGCCTCTGTCGCAGCGATCACGGTCGTTGATGGCCGGGCCAAGGGCGAGTTTCTCGAGCAGCATCAGCATGCCGTTCACGGGCTTGCGTGGCTCGCCACCTACAACGAAGCGCTGCGCGAACTTGCCGACTACGCCGCGCGCATGCGGGCCGAGGGCGCGTTCGGTGAAACCGAAGCCTTGATCGTCGAAATCGGGTTTGCCGAATATCTGGCGCAGATCGAAGGCGGCATCCCGATGAACCAAGGCGAGATTGTCCGCCTCACTGCGCTCGGGGTTGATCAGGCCGTTGCGGCGGCCTTCTCGCAGAACGCGGCCGTGCGCGAACTGATCGCGACCGGCACAGCACCGCAGAAGCGCGCCGCCCTGGTCGACATGATGCGTGAGGATACCGGCGCGGCCACCGTTGGCGCCGACGGCCTTGACGAGACCATGCAAGCGTTCCGCGAAGAGATGCGCCGGTTCAGCATCGATGCCGTGGAGCCCCACGCCCACGAGTGGCACCTGGCCAATGCGTACATCCCGCTCGAGATCATCGAGCAGATGGCCGAACTGGGCGTTTTCGGCCTCACGATCCCCGAAGAATATGGCGGCCTTGGCCTGGGCAAAGAGGCGATGTGCGTTGTCTCTGAGGAGCTGTCGCGGGGCTATATCGGCGTCGGCTCGCTGGGCACCCGCTCGGAAATCGCCGCCGAACTCATCCTGTGCGGCGGCACCGATGCGCAAAAAGAACGCTGGTTGCCTGCCATCGCGTCGGCTGAGATCCTGCCCACGGCGGTGTTCACGGAGCCCAATACCGGCTCAGACCTGGCGAGCCTGAAGACCCGGGCGACCCGCGACGGCGACACCTACACGATCAACGGCAACAAGACCTGGATCACCCATCCCGTCCGCGCCGACATCATGACCGTCTTGGCCCGCACCAACCCCGATGAGCCCGGTTACAAAGGCCTGTCCATGTTCATCGCGGAGAAGCCGCGCGGCTCGGATGAGGACCCATTCCCGCATCCCAACATGTCGGGCGGCGAGATCGAGGTACTCGGTTATCGCGGCATGAAAGAATATGAAATCGCCTTTGACGGTTTCGAAGTCCCCGCGGCGAACCTGCTCGGTGAAGCGGAAGGCAATGGCTTCAAGCAGCTCATGGAAACCTTCGAGAGCGCCCGCATTCAAACCGCAGCGCGGGCGGTGGGCGTCGCCCAGAACGCGCTCGACCTGGGGCTGCGCTACGCCAAGGAACGCCTCCAGTTCGGCAAGCCGCTGTTGGACTTCCCCCGGGTCGCCGATAAGCTCGCGATGATGGCTGTGGAGACGATGATCGGCCGCCAGCTGACCTATTTCTCGGCCCGCCAGAAGGATGAGGGCCGCCGCTGCGACGTGGAGGCCGGCATGGCGAAGCTCCTGTGCGCCCGCATCGCCTGGGCCAACGCGGACAATGCGCTTCAGATCCATGGCGGCAACGGCTTCGCGCTCGAATATGCGATCAGCCGCGTGCTGTGCGATGCCCGCATCCTCAACATTTTCGAGGGCGCCGCTGAGATTCAGGCACAAGTTATTGCCAAGCGGTTGTTGGAGGCGTGAAGCCGTCCTCAACATGGCTCGCCCGAGCCCGCACGTTTCAATACACGTGTTTTACCGTACGGCAACTTTTGGTTGTATAGACTGCGCCTTCAACAAGGACAGTCATCCATGCCGCTGTACGCCATCACCTACATTTCTCGCGCGCCGGAGGTGAGGGGCGAAAACCGCAAACTGTTTCTCAACTCGCTGATCAAACAGGCCGATGCCAAGAACCTCAAAACCGGGGTCTCCGGCTGTCTGATCCATGTCGATGATTTCTTTATCCAGCTGCTTGAAGGCCCCAGGGGGCCGCTGAGCGAGACCTACAACCGCATCGTGCAGGACGAGCGTCATTCCGAAGTGAACCTGGTCGCGGCCGGGCCGATCCTGACGCGCCAATTCACCTCGCCCAATTTGGCGGCCTTCGATATCGCCAGCGAGACCAACCCTGTCTTCCTTAAGTTCAGGGTCCGGCCGGAGTTCTGCCCCTATCAGATTGCCCCTGACGCGCTGGCGGGCCTGATCGAGCAGATCGCCATCGTCTGTGCGCGGCTCGACACGGCGAACCGAAAGGGCCGCGACAAGGCCGCGTGAACCGGCTAGGGCTGCGCCATGCGCGCACCATCCTCCGCACAAAGATCCATTCTCATCACCGGCGCTTCGACGGGCATCGGGTATCACGCCGCCCACGCGATGGCAGCGCGCGGCTGGCAGGTGATCGCCACCGCCCGCAAGGACGCCGACCTTGAGATGCTGACGCGCGAGGGCTTGTGCGCCGTTGAGCTCGACTATGCCGATGAGACCAGCATCGAGGCCTGCCTTGCCGCCACCCTAGCGCACACCGGCGGGCGGCTCGATGGCCTGTTCAACAATGGCGCCTATGGCCAGACCGGCGCACTGGAAGATGTCTCAACCGAGGTTCTGCGCGCCCAGTTCGAAGCCAATTTCTTCGGCTGGCACACGCTGACCCGGGGCGTCCTGCCCATTATGCGCGCCCAAGGCGGCGGCCGGATCGTGCAGTGCTCGAGCGTTTTGGGCTTCGTCACCCAAGCGTTTCGCGGCCCTTATCAAGCGAGCAAATTCGCGCTTGAGGGCTATTCCGACACCTTGCGCCAGGAGGTCGAGGGCTACGGCATCAAAGTCATCTCGATACAGCCCGGGCCGATCCGCAGCCGCTTCCGCAAGAACGCGCTGGCCACCTTTGAGCGCACCATCGATACGGCCAACTCTGCCTATGAGGAGGCCTATCAGCCGCACCTAGCCCGCATGCGCTCGGACGCCAAAGACCGCTTTGAGCTCGGCCCCGAGGCCGTAACCCGCGCGCTCATTGCCGCGCTGGAGCATCGCAACCCGCGCCTTGTCTATCGCGTAACGGTTCCAACCCATGCCGCGGCCTTTCTCAAGCGGGTCTTGCCAACCCGGGGCCTGCACGCGTTCCTCAGCGCGCGGGGCCAGCCCAAGCCCTAGGCAGGCGGCGCGCTGTTGCAACGCGGGCGACGCGGCGACTGGCCGCTGGAAGCGCCAGCCCGAGCACCCTATAACGCCAGCCTATAGCGCCGCTCTCGCGGCCCCCTATTGCCAACGAGCCGAGTAGCCGTGTCCACCTTCCTGCAAATCCTAACCTTTGTCGCGCTGGGCGCGGTCGCGATCGTTCTGCTGCTGGGCCTTGCCAACATGCTTCGTGGCGGTACCTCCTCACGGTCGCAACAGCTGATGCGCATGCGGGTGCTTTTCCAAGCGATCGCCATCGTGGTGGTCATGGTGACCGTCTGGTTCATCGGCCGCAGCTAGCCAGCGCCGCGACACCCAATGACCAAACAAGGGGTGCGACCGTGGTTGTCCTGACAAAAATCTACACAAAAACCGGCGACGACGGCACAACCGGCCTGGGGTCGGGCGAGCGCCGCAAAAAGTTCGATCTGCGCGTCGATGCCTATGGCACGGTGGATGAAACCAACGCCGCCATCGGCATGGCGCGGCTCATCACGGGCAAAGATGCCGGCCTGGCCGATCTCGATGCGATGCTGGCGCGCATCCAAAACGATTTGTTTGACCTCGGCGCCGATCTTTCCACCCCGCCCACGGACGAGGACCTCGGCTACGAGCCGCTACGCGTCGTCGAAGCGCAAGTTGCCCGTCTCGAAGCAGAAATCGACACGCTCAACGGTGATCTGTCGCCGCTCAACTCGTTTGTGCTGCCCGGCGGCAGCGACGCCTCGGCGCCCCTCCATCTGGCGCGCACGGTAAGCCGGCGGGCCGAGCGGCTGACCGTTGAACTCGCCGACGCGGAGCCCGGCCAGGTGTCTCAACACGCCCGGCGCTACCTCAACCGCCTGTCCGACTTTTTGTTCGTCGCCTCGCGCTGGGCCAATGACAAAGGCGCCGCCGACGTCTTGTGGGTGCCCGGCAAGAACCGCTAAAGGGCAGCCACACCAAGGAGCGGCGCGATGTTTCTGCCTTTCTATGACAGCAACCCCAAGCAGAACATCACCATCCAGGGCGTCACGATCGGGCTGATCGTGTTCACCGTGCTGGCGTTCGTGCTGTTTCAAGGCATGCAGCTGGGCTTTGCCGACTTCCGCCTCGCGCTGATCCCGATCACCTACCAAGAACTGCAGGTCCGCCCCGAAGAGATCATCTTCGTGCCAGAGGAGGTGACGCTGGTCAGCTACGCCTTCCTGCACGCCGGCTGGATCCACCTGGCTGGCAACATGCTGTTCCTTTGGGTGTTCGGCGACAATGTCGAAGACGCGATGGGGCACATCAAGTTCCTCATCTTCTATCTTCTGTGCGCCATGGCCGGCGGCCTCGCCTATGTTTATTTCACGGGCGACCCCTCGGCTCCGCTCGTCGGCGCGTCGGGCGCCACATCGGGCGTTGTTGCGGCCTACCTGCTGCTCCACCCCAAGGTGAAAGTCTGGGTGCTGGCGACGCTGATCATCAAGTTCCCGGTGCAACTGCCCGCCTATGTGGTGCTCGGCGTCTATGTGGCGTTCAACCTGTTCATGGTGCTCAGCGGCGAGAACGGCTCGACAACGGCCTGGTGGGCCCATGTCGGCGGCCTTGCCGCGGGGGCGGCTTTGACGCCGCTCCTCAAACATCGCCACGTGCCCCTGTTTGACCGCGGCTTAGCGCCGCCGCTCGCGGGCGATGCAGGCACCAAATAAGCGCCGGTGATGGCAGCCCCAGCGCCTCGCAAGGCCCCGCTTTGGCTAGAAACTTTGTCGCCGTTGACACACTTATAGCGCCCCACCTAGGGTGCGCGCCGATTGCTGCGTCGCACAATCTGCGATGCCCCCGCCATCAGCCTGAGGCAAACCGTTGAAAGTTCTGGTCCCCGTAAAACGCGTCGTCGATTACAACGTCACCATCACCGTCAAAGACGACGGCACAGGCGTGAACCTCGCCAACGTGAAAATGTCGATGAACCCGTTCGATGAGATCGCCGTCGAAGAAGCGCTCCGGCAACGCGAAGCGGGCGCCGTCACCGAAGTTGTGGCCATCTCCATCGGCCCGGACAAAGCGCAGGACACGCTGCGGACCGCGCTGGCAATGGGCGCTGACAAAGCCATCTTGATCAAGACCGATGAAACGGTGGAGCCACTGGCGGTGGCCAAGCTGCTCAAGGCCGTGATCGACCAAGAAGGCGCCGACCTTGTCATCATGGGCAAGCAGGCCATCGATGATGATTGCAACCAGACCGGCCAGATGCTCGCCGCACTGCTCGGTTGGAGCCAGGGCACGTTCGCCTCAAAGCTTGAACTGTCAGCTGACGCAGCGACGGTCACCCGCGAAATCGATGGTGGGCTCGAGACCTTGAAGCTGACCTTGCCGGCGATCGTCACCACCGATCTGCGGCTCAACGAGCCGCGCCGCGTGTCGCTGCCCAACATCATGAAAGCCAAGAAAAAGCCGATCGATGAAATGGATCCGGCGAGCCTTGGCGTCGACATGGCCCCACGGCTGGAGGTGATCACCACCGCCGCCCCCGAAAAGCGCGAGGCGGGCATCCGCGTCGAGACGGTCGATGAGCTGATCGAGAAGCTCAAAACCGAAGCCGCCGTGCTCTAACGCAGCGCCCAGCCGGCAACGCGACCCACAGATTTGCAGGAACAGCCCTCATGACGACACTTCTGATCGCCGAACATGCAGGCGGCACCCTTTCGCCGGAGAGCGCCAAGGCGCTCACCGCCGCGGCAGCCCTCGGTGCACCGGTTGATGTTCTGGTCGCCGGCGATGCGCCGGACGTAGTGGCCCAGCAGGCCGCCGGGCTTGAGGGCGTCGCGAAAGTGGTGACCGCAACCGATGGCGCGTTTGCTAACCTTCTTGCCGAACCATTGGCCGCGCAGATCATCGCGCTCGCAGACGGCTATGACGCCCTTGTGATGGCCGCGACCACCACGGGCAAAAACGTCATGCCGCGCGTCGCCGCCCTGCTCGATGTGATGCAGGTCTCCGACATCATATCGGTTGAGGGGCCCGACACGTTTAAACGGCCGATCTACGCTGGCAACGCCATCCAAACGGTCCGCGCGACCGACACCAAAAAGGTCATCACCGTGCGCGGCGCCTCCTTCACGGCGGCAGGCGATGGCGCGGGTCCCGTGCCGATTGAAGCGGTCGCCGTGGCTGACCTGCCCGCGCTGTCAGCCTTCGTGTCCGCCGACATCGTTGAAAGCGAGCGCCCGGAGCTGACGAGCGCCAAAGTGATCCTTTCCGGCGGCCGGGCCCTGGGCTCGAAGGAAGAGTTCGAGCGCCTGGTGCTGCCCCTTGCCGAGACCCTCGGCGCAGCGGTTGGCGCGTCCCGCGCGGCTGTCGATGCGGGCTACGCCCCCAACGATTGGCAGGTCGGTCAGACCGGCAAGGTGGTCGCACCGGACCTCTACATCGCGGCCGGCATTTCAGGCGCTATCCAGCACCTGGCGGGCATGAAAGACTCGCGCATCATCGTCGCCATCAACAAGGACGAGGACGCACCGATCTTCGACGTGGCGGACTACGGCCTGGTCGGCGATCTGTTCGAGGTCCTGCCGAAGATGCGCGACGCGCTTGAGGGCTAGACTGGTCGATCTCCCGCGTGGGGAAGAGTTCAAATCAAAAGAATAAGCTGACCCTGCTTCAAGCGGCTCGCAAAACCCTCTAAGACGTGCCTGGGACTTAGCCGCGAGAGAAAGACCGCACTTCAGATGAGCACCATTCAGACAGTAGGCATCATTGGCGCGGGGCAGATGGGGTCGGGCATCGCCCATGTCTGCTCGCTTGCGGGGCTCGATGTGATCCTACAGGACGTCGCCCTTGATCGGGTCGAAGCGGGGCTCGCGACAATCTCCGGCAACATGGCCCGCCAGGCGTCCAAAGGCATCATCACCGAGGACGCCATCAAGCCGGCGCTGGCGCGCATCTCGCCGTCCGACGACTATGGCAAAATGGCCCAAGCCGACCTGGTCATCGAGTCGGCCACCGAAGACGAAACGGTGAAGCGGAAAATTCTCAGCCAGCTGTGTCCCGCCGTCCGGCCCGACACGATTTTGGCTACCAACACCTCATCGATCTCCATCACACGTTTGGCGGCCTCAACGGACCGGCCGGAAAAGTTCATCGGCATTCATTTCATGAACCCGGTGCCGCTGATGGAGCTTGTTGAGCTCGTTCGCGGCATCGCCACCGACGATGAGACCTATGAGGCCTCGCGTGGCTTTGTCGACACGATCGGCAAGCAGATCACGGTCGCCGAAGATTTCCCCGCCTTCATCGTCAACCGCATTTTGCTGCCGATGATCAACGAGGCGATCTACACGCTTTATGAGGGTGTGGGATCGGTGGAATCCATCGACACCGCCATGAAGCTCGGCGCCAACCATCCTATGGGCCCGCTGCAACTGGCCGATTTTATCGGCCTCGATACCTGCCTGTCGGTCATGCAGGTTCTGTATGACGGCCTCGCCGACACCAAATACCGGCCCTGCCCGCTTCTGGTGAAATATGTCGAAGCAGGGTGGCTCGGCCGCAAGACCGGCCGCGGTTTTTACGACTATCGCGGCGACACACCGGTTCCCACGCGCTAAGCCAATTTAGCGCGTCTTCGAACGAACCGGTCAACGCTCCAGAAACGTTTACGCTCTATGGTTCGCCCTCGCCTATCATGTGAGGAGTAGAGCCTATGGAAATCGGTGGTTCCACCAGCGCAGCCGTCATGTCTGGCCGGCAATCGGTGGCCTCTGAGATGGTCAACCAAGCCATCCAGTCTGAGCAGAAACAGGCTCAAGCCCTCAACGCCATGCTGCAGAACAGCCAAGAGGCAACGCGTGGCTCTTCCACCGCGCCCGGCGTTGGCGGCGTGGTTGATCGCAAGGTCTAGGCCCTTACGGCTGCCGCAAGGCGAGTTTTCGTGTCCCTAACCATCATCCTGGCCATTCTCTCGGGCCTTCTGTTCGGAAGCATCGCAGCCGGCCTGCGGCGCTTTGTGCTGCCAATCATCGCGCTTCCCTTGGCCGTCGCCCCCATTGGCTATGTGGTCTGGTGGCGCCACGCCCTGACCTGGGAGTGCCTGTACGCAGAGACCTTTCGCACGGCGGCCTGCGGGCCGACGCGCAACTTTATCGAGACAACCATCTATGGCTTGCCTCAGGCGGCCCTTGGCGCCGCCGTCCACCTGGCGGTCGGCGTAGCGCTAACGTTGGCCTTGATGGTGGTACGCAAGAGCATCGAGCATTGGCTTGAGAAGCCGGTTACGCGCCACGCTCGCGGCAGCGTTGAGGATGCCCTCCCGGAAGCACTACAAGCTCAGCCAGCGCCGTCAGCGGACCCCGTACCCGCGTAACGCAAGCGTCCGTTAGGACCGCCGCGCGGCCTCGATCAGCGCCACCGCATCGGGGTGATCCCAATGGGCGGGGCCCGCTAGCCAGCCCTGCAGGCACCCCGCTTCATCGATGATCAGCGTTGTCGGCATGCCAAAGGCCAGCCCTTCCCGGCGCAGCACGTTGAACACGCCCGCGGTGGGATCGTGGAAGAAGGCGAGATCATCGACCGCGATCTCTTCAAGAAACCCGCGCGGGTTGGCGCTTTCGCGGGTGTCAATCGAGATCGCAACCACCTCGAAATCCTCGCCACCGTGCTCGGCTTGCAGATTGTCGAGCATCGGCATCTCTTCGCGGCACGGTGCGCACCAAGTGGCCCACAGGTTCAACAGAACCGCCCGCCCCTCCCACTCGGCCAAGGTGCGCGGCTGGCCATCGCCATCGTTAAACGCCAGGTCGGGCGCTTCACGCGGCTCGTCAAGCACCGCAAAGGCCGCCACTTCGCCTTGCGCGGCATCCAGCATCGCCTGATGGCGCTCTTCGGACAAGGCGCACGCGGCGGTTTCGACATTGTCTTGGACCCCGGTGTTCACATATACCGCCGTCACGCCCGCAACGACGCCGAGCACAGCGGCCAGTCCGATCAAAACGCCCAAAGACAGTTTGCCCCTATCGCGCCTTTGGCCTGCGGGCTGAGGCGCCTGGGGCTTTTCGTCTGGCTGCTGCGCGTGAGGATCGGACATGGCGTCGGGCCTAAAGTTGGAAACAGGAACGTGTGATGTCTGATACCGGAAACTCCGGCAAGAATACGATGTGGGGCGGACGCTTTGCCGCAGGCCCTGCCGCGATCATGGAGGACATCAACGCCTCCATCGGCTTCGACCAGAAGCTGTACGCCCAGGACATTGCCGGTTCAAAGGCCCATGCCGACATGCTCGCGGCGACAGGGGTGATAACCGACGCCGATCGCGATGCCATCCATGGCGGGCTTGACCAGATTAAGGGCGAGATCGAACACGGTCACTTCACCTTTTCGCGTGCGCTCGAAGACATTCACATGAACATCGAATCGCGCCTGCGCGAGGTCATTGGTGAGCCGGCGGGGCGCCTGCACACCGGCCGTTCGCGCAACGACCAGGTGACGACTGACACCAAGCTCTACACGCGCGATGCGATAGATGGGATCGATCGGGCACTTGCCGATCTTCAGCGTGCCCTCGCCGAAAAAGCCCTCGAGCACGCCGCGCTGCCCATGCCTGGCTTCACCCATCTGCAAAGCGCGCAGCCGGTGACGTTCGGCCACCATCTGATGGCCTATGTCGAGATGATCGGCCGCGACAGGGGCCGCTTCGCTGATGCGCGCAAGCGGCTCAACGAGAGCCCACTGGGGGCTGCAGCGCTGGCCGGGACGAGTTTTCCGATCGACCGGGAGATGACCGCCCAGGCCCTGGGGTTTGACCGGCCGACGGCGAACTCACTCGATTCGGTATCCGACCGCGACTATGCACTTGAAACACTGGCGGCAGCCTCGATCCTGTCGATGCACCTGTCGCGCTTTGCCGAAGAGATCGTCATCTGGTGCTCGGCCCAGTTCCAGTTCATCACCCTGTCGGACGCGCTGACGACGGGCTCGTCGATCATGCCGCAAAAGAAAAACCCTGATGCCGCCGAGCTGGTGCGCGCGAAGATCGGGCGCGTCCTCGGCGCGTTCACGGCCATGCTGACCGTGATGAAGGGGCTGCCCATGGCCTATGCCAAGGACATGCAGGAAGACAAAGAGCCATTGTTCGATGCGCTCGCGACGCTCGAACTGACCATCGCCGCAACCACCGGCATGGTCCGCGACATGGTGCCCAACGCCAAGGCGCTCAAAAAGGCAGCGGGCGCAGGCTACGCAACCGCGACCGACTTGGCCGACTGGCTGGTCCGGGTCTTGGGCTTGCCGTTCCGCGAGGCGCACCATGTGACGGGCACGCTTGTGGGCATGGCTGCGAAACGCGGCACCGACCTGCACAGGCTGCCGCTGGCCGATATGCAAACCGTCGAGCCGCGCATAACCGAGGACGTTTTCTCCGTCCTGTCGGTCGACAAGTCCATTCGCTCGCGCACCTCGTATGGCGGCACGGCGCCGAAGAATGTGCGGCAACAGGCGCGGCGCTGGCTGAAGAAGCTGGGTTGAACCCAGCCCGCCGGGCAGCGTAGGGATAGAGTACACAGGAACGATGGAACGCCCGATGCGTCTGCCCACTTGGATTATTATCACCGCTTTGGCCGCCCTGTTGGCCGGATGCGGCGTGCGCGGCACATTGGAGCCGCCCCCGTCGGCCGCAACACCGGAAGGCGAACCCGAAGTGGTGGCGCCCGAAGATGACCCGGACTTCATCTTAGACGGCCTCCTTCTCTAGCGGCCGATTCTTTAGCGTCAGACCCATGCACCATTTCGCCTATCGCCAAGGACGGCTGTTTGCCGAAGACGTCGCTGTGGAAGCCTTAGCCAAGGCCATCGGCACGCCGTTCTACGTCTATTCGACCGCCACGCTTGAGCGGCACTACGAGGTTTTCACCCGCGCCTTTGGCGATCTGCCGGTGCTGGTCTGCTACGCCCTGAAGGCAAACTCCAACCAGGCGGTGATCGAAACGCTGGCCCGCAAAGGCGCCGGCGCTGATGTCGTCTCTGGCGGCGAGCTGGAACGAGCCCTCCGCGCGGGCGTGCCAGCCAACAAAATCATGTTCTCAGGCGTCGGCAAGACCCGCCGGGAGATGGAAGCGGCGCTCACCGCAGGGATCCTGTGCTTCAACATCGAATCCCAACCCGAGCTTGAGCGGCTCTCCGCTGTCGCCACCGCCATGGGGGTGACGGCACCGATCTCGCTGCGCATCAACCCCGATGTTGATGCCAAGACCCACGCCAAAATCACCACCGGCCTGTCGGAGAACAAGTTCGGCATCCCCTGGGTGCAGGCGCGTGACGCCTATACCAAAGCGGCAGAGCTTCCGGGCCTCGCCATCACCGGCATCGATATGCATATCGGCTCCCAGATCACCGAACTGGAGCCGTTCGACAGCGCGTTCGGCAAACTTGGCGGGCTGATCGAAACCTTGCGCGCCGACGGCCACACCATCGAGCATGTCGATCTGGGCGGCGGGCTGGGCATTCCCTATGCCGATGACAACGATCCCCCGCCGCATCCCGATGAGTATGCCGCTATCGTCCGCCGCCATGTCGAGCGGCTCGATTGCCAGATCATCTTCGAACCAGGCCGCTTGATTGCGGGCAATGCCGGCATCCTCGTTACCCAGGTCGAATATGTGAAGCATGGCGACGGCAAGACGTTTTTGATCGTCGACGCCGCGATGAACGATCTCATCCGCCCAACGCTCTACGATGCCGACCATGTGTTCCGGCCGGTCGTTGAGCCGACAAGCGACGCTCTTTGGCCGATGGTGGACATTGTCGGCCCGGTTTGTGAGACCGGCGACTATCTGGCGAAGAACCGCAGCTTCCCGCCCGTCGAAGAGGGCGATCTGGTCGCCGTCTTTTCCGCCGGCGCGTATGGCGCGGTGCAGGCCGGCACTTACAACACGCGGCTCCTGATCCCCGAAGTGATGGTCAATGGTGATGCGTTCCATGCCGTTCGCCCGCGCGGATCGGTGGACGAATTGATCGGCCTTGATTCGCGCCCGCCCTGGTTCAGCTAGGAACGCTCAGGCAAGCGCCAAACGCGGGCGCACCATCAAAGGCCCGTGAATAGGCGCGCTATCCATAGGCGTTCGCCTTGCCTTGGCCATGCTCGCGCGCCACACTCTCACCAATGCGCTCGCAACCCTCCAGCCGCTCGCCTTTGATGGACCGCATCCACCGCGCGATCGCACGCGCGCGTGTGGCGCTGCTGGTGGAAGCGTTCTGGCCGCGCCTTGTTGTGGCACTTTGCGTTGTCGCGCTTTTCCTCATCGCCTCCTGGTTCGGGCTGTGGGGTGTCTTGCCAGACCTTCTCCGCTTCGCGCTCGTCGGGCTGCTCGGTCTCAGCGCCCTTGCCGCCTTCATCTGGGCGGCGCGGGCACCCCGGCCGAGATCCGGCGAGGCTCTGGCCCGGGTTGAGACCGCCTCGGACCTCGACGGCCGACCGCTCCAAGCGCTGCTCGATAAGCCCTTCGATGGCGGCAGCCCGGAAAGCCAAGCGCTTTGGGCGATCCACCAAGAGCGTGTCGCCGGTGCGCTCAAAAGGTTGCGCGCGGGCCGGCCGAACCCGCGCACCGATCACCTTGATCGCTGGGCCCTGCGGGCACCAATTGTCCTCGTTCTCATCGTGGCCTTCTTTGTTGCGGGGCCGCAGCGCGAAGAGCGCATCCTTGAAGCGTTCGCACCGCCCTCGTCCGCGCCAACCGTGCCGATCCGGCTCGATGTTTGGGCAACCCCGCCGGCCTATACCGGCTTGCCGCCACGCACATTGGTGGCCGGCGCCGAGCTGGGCGCTGGCAGCCC
>JAHCMG010000165.1 GCA_019192585.1 Devosiaceae bacterium MH13
GACCCGGCCCGCGAGCTAGTGTCAGCGTTTCGATCGTGATCCGCCGCGGGACAACGGCACTTCGAAGAACGTCGATGTAGCGCAAACGCACGCTTGTCGGCCCGATCTGTGCATCCACTTCGGGGCCCGACAGGTGCGCGCTTTCGAACGCCACCTGAAATGATGAGGCGCGGACCGTCGTCGTCAGGTTTTCGACGTCAAGCGTGTAGGCATCGGGAAGGCCGGCTTGCAGCCGCTCAAGCAGCGGCGCTTCGATCAGGTCGGCCGTTAAGCGCTGACCAAAGGGCGTGGACACGGCCATGACCGGGATAAGCAGGCCGACAAAGAACAGAGCGAACAGGGTGTAGGCGGCGATCCGCATCGCCCGGCGGGTGGAGCGCGTTGCGGCGCCAGACGGCAAGATGCTGTCCAACCCATCGCCACGCGCTTGAAGCTTAGAGACCACCACGTTCAGGTTTCCTGCAGCCAGTCTCCCAATGGCCGGCTGCGTGCATTAGCTTAATCTACAGGACCTTGCCTTTTCGCGTTTACGCGGGCAAGCGCGAGCCCGCGTAAACGCGGGCAAAGTTGGACCATACCTCCCACACAATCGCTATCGTTTCCTTTCGCCCGCCGCGCCTTACGCAAAGCTTAGCCGCGCAAGCCCTTGCCCGGTGCGCGCTGACCCCTAAAACAGGCTTCGACCCCCTGCCCGCGCACCGCTTGGGCAACACACAAGACCCAGACGGAGAGAGCATCATGGCAGAGACACGACACCCCGCTGAAGGCGACGCGGCACCCGATTTCACCCTGCCGACCGATGGCGGCGGAACCGTGACCTTGTCATCGCTCAAAGGCTCACCAGTTGTGGTCTATTTCTATCCCAAAGACGACACGTCGGGCTGCACCAAAGAGGCGATCGCGTTCACCGAAAACAAGGCGGCATTTGATGCTGCTGGCGCGACGATCATCGGCATCTCGCCCGATTCGGCCGCCAAGCACGATAAGTTCAAGGCCAAGTACGACCTGGCCATCCAACTTGCCGCCGACGAAGAGAAGAGCGCCGCGGAGGCCTATGGCGTGTGGGTCGAGAAATCGATGTATGGCAAGAAATACATGGGCGTCGAACGCTCGACGTTCCTGGTCGGCCCCGATGGGACCGTCGCCAAAGCGTGGCGGAAGGTCAAAGTGCCCGGCCATGCCGAAGAGGTTCTGGGCGCGGTGCAAGCCCTCTAGCGGCGCGGCAGCCGTGCAGTCGCTTGCCTTTGAAGCCGCTCAGGTTGTCGCGACCCGTGACTTAACTGCGAAGACGGACCACGCCTATGGCGTTGCGAAGGCATGGTTCGGCCGCACTTTGGGGGTTGGCGCGCGACCCTCGGTCTTGCCCGAGCAGCCCGGTCGGCCGGATGAGCCGGTGCTTCTCGCGCCAAGCCAGATGCCACGCCGGTCCAAAACTGGCGAGAAAGGGCGCGTGGCCCTGCTCCACGCACTCGCCCACATAGAGCTCAATGCGGTCGATCTGACATGGGATATGATTGCGCGCTCCGCCGCGCATCGGCTTCCGCAATCCTATTTCGACAATTGGGTGCAAGTCGGCCTCGAAGAAGCGAAGCACTTTAAGTTGCTCGCCGACAGGCTGCGCGACTTGGGAAGCCATTACGGCGCCCTGCCCGCCCATGCCGGGCTGTGGGAAGCCGCGCAATCAACTGGCGATGATCTGACGGCGCGGCTCGCCATCATCCCCCTGGTGCTCGAAGCGCGGGGCTTGGACGTAACGCCAGCAACCATCACGCAGCTGGAGACGGCGGGCGATGCGCCGAGCGCCAGCATCTTGCGAACGATCTACCATGACGAGAAGAAGCACGTCGCTTTCGGCGCCAAATGGTTCCGCTACTTGTGCGACCGCGATCGCACGGCCCCAGAGCCGCGTTTTCACGCCCTCGTCCGCAAGCATTTTCGCGGACCGATCAAGCCGCCGACCAACGACCGGGCGCGCGCGGAGGCCGGCCTGACGCCGGGCTTTTACAAGCCGCTCATGCCGCTGACCGGAACCTAAACTCAGAATCTCGGCGCCTATTGCTTATCGCGCTCATTGCGCTTGCAGAAAGGCGCGGCTGAAAGACTCCATTAACCATGCATCCGCCAAATAAAGGCTGGCCTTTATGTGGTGTAGGCTATGGTGTCGAAAGCTTCGAAGGCTCACTCGGGGTTCCATCGCTCGGTTCAGGCTAAGCAAGGCCGGACGAAGCACGAGCGTCGGATCATCTTCGCGCATGGCGAATCCGTTCAGGTTCTGCGCATTCCGCCCTGGTTGGGCCTGCTGTTCATTGTGTTTGTGTTGGCCGGCTCGGCGGGGATCATCGGCTCGGCGAGCTATCTGTTCTTCCGCGACGAGTTGTTCACCGCCAGCATCAAGCGGCAGCACCAGATCCAGGTGGCCTATGAAGACCGAATCGCGGAGCTGCGCCGCGAGATCGACCGCATCACCAGCCGCCAGCTTTTGAACCAGCAAGCTTACGAAGCGCGCGTCGAAAGATTGCTTGGGGAGCATTTTGCACTCAGCGCCCGAAGCGACCGGCTCGATTCGCTGCTCGATCAAGCGGCCGGCCTCGGCCTTGTGCCGCGTGAGGCGCCGCCCTCGCCCATCGTGCCGCCGAACTCGGCGGCGAGCCTTGGGGCAACACCTTTCGTCCAGAGCGACGATGATCTGATCACCGGAAGCATCCCGACGCTCCCCACCGATAGGCCGTACGCCGCAATCAACCGCGCGGTGTCGGACCCTTCGGCGACCCTGATAAGCATTGAAGAGGCCCTTGAGGTTCAAGCCTACAATCAGCGCGTGGCGATTGCCGGCCTCGCAGCGACAACACAGGCGCGCGTTGACGCGATTTCTGAAGGCTTGCGCAGCGTTGGCGTGCGCGTGCCCCTACCGAGCGCGCAAATGCCCGACGCGCCCGCAACGACCGAACTCGGTGTTGGTGGCCCGCTTCTACCCGCTGCGCCCGGCGCGCCCTCCCTGGAGCGTGAGTACAATGACGCGCTACGTGCCATGGCCGATCTTGAAGCGGTCCGTGAAGCGGTTACCCAGGTGCCCGTCGCGGCGCCGACGCGCGGTGCGCGGCTCTCGTCACGCTTTGGCAACCGGCGTGATCCGTTCACCCGCAGAACCGCTTTTCACTCCGGCATCGACTACGCCGCACCAACCGGCCATCCGATCTATGCAGCTGCCGACGGGGTCGTGACCCGCGCCCGGCGCGCCGGAGGTTACGGCCTGATGATCGAGATCGACCATCCCAACGGTTTGACCACCCGGTATGCGCATCTCAGCCGCATGTTGGTTGCGCCAGGCGCGCGCGTGTCCGCTGGAGAGCTGATCGGGCGCATGGGATCTACCGGTCGCAGCACCGGCCCGCACCTTCACTATGAAGTGCGTCGTGGCAGCCGTGCCGTGGACCCGATGCCCTTCGTCACCGCCGGGCGGGCGCTCGAAGGCCTCTAAGACGCCAATGTCGCTTCGCTAGTCGATATCGTCGACATCGGCCGCGCCGCCATAGGCGCGCTGGGCGAGCGTTGCTTCCATAAACGCATCGAGCTTGCCGTCGAGAACGTCTGAAGGTGCCGTGCTCTCATGGCCGGTCCGCAGGTCTTTGACGAGCTGATAAGGCTGAAGAACGTACGATCGGATCTGGTGACCCCAGCCGATATCGGTCTTCGCCGCCGCCTCGGCACTGGCCTGCTCTTCGCGCTTCTGGAGCTCCAGCTCATAGAGCCGCGCACGCAGCATTGCCCAGGCCGTGGCCCGGTTCTTATGCTGGGAGCGCTCGTTCTGACACTGAACCACAATGCCGGTCGGGATGTGCGTGATGCGCACGGCCGAATCGGTGGTGTTGACGTGCTGCCCGCCAGCGCCCGAGGCGCGGTAGGTGTCGATGCGGCAATCGCTTTCGTTCACCTCGATGGTGATCGTGTCGTCGATGACCGGGTAAATCCAAACGCTGGCAAACGATGTGTGGCGCCGCGCGTTCGAATCGAACGGCGAGATGCGCACGAGGCGGTGCACACCGGCCTCGGTCTTCAGCCAGCCATAGGCATCGTCACCTTTGACCAGGATGGTCGCCGATTTGATGCCAGCCTCTTCGCCGGCCTGCTCCTCAAGAAGCTCCACCTTCCGGCCTGAGCCCTCGGCCCAGCGGGTGTACATGCGCAGCAGCATGGACGCCCAGTCCTGGCTCTCGGTGCCGCCGGCGCCGGAATGGACCTCAACATAGGTGTCATTGCTGTCCGCTTCGCCCGAGAGCAGCGCTTCGATCTGAAGGCGGCGGGCTTTTTCGGCCATGGCTCTGAGTGATGCAACGCCTTCATCGGCGATTTGCGCATCATCATCAGCCTCGCCGAGCTCGATCAGCTCAACCGTGTCGGACAAGTCGGACTGCATGCCCGTCAGTCCGTTGATGGCATCATCGAGCTTCTGGCGCTCGCGCATCGCTTCCTGCGCTTTTTGGGGATCGTCCCAAAGGCGCGGGTCTTCGGCGAGCGCGTTCAGCTCATCGAGGCGTTTGTTGGCTGCATCCCAGTCAAAGATGCCTCCTTAGCAGGCTGAGTGCCTGCTCGATCTCGTCGACGAGACGCTGAGCTTCCGCGCGCATGGTGGTATGGCCTTCGAACTTGGGCTGTGAGACGCGCTCTAGTAAAGCCCGCCGGTCCCCGAGACAACCGCTCTATCGGCCTGCGGGTCGACCGTCAGCTCGCGGCCCATATCATCGGTGAAGCCGATGATGGAGTAAGAGCTTGGCGGTGAGGTACCCGGCCGGAACGCTTCGAGGATCGAGCCATCGGTGCCTGCGGCGACTTGCAAGCCGGTGCGGCGGTCGATGGGGATCAGATCAATGCCGCGCGGCACCTGGAACTCGGTCCTCGGCGCGCCAGTCATCGCCGCTTCCATGAAGTCCGCAAAGATGGGCGCCGCGAGGCCGCCACCAGTAGCCGAGCGGCCCATGGGGCGCGGTGTGTCGTAGCCGACATACACGCCAACCACGAGGTCGTGGGAATAGCCCACAAACCAAGCGTCGCGGTTGTCGTTGGTGGTGCCGGTTTTTCCCGCAACCGCCCAGTTGGACAGCCGTTCGGAGATGCCACGTGCCGTGCCGCGGCGAACGACGCCTTCGAGCATCGACGTCACCTGGTAGGCGGTCATAGGATCGAGCACCTGGTCGCGCTCATCGATGATGGCGGGCTCTTCCTGGGCCTGCCACGCTTCAGCCTGGCAGCCTTCGCAGATCCGCGCATCGTGGCGGAAGACGGTTTGGCCGTACCGATCCTGCACGCGGTCGATCAGCGTCGGTTCGATGGACCGGCCGCCATTCGCGACCACGGCGTAGGCGGCGGCCATACGCATCACCGTCGTCTCACCGGAGCCAAGCGACATGGCGAGCACCGGGCTGAGATCATCATAGACGCCGAAACGGCGGGCGTATTCAGAGACCAGCGGCATGCCCATGTCTCGCGCGAGGCGCACGGTCATCACGTTGCGCGACTGCTCGATGCCGACGCGAAGGGTCTGCGGGCCGTAGAACTGTTCAGAATAGTTTTGTGGCCGCCACACGCCCAAGCCGCCGCCCTGATCGATCTCGATCGGCGCATCGAGCACCACCGACGAGGGCGTGTAGCCATTGTCGAGCGCTGCCGCATACACAAACGGCTTGAACGATGAGCCCGGCTGACGCTGCGCCTGGGTGGCGCGGTTGAACTGGCTCTCGGCAAACGAAAAGCCACCCACCATGGCCAGGACGCGCCCGGTGTAGGGATCCATCGCCACCATGCCGCCAGAGACTTCGGGCACCTGGCGCAGCGAGAAGGTGATGGCGCCGCTCTCCGCCGTCTCCGGGCGGACATAGACCACATCGCCGACCTTTACCGGGTTGTCGCCGGCCCAGCTCATATCAGATGCCGGCATGAAACCGGTGATGCGCTCATCGAGGAGCGCGCCAGATGCCGCGCGGCGCGGCTGAAGGCCGATTTCCGCGCCCTCAGGGCCAAGACCAAGAACGACGGCAAGGGTCCACTCTTCAACGTCGGACAGGCGCTGGACTTCGCCCAGTGCAGTGCCCCAGTCCCCAGACAGATCGATGGTCGCTTCGGCACCGCGCCAGCCAGCGGCCCGGTCGAACCCTTCCAGCCCATCGCGCATCGCTTTGCGGGCGTAGGATTGAAGGACCGGGTCAAGGGTGGTCCGGACGGACAGCCCAGCGGTGTAGAGGCCGTCATCGCCGTACCGATCGGCGATCTGGCGACGCACCTCTTCGGCGAAATAGTCTGACGCCTGCAGGAAGGTGCCGGTGTTACGCGGCAGAACGTTGAGCGGCTCGGCCTTGGCTTCATCGGCCTGCTCAACGGTGATGTAGCCATTGTCGAGCATGCGATCGAGCACCCAATCGCGACGCTCGATGGCGCGCTCGGTCTGCCGGAACGGGTGGTAATTGTTCGGCGCTTTGGGCAGCGCGGCCAAATAAGCGGCCTCGGCCAGCGTCAGCTCGTGCACCGATTTGTCAAAATAGACGAGCGATGCTGCGGCAATGCCGTAGGC
>JAHCMG010000166.1 GCA_019192585.1 Devosiaceae bacterium MH13
TCGAGCAGCTTGCGGGCGTGTTGCCGCGCGAGGCGGACGATCGACGAGTTGAAGCCGCCGCATAGGCCGCGTTCGGCGGTGGCGACGACCAGAAGGTGCACCTTGTCGGCACCGGTGCCGGCGATCAGCGGCGATGCACCTTCACCACCACCGGACATCTGACCGGCGGCGAGGTTGGGGAGCACCACGCTCATTTTATCGGCGTAAGGGCGGGCGGCTTCCGCAGCGGTTTGGGCACGGCGAAGCTTCGCCGCAGCCACCATCTGCATAGCCTTGGTGATCTTGCGCGTCGCCGTCACCGACGAGATGCGATTGCGCAGGTCCTTTAGCGAGGGCATGTGGGCCTAGGCCTCCCGAAACTACCGTTGAGGCCTAAGCGAAGCTTTTGAGGAAGTCGTCGAGGATCGAGCGAAGTTTCGCATCGGTCTCATCGGAGACTTTCTGTTCGTCGCGGATGGTGCCCAGCACATCGCCATGCTTGTCGCGCAGCAAAAGCAGTAGTTTCTGCTCAAAATCGCCCACAGCGGCCACGTCGACACTGTCGAGATAGCCGTTCACGCCGGCGAAGATGACCGCAACCTGCTCTTCGGTTTTGAGCGGTGAGAACTGCGATTGCTTCAGAAGCTCGGTGAGGCGGGCGCCGCGCGCCAGAAGACGCTGGGTCGTCGCATCAAGGTCGGAGCCGAACTGGGCGAAAGCGGCCATCTCACGATACTGCGCCAACTCACCCTTAATGGGGCCGGCAACCTGCTTCATGGCCTTGATCTGCGCCGAGGAGCCCACGCGAGACACCGACAGACCGACGTTCACCGCCGGGCGGATGCCCTGGAAGAACAGATCGGACTCAAGGAAGATCTGACCATCGGTAATCGAAATCACGTTGGTCGGAATAAACGCCGACACGTCGTTGCCCTGGGTCTCAATGACCGGCAGTGCGGTCAGCGAACCCGCGCCGAAATCGTCGTTCATCTTCGCAGCGCGCTCAAGCAAGCGCGAGTGCAGGTAGAAAACGTCGCCGGGGAACGCTTCACGGCCCGGTGGGCGGCGAAGCAGCAGCGACATCTGGCGGTACGAGACGGCCTGCTTGGAAAGGTCATCGTACGCGATCACGGCGTGCATGCCGTTGTCGCGGAAATATTCGCCCATGGCGCAGCCGGCGAACGGTGCGATGAACTGCATCGGGGCCGGATCGGACGCGGTGGCCGCGATGATGATCGAGTACTCAAGCGCGCCGCGCTCTTCGAGGACCTTCACAAATTGCGCAACCGTCGAGCGCTTCTGGCCGACAGCGACATAGACGCAGTACAGTTTCTGGTTCTCGTCATCGCCTTCGTGCAGCGGCTTCTGGTTGAGGAACGTGTCGAGGATGATCGCGGTCTTGCCGGTCTGACGGTCACCGATGATCAGCTCGCGCTGGCCGCGGCCGATCGGGATCAGCGCGTCAACAGCCTTAAGGCCGGTGGACATCGGCTCGTGCACCGATTTGCGCGGGATGATGCCCGGCGCTTTGACGTCGACTTGGCGCATCTCAGCACCTTCGATCGGGCCCTTGCCGTCGATCGGGTTGCCCAGCGCGTCCACAACGCGGCCCAGCAGGCCTTTGCCGACCGGGACTTCCACGATGGCGCCGGTCCGCTTGACGGTGTCGCCTTCTTTAATGCCGCGGTCATCGCCGAACAGCACGACGCCGACATTGTCGCTTTCAAGGTTCAGCGCCATCCCGCGGATGCCACCGGGGAACTCGACCATCTCACCGGCCTGGACCTGGTCAAGGCCATAGACGCGGGCGATGCCGTCACCGACAGACAGGACCTGTCCAACCTCGGTGACTTCGACCTCTTGGCCAAAGCTTGCGATCTGGTCCTTAAGGATCGCGGAGATTTCAGCGGCGCGAAGTTCCATCAGCCGGCCTCTTTCATAGCGTATTTGAGTGCGTTGAGTTTCGTCTTAAGCGACGTATCGATCATGCGTGACCCGACTTTGACGACCAGCCCACCGATGATGGAGGGGTCGACCGTCTCCTCGAGGGCGACGTCGGAGCCAAGCTTGGATTTGAGGGTCTTGCTCAATTCGGTGCGCTGCGCATCGGTCAGGGCAACGGCCGAGGTGACCTGCGCTGCGATTTCGCCGCGCTTGTCAGCGGCGAGCGCGCGGAAGGCTTTGATCATGCCCGGCAGGGCGAAGAGCCGCCGGTTTTGCGCCACGACGCCGATAAATTGGGCAGTCAGGCCTTTAATTTTTGCTTTGGTCAGAACCGCTGCCAGCGCCTTGCCCTGGTCTTCGGCGGTGAAGGCCGGGCTGTCGGCCAGGCGCTTGAGGTCAGCGCTTTCGTCGAGCATGGCCTGCAGCGCGACGAGATCCTTTTCCACCTGTTCGATGGCCTTTCCACCGTCGGCGAGCTCAAACAGCGCAGCAGCGTATCGTCCTGCAACGCCAGAGGTCAGTGTAGATGCTGACAAGGGGACCCCAGTTATCTCGTGGTATCGTCTACCTCAGCCGCAGTGCAGAGGCGGTGACGCTAACATATTGAATTGGCAACATTTTTGGATGATTTCGGCGAGCGGTCAGCTACAGATCACCCTAAAAGCGCGGTGGAAGTAACACGGGATTTAGGGGGACGCAACCAAGCCAAAAGGGCAAACATGTCGCGGGCTAGAAGGCCCAAGCGCGATGGGGTGCAACGCGGCCCGATTTGAGATCGTTGGCTAGGTCAGCGCGTGCCAATTGAGGGCGAGCAAAAGCGCGCCGATGCCGGCTTCAACGGCAAAGAAAACAACCGGTTGGCCCTTGCGGGCGCCGTCGGCGACAATCGCCGTCAGCCGGCCCACGGCCGCGCCGATCCACACGCCGGCCAGCATCACGAAGGCGGTTGCTGAAAACAGCGCTAGTGCAAAGGCGCCCGCACCGACCCACAACGCACCGGAGGCCGCGCGGATTTCTGAGCGGCCGAGGCCCGTGTCATCGGTTGTGGCGAGACCGAGAACTTCCATGGTGAAGGTGGGTCGGAGCCAGCCGAAAAGGCCCAGCCCAATGGTGGTCAGGGCTGCGGCAATGTTCAGCCCGTGGATAACTATGTCCATGCTCGCTCCGTTACCGGTGCGCCGCGTTCAGGCTCTGGCCTGGCTTTGGGGGGAGATGCGGGCGCCCGGGGGGACGTAATGTGGCAAGCCTACGCGTCAGCGTGCCGGTTGGTTTACCGGCTGCGACACAGCTGCATCGGGTGTGGCGCTGAAGCCACGGCACGCCCCGGCGATCAAAAGGTCAGATGAAGCTTTGCGGGTCGACATCGACATCGACGCGCAGATCGCCGCGGGCCTTCTCGGCGCCCGCCAGCCACTGGCGCACATAGGTCTGGGTTTGCCGCCCGCGCGGCCCGCGAACCAGCAACCTTTGGCGATGGCGCCCGCGCAGCATGGCCATGGGTGCATCGACCGGGCCGAGCACTTCGATGGCCTCGCTCGTGGGCGCGCTGCGTTTGAGATTGGCCGCGTAGGTGCGGGCGGCGCTGGCATCTGAGGCGGACACCACGACGGCGACGAAGCGGACGAACGGCGGCAGATGGGCTCGCCGACGGGCCTCCTCTTCGAGCTGGTAGAACCGCTCGGTGTCATGGGCTAGCAGCGCGCCGAGGACCGGATGCTCGCGCATATAGGTCTGGATGAGGCCCATGCCGGGCTTATCGGCACGGCCCGCACGCCCCGTTACCTGGGTGAGGAGCTGGAAGGTACGCTCAGCGGCGCGCGGGTCGCCCTGGCCGAAACCCACATCGGCATCGACGACGCCGACCAGGGTGAGGCCGGGGAAATTGTGGCCCTTGGCGACAAGCTGGGTGCCGATGACGATATCGACTTCGCCGTTTGCGACCGCTTCAAGCTCCATCTTCAGCCGCTTGGGCCCGCCGATCATATCGGACGACAGAACCAAGCTTCGCGCGTCGGGAAAGCGTGTCGCCACCTCCTCGGCGATCCGCTCGACGCCTGGGCCAGAGGCCGCCAGCGTGTCGGTGCTGCCGCATTCTGGGCAGGCGTCCGGCAGTTTCTCAACATGGCCGCAATGGTGGCAGTTGAGCGTCTGGGTGAACCGGTGCTGGACCAGCCAGGCGGAGCATTGAGAGCATTCAAACCGGTGGCCGCAGGTCCGGCACAAGGTCAGCGGCGCGTAGCCACGCCGGTTGAGGAAAATGAGGCTCTGTTCGCCGCGTTCGAGCGTATCATGAACGGCCTCGATGAGCGGTGGGGCAAGCCAGCTTCCGCGTTCGGGCGGCGTGCGCCGCATATCGATGGCGGACAAGGATGGCAGCGGCCTGGCCGCATAGCGCGCGGGCAGCAGGATGTGCTGGTAGCGGCCGGCTTGGGCGTTGACGCGGCTTTCAACCGACGGCGTCGCCGAGGCTAGGATGGTCTGCGCACCTTCGAACTTGGCGCGGACAATCGCCATGTCGCGGGCATTGTAGCTGACCCATTCTTCTTGTTTGTAGGCCGCCTCATGCTCCTCATCGACGATGACGAGGCCCAGATCCTCGAACGGCAGGTAGAGGGCGGAGCGCGCGCCGATGACCACCTTCACTTTGCCCTCGGCGGTGCCGCGCCAGACCTGGCGGCGGGCTTTCGGTGTGATCGCCGAATGCCATTCACCGGGCAGCGCCCCAAAGCGCTCGGCGAACCGGTCCAGCAGCGCCTGGGTAAGCGCGATTTCTGGCAACAGGATCAGCACCTGCCGGCCTTGGCGAAGCGTGTTGGCTACCGCCTCGAAATAGACTTCGGTCTTGCCCGAGCCGGTGACTCCTTCAAGGAGCGCGATGGATGGCGTGTCGGCGGTGGGTGGGGCGATCAGCGCCTCAACCGCATCCGCCTGGCCGCCGGTCAGAGTGCGCGGGTCGAAATCTGGGTTGGGCTCGATGCGGCCCGGCTCGCGCTCGAGCCAAACTTTCTCGAACACGCCGGCTTTGACGAGCCCGTCGATCACCGCAACCGAGACACCGGCGAGATCAGCGAGGCCTGTCTTGGTGAAGCTCTCGCCCGGTTTCGCGATCTCAAGGACCCGGCGGCGGGTGTCGGTGAGTTTAGCGGGCTCTTCGCCCGTCCGGCGCACCGCGAGGATCGGGGGCTCGCGCTGCATGAGCTCTTCGCCGCGCGTAACCATTTTGGCGACCATGCCGGGGGCGGCGAGTGTCCAGTCGGCGACCCAGGCGATGAAGTTGCGCAGGGGCTCGCGCACCGGCGGCACGTCCATCGTGTCGATGACCGGCTTGAGCCTGTTGTCCATCCGGCCGGGCTCGGCGGGTCCCCAAACTGTGCCCAGCACTTGGCGGGTGCCAAGCGGCACTTTGACGATCGACCCCTTGGTCACGGTTTGCCCTTCGCCGACCCGATAGGTCAGCGGCGTTGGCAGCGGCGCGGGGATGACCACCTCGACCGCATCGCCCTCGTGCCACAGCGAAGGCGAATCGTTTGGTGCCTTAGGGGATGACGTCAGCATGAGAAAACGTTAGACGACCGCCGGGCGGGCCGATAGCCCGCTCCGAGACAGTCTAGGGACACGCTAGGGGTTCGCGTTATGAAGTTTTTTGTCGACACCGCCGATGTCAACGATATCGCGGAACTCAATGCCTTGGGCTTGCTCGATGGCGTCACCACCAACCCATCGCTGATCGCCAAATCCGGTCGCGATTTCAAGGAAGTGATCGCCGAGATTTGCGGCATCGTCGAGGGTCCGGTCTCTGCGGAAGTCACGGCGCTCGATGCCGACGGCATGATCCGTGAGGGCCAAGAGCTCGCCAAAATCGCCGACAATGTGACGGTGAAGGTGCCGCTGACGCTGGACGGTTTGAAGGCGTGCAAAACGCTGACCAGCGCGGGGACGATGGTCAATGTCACGCTGTGCTTTTCGGCCAATCAGGCGCTGCTGGCGGCCAAGTGTGGGGCGACATTCATCTCGCCCTTCATCGGCCGGCTCGACGATATCAACATTGATGGGATGGAGCTCATCGAAGATATCCGAACCATCTATGACAATTATCCCGCGCTCGGCACCGAGATCCTGGCCGCGTCGATCCGCACGCCGAACCATGTAAAGCTTTCGGCCATGGCCGGCGCCGATGTGGCAACCATCCCGCCCGGGGTGCTGAAAGGGCTCGTCAAGCACCCGCTGACCGACAAGGGGATCGACGCGTTTATGGCTGATTGGGCCAAGACCGGGCAGAGCATTCTCTAGTTCGGCCGCACCTTACGCCATCATCCTCGGGCTTGACCCGAGGATCTATCCTCAAGCGCTGCCTACTTGGGCGTCATCAGCCAATGGGGCTGGATCCTCGGGTCAAGCCCGAGGATGACGAGGGTGGGTGGGGCGGGAACCGACTGAGCTGCCACTACAGAACCTTCGTCATAAAGGCTGAGTTGGGGTCGGGGACATAGTCCGCAAACGGCTCGCAATAGGTGAAGCCGCGCTTTTCATAGAGCTTTCGGGCGGGGGCGAAATAGTCAAACGCGCCGGTCTCAAGCGAAAGCCGCTCGACGCCCTGATCCTGCGCGTCGGCGATGATGTGGTCGAGCATCTGGGCGCCTAGCCCCTTGCCGCGCTCGCTCTCCACGGTGCGCATCGACTTGATCTCGCCGAGCGCCGCGTCATGGCGCTTCCAGGCGCCGATTGTCAGAAGAGTATCGCCGTCCCAGCCCGCGAAGAATCGGATCGACGGCACTTTAAGCGCATCAAGGTCGAGCGCATGGACACTGCCCACCGGCGTCACGGCGATGTTGGCTTCCAGGTGGTATTCAAGCAGACCAATGACGGCCGGGTGATCGAGGTCACCGGGGAGGATGCGCATTAGAGTGTCTCTTGCAGGGGTGGGGTAACCGGGCCTCGCCGCACCAAGGCGACGATGTAGGCGCAGGGGTTGGCGCCTGGGTTTTCGAAGATCACGTCAGCGGTCTTCTCAAGGGCGATGCTGTCGCCGGTCTCAAGGCTATGCACGGTGCTGCCGAAGGTAAGCGTCAGCGCGCCATCGAGGACGTGCAGAACCTCGCGGATGCCGGTGAAGCCCGAGGATGGGATGGTCACCTTCGCGCCCGGCGGCAGGTAGATCCGTGCCATCTCGATCGGATTGTCGCTGGCGCGAAAAACCTGGCGGCGCACATAGTGAGTTTCGGGGTCTTCCCACAGCGGCTGGTCGGCGGCCCGTTGCACGGCGCCCGCTTGTTGCTCGGCGCGCATCAAAAGGCCGGCAAGCGTCAACTCAAAGGCGTGGGCGAGGCGAACCAGCACGTTGGCCGTGGGGCTCATCTCGCCACGCTCGATCTTCGAGATGGCCGCTTTGGAGACGTCGGAGCGGGCGGAAAGCTCGGTCATCGACCAGCCGCGCGCCTTGCGCTCGAGTTGAACACGGCGGGCGATGGCCTGTCCGTGAGTGTCCACTAAAGTGTTCATATGAACACTATTGTGGATGTCTGGGGCTGCGTCAAGTCCCGTCTGCTTGCCTGTCATCCCGGCATTGAGCCGGGATGACAGTTCGGGTTGCGGCGGTGCCTACGTGCTGGTGTTCGGCCGCTTGAGATGCAGCTCGTTGATCGCTGCATCGAGCTCGTCATCCCACGGCATTTCCCAGGCGGCGATGTCGTGCTTGAGCTGATCCATGCTCGTTGAGCCAATGATGGACGAGGCCACGAACGGTTTGGACGTCGTAAAGCGGATGGCGGTCTGCGAATAGTCGAGGCCGCGCTCGTCGCACAGCTGGAAATAGTCTTCGATGGCCGCTTGACAGCCTTCGGATTCGTACCGGCCCATGCGGCCAAACAACGTGCGGCGAGCACCGGCTGGTTCCGCGCCGTGGCGGTATTTGCCCGACAGGTAGCCCTGGCCGAGCGGCGAGTAGGCGAGCAGGCCCACATCTTCGCGCATGCCAACCTCAGCCATGTTGATCTCATAGGTGCGGTTGACGATGTTGTAGGCGTTCTGCACCGACGCGACCCGCGCCTGGCCTTTGGTTTCCGCGCTGTGCACCCACCGCATGGTGCCCCAGGCGCTTTCGTTCGATAGCCCGATGGCCCTCACTTTGCCGGCCTTTACCAGCTCATCGAAGGCGTCGAGCGTCTCTTCAATCGCCGCTTCCGGCCCCTCGCTTGGCTCCCAAACGAGCGGATGCGTGCCGAAAACCGAGAACGGGCGGCCCGGCCAGTGCAGCTGGTAGAGATCGATATAGTCGGTCTTCAGGCGCTTGAGAGAGCCTTCAACGGCCTCGAACACGTTCGCTTTGGTGGGCAGCGCCTGGCCTTCTGATTGGTTGCGGAACCAGGTCATCGAGGTAGCGCCCACAACCTTGGTGGCGAGGATCACCTGGTCGCGGTTTTTGCGCTCAGCAAACCAGTTGCCGATGATCGTTTCGGTCGTGCCCTGCGTGTCCGGCTTGGGCGGGATGGCGTAGAGCTCGGCCGTGTCAAAAAAGTTGATGCCCTGGTCGAGCGCGTAATCCATTTGCTCGAAACCTTCGGCCTCGGTGTTTTGCTGGCCTCAAGTCATGGTGCCAAGGCAGATGACCGACACATCCATGCCGGTGCGGCCAAGCGGACGCTTCTCCATTGTGTAATCCTCAAAATGTTCGGTGGAGCGCTCAGCCGTCGGCGGGAACGCGGGAGATCAGATCTTCGACGTAGGGCAGGATGCGTGACACAATCAAGTCGATGCCCTCCGCCGTGGGGTGGATGCCATCGGGCAGGTTGAGGCTGGGCTCAGCCGCCACGCCGTCGAGAAAGAACGGGTAGTAGACCACGTCATAGCGCTCGGCGAGGCGCGGGTAGATGCCGTTGAACGCTTCGCCATAGTCTGCGCCCATGTTGGGCGGTGCCAGCATGCCGGCAAGGAGCGTGGGCAAGTTTCGCTCTTCAAGCGTCGCGAGAATGCCATCGAGCGATTGCTCGGAAACATCGGGGCTGATGCCGCGCAGAGCGTCATTGCCGCCAAGCTCGACGATCACCGCGTCGGTTGCGGGATCGAGTGACCATTCGAGCCGCGCCAGGCCGCCAGACGTCGTGTCACCCGACACGCCGGCGTCAAGCACCCGCACATCGTAGCCCTTGGCGAGCAGTTCATCTTCCAGCCGCGCCGGGAAGCCTTCGCCGGGCGCCAATCCAAAGCCAGCAGTTAGGCTGTCGCCGAGCGCCACGATGGTGATCGGTTCAGCCCGTGCCTGCTGCGGCAAGCCAAGCAAAGCGCCGGCCAAGAGCAAGAGCGCAAGCAACCGCACGGCCACACGCGTCTTTGGCGGTGCGAGTAGCTGGGCAGTGCTGGTGTCGCGCTTCTCTTGGAGCATAGCGGCGGCGTTCCTATTTATTCGGGCACCCCAGTAATCGGGTGGCGTCTGTGAGACGTAAGGCCTGCACGCCACCATTTCCAGATCGATTGGATGCCTTCGTGCCCGATAGCGCTTCAAAGTCCGTCATAACGCTTGATGATGTCCACCTTTCCCTCGGCCAAGGCGCCGCCCGTGTAAACATTCTGCGCGGCGCGTCGCTGCGCGTTGCGGCCGGCACATCGGTAGGGATCGTCGGGCCCTCTGGGTCGGGCAAATCGACCTTGCTGATGGTCCTTGCGGGCCTCGAGCGGCCGACAAGCGGCGCGGTTCAAATCGGCGACGCGGTGCTGACCGATATGAATGAAGATGCGCTGGCCGCGTTCAGGGGCCGCGAGATTGGCATTGTGTTCCAGTCTTTCCACCTGATCCCGACCATGACGGCGCTCGAGAACGTGGCCGTGCCGCTCGAGCTTGCCGGCCATGATGATCCCTTTGAGACCGCGCGGGCCGAACTGGAAGCCGTCGGCTTGGGCGAGCGCGTCAGCCACTACCCCACACAATTGTCGGGCGGCGAGCAGCAGCGCGTGGCCGTTGCGCGCGCGCTTGCGCCACGGCCCGCTATTCTGGTCGCCGACGAGCCGACCGGAAACCTTGACGGGTCCACCGGGCGGCAGATTGCCGATTTGTTGTTCGACGCGCCGAAAAGCCGGGGCACGACGTTGGTGCTCGTCACCCATGATGTCGCGCTGGCCGAGCGCTGCGACCGGATGATCGGTATCGAGGCGGGCAAGGTGGTCGACCATAGCGACGCGGTGGCCGCGTCCGAGGCGGCGCAATAATGGCTGATGTGACCGCCGGTCGCGGTGCGGCGCCCTCCGCCCCGCATGTGAACGCCAATTTTGCGCTGAGCTTCACCTACGCCATGCGCGAACTGCGCGGTGGGCTGCGCGGGTTTTTGATCTTTTTGGCGTGTATCGCCCTCGGCGTCGCCTCGATCTCGGGCGTGAACGCGCTGGCGCAGTCCATGACCGGCGGCCTTGCCAATGAGGGCCGCGGCATTCTGGGCGGCGACATCGCGCTTGAGCTGATCCAGCGTGAAGCCTCGCGGGACGAGATGTCCTTTCTACAGGGGCAAGGCGCTTCGGTCACGACCATGGCGGACCTGCGCGGCATGGCCCGGTCCGGCGATGAGCAGAACCAGACCGTCGTCGAGATCAAGGCCGTCGAGCCGAGCTACCCGCTTGTTTCCGGCCTCACCTTCGATGATGGCAGCGGCGTGGTGCGCGATGATCCGCACGCGGTTCTCGCCCCGGTCGATGGCGTCTACGGCCTGTTGATCGAGAGCACTTTGGCGGCGCGCTTGGATGTTGGCCTTGGCGATGTCATTCGCATCGGCGAGCACGCCTTTGCCCTGCGCGGGACCATTATCAGCGAGCCAGACCGGCTATCGTCCGGCTTTGGGTTCGGCCCGCGGGCGCTGATGAGCCTTGATGGGCTGGAAACCAGCGCGCTCATCCAACCCGGTTCGCTCGTTGAGTGGGAGTACCGCCTGGCTTGGCCGGAACCCTTGACTGAGCCCGAGCTTGAAGCGTTCACAGCGGCTGCAAACGAGGCGCACCCTGACGCCGGCTGGAGGCTACGCGACCGCACCGAAGCGAGCCCCCAATTGTCGCGGGCGATCACCCAGTTCGCGCAGTTCCTCACCTTGGTTGGGCTCACCGCGCTGGTTGTCGGTGGTGTGGGCGTTGCCAACGCCGTGCGGGCCTTTGTCGAAGCCAAGCGCAAGGTCATCGCGACCTTCAAATCGCTTGGTGCGGCCGGCCCGTTCGTGTTCCGCGTGCAGTTCTTCCAGGTCATGGCGATCGCCGGCCTCGGCATCGCGATTGGCCTTGTGATCGGCGCAGCCGTGCCGTTTCTGGTGCAGGCGATCTTTGGCGACCTGCTACCGGTGCCGCTTGAAACCCGGCTCTACCCCGGCGCGCTCGCGCTGGCAGCGCTTTACGGTGTCCTCGTTGCCTTGGCCTTCGCGCTATGGCCGCTCGGCACGGTCCGCGATGTGCCGGCCACCGCTCTGTTCCGCGATGTGGGCGGGTCGAGCCGCCGCTTGCCGCGCTGGCTCTACATGGCCGGCGCCGGCGCCGCGATGGTTGGCCTGGGCGTTGTCGCGTTCCTTGTGTCCGACAACCGGTTCATCGCGTCGATCTACTTGGCCGCAGCGGGGGCGAGCTTCGTCATCCTGCGGGTCGTTGGCTGGGTTGTGATGGCCGTCGCCAAGCGCAGCCCGCGCCCCAAAGCGACGGCCGCTAAGCTGGCGATCGGCAACATTCACCGGCCCGGCGCGCTGACGCCGTCGGTGATCCTGTCACTCGGCCTTGGCCTGACTTTGCTGGTCGCGCTGGCGCTGATCGATGCGAACCTGCGGCGGCAGCTCACCGGGTCGATCCCTGAAGTGGCGCCGAGCTTCTTCTTCCTTGATATCCAGAACAGTCAGATCGATGGCTTCCGCGATCTTGTGAGCGACGCCGCGCCTGATGCGACGCTTGAAACCGTGCCGATCCTGCGCGGCCGGCTGGTCGCGCTACAGGGCATCCCGGCCGCCGAGTTCGAGGCGCCGCCGGAAGCCTCTTGGGTACTGCGCGGCGATCGCGGCATCACCTATGAGGAAGCGCCGCCCGAGGGCACCGTGCTGACCGAAGGTGAGTGGTGGCCTGAGGACTATGCCGGCGAGCCGCTTGTCTCCTTCATCGAAGAAGAGGGCCGCGCCCTCGGCCTAGCGATCGGCGACCCGCTGACCGTCAACGTGCTTGGCCGCGAGGTCACGGCGCGCATTGCGAACTTCCGCGAGGTTGAGTGGCAATCTTTGGACATCAACTTCGTGATGGTGTTCTCGCCGAACACGTTTGCCGGTGCGCCGCACGCCCATTTGGCGACCGTGACGTACCCCGAGCAGCCGCCCGATGAGGTCGAGCTCTCGTTGCTGCGCCAGGTGACCGCCGGCTTCCCCGGCATCACATCGGTGCGTATTTCTGATGCGCTCGACGCCGTCAACGCGCTGGTTGAAGACCTGGCGCTCGCGGTGCGCGGGGCGGCGTCGATCACGCTGATTGCGTCTGTGCTCGTCCTTGCCGGCGCGCTCGCTGCCGGTCACCGGCACAGGCTTTATGACGCGGTCATTCTGAAGACCTTGGGCGCGACGCGCGGGCGGATCCTCACCGCGTTTCTGCTTGAATATGCGCTGCTCGGTCTGGCGGCTGCCGTTTTCGGCCTTGGCGCCGGCACGCTCGCTGCGTTCGCCGTGCTCGAGTATGTCATGAGCGCTGGCTTTACGTTCCTGCCGTCGGTCGCCTTCGGCGCTGTCGGCGTGGCGCTGGTGCTGACGGTCGGCCTTGGGCTCGCCGGGACGTGGCGGATCTTGGGCCAGAAGCCCGCGCCAGTGTTGCGGAACCTGTAAAAAGACGGCGGCGCGCTGAAGCGCGCCGCCACCTTTCTTGTGTACGTCTTGTCTGCTTAGAGCCAGCTTGCCGGCACGTAGCGATACGCGTCACCGGCGCGGACAAAGCGCCCAAAGCCCGGGAACGCCACATGGGTCGCCGCGATGAGCATGTTGTCCGTGGCCGCCCGGTCGAACACCCGGCGGCGTGAGGCAGCAGCCTGCTCGGCATCGGTGTCAAAGCCAAAGCCGACATCGGGCAGGGCGGTGTGCAGCACCGAACTGTGCAGCGTGTCGGCGACCATCAGCAGCTCCCGATCCCCGCCATCGATATGGACGAGCGCGTGGCCCGGCGTGTGGCCGGCGGACAGTTCGAGCGTGACGCCGGGCGCCACTTCAGTGCCCGACGCCACGGGACGGAGCCGGTCGCCATAGGCGCCGAAGACCGCCTGCGCCAGCTGGAACGCGCCCTGCGCTTCCTCGGGGGCTTGGGCCATAATGCCCGCATCACCCCAGAAGCCTTGCTCGGCCTCCAAAATGAACGTTTCCGCGTTGGGAAACGCCGCTCCGCCGCCGCTGAGAAGGCCGCCAATATGGTCGCCATGGGCATGGGTGATGATGACGGTGTCGACATCTTCGGGGGCAACGCCCGCGGCGGCCAGGCCATCTGAGACCCGGCCAAGACCGGGGCCGAAGAATTCAAGGTCGCCGATGCCGGCGTCGATGAGGATCGTGCGGTCATCGGACTGCAACAGGAAGGCGTTAATGGGCGTCGGCAGGCCATCGCCTTCGATGCCGGCAGCGGCCAGCGTCGCGTCAATAGCGGCTGCATCACCGAAGAACATGCCTTTTTGCAGCGGTCCCATGCCATCGAACAGCGATGTGATGCGGTAGCGGCCCAAGGGCGCATCGAACATGGCCGGCGCAGCGGACGTCATGACCTGCGCCATGGTTGGAAAGGCCGTCGCCGATAGGATGGCGGGCGTTGCGAGCGCGGCCAAACCACCAAGGCCAAAGCTCCGGCGGGTGATCTTTGCATTGGCTGTGCCCGTATGAACTGTCTGTGTCATCTGCTGTTCTCCCAAAAGCATCGTGTACGATATAATCGTGGACGATAATTTTGAAGTCAACCCTTCCTTCTCGCCGCGTCGCCCCCTATCTTCGGCGCGTTATGGATGACCCGAACACCCTCGCCGACACGCAGTTTCTTCTGTGCTTCAACGTCTATTCGCTGCACCGCAGCTTTGGCCGTTTCTACCAGAGCGCGTTTTCTGAGACCGGCCTGACCTATCCCAAGGTGCTGATCTTGATGGCGCTGGAGCGGCACGGGCCGCTGTCGATCTCTGCGCTGTCGAGCCGTATTGGCGTGGAGCCGCACACGGTTTCGCCGATCGTCAAAAAGCTCGCGGGCTTCGGCGCGATCACGCGAGAGCGCTCGGAGGTGGATGAGCGGCGTGTGGAGCTGGCCATCACGGCCAAGGGCCAAGAGGTGCTCGACCGCGCGCGCACGGTCATCGAGGAGGGGTTCGCGGCGCTCGGCCTCGAGCCCGACCGGATGATGGAGGCCATGCGCTTTCTCGATCAGGCCCGCGAGGCGGTGGAAAAGGCCGACCCGCCCAAACTCAGCTTTGAGGGTTTGGAGTAAGCGCGCCGGCTTTTTCGGCAGTCTGTTGCGGTTGGACGGCCGGATGCCCCAGCATTGTGCCTCAGCGCGATCCTCCGAAAGGCATGATGAGCCGCAGGCCCAGTTCGGCCTGGGCGTCGATGTCGAACGCACCGGCGTAGCTGAGGTTGAACGATGGCGTTGTCACCGCGAACGGGTCGCTGTCGCCGGGGAACAGGTTCAGACGTGCAAAGGGCGCGAGCGCCGGACCACTGACAATATCCATCACGGCACACAAAGGCACCGACAAGGCAGCGCCTAGCGAGACGCCTGTATGCGTTTCGTTGAAGGTGAACACGTTCCGGATACCCCCGCCGCCGGACTCGTTCGTGATGTAGCGCGTTCGGAAGCCTTCAAACACCAGACCGCCTTCCAGGTCGACCAGGTAGCAGGCAGCCCGGCTGATGCACCCACTTTGCAAGGGCAATGTGTAGCCGATGGCGACCCGCGCAGCCCATACCGCACGACCTTTCGCGGTCGTGTCATTGCCTGGACCGGGGTGGAAGGTGACGGTGTAGAAGCTGCCATCGGGGCCGGCGAACAGCATCCCTTCGGCGGAGACGTAAAGGGGTATGCCGGCAAAGGGGTACGCCATGAGGCCTGCCGACAATCCAGCGGCAGGAACAAGAGCGCTGCCCGACGCGCGGAGACCTCCGTAATCGACGTTGGAGGCCATCCAACTGCTCTTGAACGACAAGCCGACAAAGGCAGCGAAGGAGCGGGCAATGCGCGCGTCCGCATCGAGAGTTGGTTCCGGGTCTGGGAGGTTGGCGTCCGCAATTGGCTGCTCCGCCGCGCAAGGTAGTTGATCACAAGCTGCCAATTCCGCATCCAGCGCGTCAATCTGCGGCTGCAAGGCCTCGGCCTGGGCACGCAACTCGTTACTCTGACGAATGATCTCGTTCGCTTCGGTTAGCCGGAACGCGTCGGCGCGCACGCGCTCGATATCGTTTTGCTGCGCAACGCCATCATTTTCTTCGCCGGGTGGATCAACGAGGCCCTGGGCCCGTACGGTTTCCCCCTCAAACCAGATATGGCGGCGCAACAAACGGCCGCCTTCAATGTAGAGCTCTGCGGCCTGCTCCCGCAGCTCGTTGTGCTGCCGGGCCAAGGCGTTTCGGCGCGCGGCCAATGCGCGGCACTCAGGGCACAAGGCCTGCGCCTCGCGAAGAACAGGTGGGAACGTGACGGGCAGACGAGTGTTGATCGCCGGCGGATCTTCAAACGCGAGCGCCCGCAGCGAGGGGTCCAGTTCATAAAGATCGCGGGGCAGCGCCGCGTCGCGCTCGGGATCCGAGAAGGAAAATGCGTAGCGATTGTCAAACTGTGTTGGGCTGGGCCGCAGTGCGCCACCCGCAGCCAGCCATCGCTCTGCGGCTTCTCGAGTTTCGGGGCAACAAATGCAGGGTCCTTCAGCAACCGTGATGTGGAACGCCTGAATACGTCCGGCAGCGAGGTCTCTGCGCGCTTTTGCTTCGGCTCTCTGGGACCATTCGGTGGAGGCATACATAGTGTCTCCCACCGAACTGCGGATATTGTAGGGGTCCGAACGGCCAAAGCGCCGCTGGTCTGCCAAACCGGCTTCTCGATCCATGACCACAACAACGCGCAACTCAGCCGCACGTATGCACGCCACGCAGTTGGGCAGCTGATCAATCAGCGTTTGGAGCCGCGGCGGCACGCCGCGGCTTGCCATCTGTCGTTTGACTTCGGCCTTCAGGGCTGTGGCTTCGCTGACGTCGACACAGGCATCGGGTGGGCAGTTTGGAGCCGAGGCCTGGGCTGGAGAGGGCCCCGAAATCAAAAGCGCAGTTGTAACCAAGACGGCCACGAGCAAACAGCCTGCCGCCGTACTGCGGTCCCGCCATAACCGATGCATTGCCCAAACTCCCCCGATAAGCCCATCTGCACGGAAACGCCGCCGCGGGTTGCTGTAAAGGCGGCGAGCGCGGAACGATGGACTTGCCGCCGGAGTGTTGCGCGTAGGGCACGAGTGTTGTGGATAAGCGCCGAGCGTTGCGGCTGCACGCACGAAGGACCGCCCCGCGACACTATGCATTAGCAATTCATAAACTATGCGCTTTCCGCCGCGGGAAGCCTCTTGAGAAAGTTGCCATTCATATCCATATTCACGGCAATTCCCGCAAAGCATGAGGTTTTGCGGTCTTTTGGCCGTTTTCGACCATCTGGAGAACCAAACACATGAACAACCCGCTTCGCGACGGTTACGCCCAACAGGGTGTGCAAACAGCCGCAGGCATCGATGAAGGCCTGCGGGCGTATATGCTCAGGGTTTACAACTACATGGCCCTCGGCCTTGCCATCACCGGCATTGCCGCGATGGGTTTGTTCCAGCTCGCCGTCGTTCAAGACGCGTCGGGCGCGATCGTCGGGCTGACCGGCATCGGTGAAGCCATTTACACCTCGCCGCTGCGCTGGGTGATTATGCTGGCGCCTTTGGGTGCGGTGTTCTTTTTGAGCTTCCGCATTCAGTCGATGAGCGTCTCGGCAGCCCAGATCACGTTCTGGCTGTTCGCGGCGATCATGGGCGCGTCGCTGTCGTCGATCTTCCTCGTGTACACGGCGGAATCGATCACGCGCGTCTTCTTCATCACCTCGGCTGCCTTTGGCGCGCTGAGCCTGTGGGGCTACACCACCAAGAAAGACCTGTCGGGCTGGGGCTCGTTCCTGTTCATGGGTCTGATCGGTGTGGTCATCGCGTCGATCGTGAACATCTTCTTGGGCTCGTCGGCCCTTCAGTTCGCCATCTCGGTGATCGGTGTTCTGGTGTTCGCGGGCCTCACCGCCTACGACACCCAGCGCATCAAAGAGATGTACTATGAGGGCGACAGCACCGAAGCTGCTGGCAAGAAAGCCATCATGGGCGCGCTGAGCCTGTACCTGAACTTCATCAACATGTTCATCATGTTGCTGCAGCTGTTCGGGAACCGCGAATAGCGTCTCAAACACCTCTGAGCGCACGTGAATGCGCCCCGGTGGGTTTTCGCCCGCAGGGGCGTTTTTGTTTGATGGGAAGCCATGGCTGCATCGAAAGCCAAACCCGCGCCCGTTGATGCGACGCGCCTTGAGACCCCCGCCGGTGGCGGTGCGTTTGCGCTCGACCGGCTGACGGTCGGCATCTTCCTGACCGATCAGCCCGAGCATCGTTTTGCGCTTGGCACCGACCGGCCTAGCGCCCAGCCCCTGATGGCCAATCAGGGCTTCGTGCTGCCTGCCGGCGCGCAAGGCTTATGCCTGTACGACAACGATCACAGCTTCCTAGCGGTCGGCCTCGAAGACCGACTGCTGCGCGAGGTGGGGCTTGAAGGCGCCGATACGATCGCGCCGCAGATCGGGACGCTCGACCCGCTCTTGCTGCAGATGAGCTTGAACGCGTCGGCTGTGGGCGACGCGCCCAACGCGCTGTATCGCGAGACCATGCAGCGGGCGCTGGCCGCCCACATCGCGCAGACGGTGCAAACGCTGGCGCCCGATGTGCAGGCGCTCGATGATGCGCGGCTGCGCCGGGCCGTGGCTTATATCCATGACCATCTTGGTGAGGATGTCTCGCTCGAGGTGCTTTCCGGCGAAGCGGCGATGAGTGCCTATCACTTTGCCCGGGCGTTCAAAGCCGCGCTGGGCCAATCGCCGCTGCAATATGTGATCGCCGAACGGATGCGGGTGGCAGGCGCGCTTTTGACCTCGACGCAGCTGCCCATCGGCGATGTCGCGCTGCGGGTCGGTTATGAGGATACATCGCGTTTCGGCAAGCACTTCAAGCGGGCGATGGGCGTGACGCCGGCGGTCTATCGCGCGGGCCGCTAGCGCGCGGCCTCTCTTGCCCCGCACCTAAAGACCCCGCACATGACCCAATCGTGATCGAGGGTGAAGAGCGCCGCGCCGCTCGCGTGCTAGCGTGCGGGCAAACGCTGTTGGATGATCGACCAAGGATTGGCCATGACCCGCGCTGCCACCCCCGTTTGGATCCGCCTGCTCGCCCCCCTCATGCTGCTTTGCTTTGGCGCCGCTGCCCACCCCGCGGCAGCGCAGGATGCCGCGCCGCCTGACCTGCCCGACTATGTGATCGAGCAGTTCGGTTCGCCGCCGCCGATACCCACGGGCGCGATCTCCCCCGAGCTCGACGCCGCGCTGCGCACGACCTTCATCGATCTGTTCGACACCGGCCGCTGGGGCATGGCGCAACAGGTGGCGCTGGAAGAGATCGTGCAATCCGGCGACCCGCGCGCCGCGTGGGTGATGACGGACATGATGCGGTTCGCTTCGAACCAATCGTTCGATCTGAGCATCGCCGTGGCCACCTCGCGGCTTTTGGGCGTCGACATCTCTTCGCTCAACCATTGGAGCCAGATGACGGACCATCTGATGGCCTGGGACATGCCTTCTTTCCCCGGCTATCTGGAGTTCAAACGCGCCATCTTCACCGGGTTCGTGCCCGGCTGGGATGATATCTTTGTGGAGGGCGATATCGACTGGCGGCTCGTCTCTTGGGGCGGTGTGCTGATAGACGCGCGGCCCTTCGGCACCACCGATGAGCCCTGCAACTGCATCCCCGCCGCAGATGATCCCGAAGTGCTGACGGTCGCTGAAGCAGCCGATGCTGGGTTTCCGGCCGATGATGATGTGATCTTCGGCATCGAGATAGCTGGCGAGAGCCGAGCCTATCCGCGGCAGATCATGGAAGTGCGGGAAATGGTCAATGACACGCTTGGCGGGCGTGATCTGGGCATTCCCTACTGCACGCTGTGCGGTGCGGCGCAGGCCTATTTCACCGATCGGATGCCCGAGGGGGTGGCGCGTCCCGTGCTGCGCACCTCGGGGCTTTTGATCCGCTCGAACAAGGTTATGTACGACATCACCTCAGGCTCCGTGTTCGACACCTTTCGCGGCAATGCGGTGACGGGCCCCCTCTCGGAGATTGGGCTCGTCCTCGACCAAGCGACGGTCGTGACCACCACGTGGGGCCAGTGGAAAGAGGCGCATCCCGAAACCACGGTGCTGGCTGAGCGCTATGCGCTGGGTCGGAACCCCGATTTTCGCAATGGGCGCGACGCCGACGGCCCGATCTTCCCCGTTGGCGATGTCGATCCGCGCTTGCCGGTGCATGAGGATGTGATCGGCGTGATCGCACCTTCCGGCACACCGTGGGCGTTCAGCCGGGCGTCGGCCATGACGGCGCTGCTTGCCGGCGAAGAGATCGCGGTTGAGACGGTCCGCCTTGAGCTTGATGGCGGCGGCATCCGGGCGGTGGACGCCGATGGCGGCGACCTGTTCAGCCACGAAGCCTTCTGGTTCGCTTGGTCGCAGTTCTATCCCGAGACGGAGCTTTGGGGGCAATAGGCGGCTGCGCGAAAGCGCGACCAAGCCGCTTGCCGTTTCGTCAATGTCACTTCCTCATGGTCTCGGCGGGTCATGGGACCGCGCGGGCTCCTGCACGCTCCACTGAACTCTGTTGGCATGCGCCAGCCGGCGCAGGATAAAGTGAAGCTGATCGCGCTCGCGCCAGGCCACGGTACCCAGCAGCATGTTCGTTGTTTTGCCGCTGCACAGGTGCACGGCAAGGCTCAGATCCAGCCGCTGATAGCCCTGGGCGATCTCCACGATGTCGCCCCACAGCATAAAGCGCCGATAGAACAGGCGCTGGTACACGATACCCGACGGGTCGACATAGATTGTCGGATGGGTCCTGGCGTAGTGGCCCGCAGCCAGCAGGATCAGGAAACAGACAAGGCCCGCTACCGGCCCAAGAACCGGCGCGAGAGCCGAGGCCCGCGCCTCCCCGAAACCGGCAAGCACGATCAGGGCGCACAGGCTGACCGCGACAAGCGCCGCGTTTTGCACCGTTATCCGCGCCAGCGGGCTACGGATGACGGCAATCCCTCGGTCGAAATCGAAATCCGCATCTGTCAGGTTCTGGGCCATTGCCGGGGCCTGGTTGCCGTGTGTGCGCCTAGGGGCACGTCGGCAAGGAGTGTCTCACAGGTTTGCAGTCCAAACAAGAACAAATCATGAACAATTGCTGCCAGAGAGGAAGGCTTAGGTCCCCATTTCTTTCGACGCGTAGCAGATCGCACCGAATAAAAGCGCTAGGGCTTGTACACGGCGAGCACGGTGATGATCGCCACGAGTGTGACCATCGTCCCCCATAGCGGCATGAGGAACGCCCAGGGCTGGAAACCCTCTTCGGTTGCCAATCGCCGCATCTGACCCGACAGGGCGCCATGCACCCCTGACAGAAGCAAAACCAGCGCGAGCTTCGCGATCATCCAAGGCGCGGTGAACCAGCCGCCCATCGTCATGGTCACGATGCCGGCCACCCACAGCACGATCATGGCCGGGCTGAAGACCCGCAGGTACCAGGCGCGGATGGACGCCGCTGCCGCTTGCCTGTCCTCAAGCTTGCTGATCTCCACGATCAAGATTGGGGCGAGCAGCATGCCGGCCATCCACACAATCATGGCGACCAGGTGCGTGGCTTTGGCCAGTTCATACATGAGCTAGCTCTTCCTGTTTTTGCTTGAGCAGCCGCTCGTTGAGGAACGTGCCAAAGGGCACGATCGATGCGCCCAACACACGGGCGATCTCGCGGCCGCTCCATCCACCGCCGAAAACGGTGGAAGAGGCCAGCGCGATGTAGGCGATGAACGTCAGGCCATGGAGCGGCCCGACGATGGAAACGAGCTCTGGCCGTTCAGCGAGATGCTTGAGAGGCACCGCGATGCCGAGGAGCGTGATCAAGGTCGTCCCCTCCATCCACCCCAACATGCGCAGGCGCCCCGTGGGCGACTTTAGGAGTTCAATCATTGCAGGGCACATCCGTTTTCGTTTAGGTATACGGCCGTAAACTAAAGCCAAGGATGTCGCAATGTCTTCCGCGCCGGCCAACTTGGGCAAACGCACGCAGGCCACCGCCAACGCCACCCGCGAGATGATGCTGGACGCGGCCTTGGGCGCCTTTGCGCGACAGGGGTACGAGGCGACCAGCTTGCGTCAGGCGGCTGAGCTTGCGGGCGTCAGCCATGGCCTTTTTCGCAAGCACTTTGGCAACAAGCAGACGCTTTGGCGTGCCGCGATCGACCATGGCATCAACCGCTATTCGATTGCGCTTGCAGCGCGGGCGTCGCAGTCAAGGCAGGTGGTGGAGACGATCCAAGATCTGATCCGTACCATGCTCGCCCTCACGGCGGACCATCCCGACCTGGTTCGTATCATGGTGCTCGAGGGTGCCGTTCATACCGAGCGGACCGAGTATATCGCCGAGATCTGGAACGATGTCGGCGATCAGTATCGCGATCTGTTTTATGGCGCTCAGGACCAAGATCAGCTCAGCGCGTTCATCGACAGCGACATGTTCTTGTTCGTTCTGACGGCGGGCATGGTACCGCTCGCGCTGCCGGGGCTCAGCAGCGCCATTTTGGGTGTCGATATCGCCGAGCCGCGCCAGCAAGAGGCGCATGCTGATCGGCTCATCAAGGTTCTGTTCGGCTAGCGTGGGCCGCCGCGCAAACCGGCCCCTCCTTTGGGGGTCGGTAGTTGCTCAACTGTTCAGCGTTTGCGCCAGCGTGTACCCATCGAGACTGGTCCGCTTGCAAGGAGTGCTGATTTGGAGACCAGTTTCACACCCATCGCCTCGCTGTTCGGCGGCGCGTTGATTGGCGTTGCCGCCGTGGCACTGATGGCCTTTGCGGGCCGGATCATGGGGGCGACCGGCATCCTTTCGGGCGCCGCTCTCATCCGCAAGCCCGGCGACACCGATTGGCGGATCGCGCTCATCGCCGGCATGGTCACCGCGCCGCCCCTATTGTGGCTCGTCACCGGGTCATTGCCCGCGGTGGAGGTGCCGGTGAGCACCGTGAGCCTCGTTGTTGGCGGCGCGCTGGTGGGCATCGGCGTCACCTTTGGCGGCGGCTGCACCTCCGGTCACGGCGTGTGCGGCATGGCGCGCTTCTCGGTCCGCTCGGTGGTCGCGACGCTCACCTTCATGGCGGCGACATTCGTCACCGTGTTCATCGCGCGGCACGTTGTGGGGGGCTAAGCGATGCGGCTCGTTGTCATCTATTTCATTGGTCTCACCTTCGGCCTCGGCATCTGCATTTCGGGCATGGCCAACCCCGCGAAGGTGATCAATTTCTTCGATCTATTCGGCACCTGGGACCCCAGTTTGATGTTCGTCATGGGCGGCGCGCTTGTGGTGACCCTATTTGGCTACCGGTTCGTTTTGAAGCGTCCCGCGCCCGTGTTCGACACGCGCTTTCACTTGCCCACCGCGCGTGACATCGACGCGCAGCTGGTTGGCGGCTCGGCGCTGTTTGGTGTCGGTTGGGGGCTGGCGGGCTTTTGCCCCGGCGGCGCGCTACCGGCGCTCGGCGCGGGCCGCTGGGAGGTCGCGGCCTTCGTTGCCGCGTGCCTCGCCGGCATGCTGATCGCGCGCTTTGTGAAGGACGCAATGGGGCGCAGCCCGCAAACGGCGTAGCGCCTGTTGGAGGAGACCATGAGCACCTATCCGAGCAATGCCCGCGTGGAACCCGAAGTGAAGGGTTTCTTTGACCCGGCGACCAACACGATTTCCTACATCGTCAAAGACCCCGGCAGCACGTCCTGCGCGGTGGTGGATTCGGTGATGGATATCGACTACGCCGCCGGCCGCATTACCTATGACCATGCCGATGAGATCATCGCCGATATCGAAGCGCGCGGTCTGACGCTTGAGTGGCTGATCGAGACGCATGTGCATGCCGACCATCTGTCGGGCGCGCCGTACATCCAGTCGAGGCTTGGCGGCAAGCTGGGTATTGGGCGCAACATCACGGTCATCCAGGAGACGTTCGGCAAGATCTTCAACGAAGGCACTGAGTTCCAGCGCGACGGCTCACAGTTCGACCGGCTGTTCGATGATGGAGACACCTATCAGATCGGCGCCATGACGGCCCGCGCCATCCACACGCCGGGCCACACACCGGCCTGCATGACCCATGTGGTCGGCAACGCTGCTTTTGTCGGCGACACGCTGTTCATGCCCGATGGCGGCTCCGCGCGTGCGGATTTTCCCGGCGGCGATGCGGGCACGCTGTACGACTCGATCCAGAAGGTGCTGGCCCTGCCGGACGATACGCGGCTGTTCATGTGCCACGATTATGGTCCCAACGGGCGCGACATCGCCTGGGAGACCAATGTGGCCGATGAGAAGGCGCACAACATCCATGTTGGCGGCGGCAAGACGAAGGAAGAGTTCGTTACGTTTCGCACCGAGCGCGATGCGCAGCTTGATATGCCCAAGCTGATCATCCCCTCGCTCCAGGTGAACATGCGTGCTGGCAACATGCCGCCGCCTGATAAGGACGGCAAAACCTTCCTCAAAGTGCCCGTGAACGGGCTCTAGCCGTGCATCGACCGTAAATCGCAAGAATGACCTAACCGACAGCAAGAATGGCGCCTGTGGGGGCGCCGTTCGTTCGGCATTGTCTCCTCATCGCAGCAACGAATGGCTGCCAACCTGAGGAGACAGACCCATGACCAATTCCAAGAAAACCCTTGCAGCTTCCGCACTCGCCACCGGCCTGATGGCGTCGACGGCGCTCGCCTCCGACATCCAGACCCGCACCTTCAGCTTTGAAAGCCAGGGCGCGGCGATGGCCGGCACGCTTTACCTGCCGGCGGACCATGATGGCTCGGCCCTGCCGACTGTGGTCGTCACCGGCGCTTGGACCTCCGTTCAGCAGCAGATGCCCGCCACCTATGCCCGCGAAATGGCAGCCCGTGGTTTCGCTGCCGTGACCTTCGATTTCCGCGGCTGGGGCCAGTCCGGCGACCTTCCGCAGAATGTGCGCTTCGAAGAAAACCCGCAGGCGAAGATCGCCGACATTGAAGCGGCCATCGCCTTCGCAGCCACGCTGCCCGAGGTTGATGCGGCCAACATCAATGGCCTCGGCATCTGCGCCTCGGCTGGCTACATGATCGACGCCGTTTCGGGCAACGATCTGATCCAGCGGGTCGGTCTCGTCGCGCCCTGGCTGCAGAATGAGGGCCTCGTCAACGCCGTCTATGGCGGCGAAGAGGGCGTCCAAGGTCTCATCGCCATGGGCCGAGCGGCGCAGGAAGCCGGCGGCCAGATCATCCCCGCCGCGGGCCCCGAAGGCGCCGAAGGCGTGCTGATGCCGATCGGCGGCTACTATTACGAAGCCGATCGCGGTGCGATCCCCGAGTATGACAATCAGTGGAACAATTCGAGCTGGGAAGGCTGGCTGACCTACCACCCCGCCGACCACGGTGCGGCGCTCGATAAGCCGATTGCCATCGTCCACTCTGAAGCCGCCGCGATCCCGCAGGGCGTGCGCGATTTCCTCGGCGGCTTTGCCGGCGATGCAACCCTCGAGTGGCTCGAAGACGTCACGCAGTTCGACTTCTACGACAATCCCGAAGATGTGACCCGCGCTGCCGACGCGATGGCCGCCCACTTCGCCTCCTAAGCCAAACTCTTGGGCTGTGTCGGTCCTATGGCCGGCGCAGCCTTTCCCAATTCAAGGACCGAAACCATGAAACTCGCAGCATCCACCATCGCCGGGCTTGCCATGAGCGCTTCTGCCACCCTTGCCGACGATGTCCGTCTCGGCGGTTCGCCCATCACCAGCGAAACGCTAGTCGACCAAGCCGAAATGGTCCGCATCGCCGACGCCATCGATGCTGGTGTCGACGCCAAAGACTGGGAGGCGACCCGCAGCTTCTTCACCGATGAGATCACGGTCGACTTCACCTCGCTCGTCGGCGGCGAACCGGCCACCATCCCCGCCGATAGCCTCATTGCCGGTTGGTCTGGCAACCTCACCGAGGAGAAGACCTCCTTCCACTTGCGCGGCAACCACCGCATCACTTTCCATTCTGCCGATACCGCCACCATGGTCTCCCACGGCTATGCCTGGAACCGGATGGAACGTGGCGCTTTGGCCGAGAATGGCGGCGAGGCCCTTTGGGAGGTCTGGGGCACGTATGTCCACGGCTTCGAGCGCACCGAAGAGGGCTGGAAGGTCAATGCGATGACTTTCACAGCCACCGCCGAACGGGGCAACCCGTTCGTGCGCAACACGCCGGGCTCCTGACGCACGCGGCAACTTGTTGACGATACGTACGTGTTCATCAGGAATTGCTTACGAATCGGAACAAGCCGAAGGTGGTCGCAGGTAAGCATTCGAGTTCAAGGGGGGCTGATTTCTTGAAAAGCAGCTTGAGGAGCGAACGATGCGACCACCAAACGCAAAGGATCCAAGCAAGCACGCACTGATCGACCTGCTTGTCCGCAAACTGGTTGTTCCAGAGTTGGTGGAGCGGCAGCGGCTCAAAGCCCAAGCGCATGAGCAGGTTCGCCTCACCGGGTCAGGCCTTCCAGGCGGTCATCGTCAAGGGCAAAAGACCAAGCCACCCAGCAAGCCCATCGGTGGGCCGGCCAATTACTGGTGGCAGTCCGATTGGCGGAGCTGAGAAAACTATCAGCTGTGTGCGTGCTCGAAGCGATCTGATCGTCACAGAACTGTCATAGGCCCCGGTCTACAGCCGGGGCCTTTGCTGTTTTGGCCCTTTTGCAACTGGGCCGTGGCGTTAGAGAGTGCCCGATGCGCATTGCCATCCACCACAATCCTGATTGCGGCACGTCGCGGGTCGCCCTGAAGCTGATTGAAGCGGCGGGCTACGAGCCGACCGTGATCGAATATCTCAAGACCGGCTGGACGCGGCCCTATTTGCAAGCGCTGTTCGCGGCCGCAGACCTGTCGCCGCGTGACGCGCTGCGGACCTCGAAGTCGCCCGCCAAAGAGCTCGGTTTGATGGAGGACGGCGTCTCCGATGATGCGCTGCTCGCGGCGATGCTGGAGCACCCCGTGCTGGTGAACCGGCCGATCGTCTGTACGCCCAAGGGGGTGCGGCTGTGCCGGCCGTCTGAACGGGTTCTCGATCTGATTGACCGGCTGCCGCCGGGGCCGTTCGCCCGCGAAGATGGCTCGCTGATCATCGATGAGGCGGGCAACCGGGTCGTTTGACGTTCCGGGCGCGGGCGCAGGTTAGGCCTTGGCGCGGACCGTCAAAACGCCCGCGGCGTAGATCATTATGAGGCCGATCACGGTCACCAGATCGAGCACTTCGGCGAAGAACAGAATGCCCCACAGCGACGCAAAGCCGACATAGGCGAACTCGAACGTACCGACTATGGCAATGGGCGCCCGCTGGTAGGCAATAGCCGTGCCGATGGAGGCCGCCAGAATCGATGCGGTCAGAAGGCCAACAAGCCACCAATCGTCACCCGATGGGGCGGTCCAGCCAGACAGCAAAAAGCCGCCTCTTTCGAGCGATGGCAGCGCCGCAAAAGCCACGAGACCAAGTGTGCCGACGGTGACGAAAACGATGTGCAGGTTCAGCACCAGCGCCAGCGGGTTTTCGCTTTGGCATTTGACGCGCGACACCGTCATCGCCAGCCCAAACAGCATGGCGCCCAAGACAGGCAGCAGGGCGTAGAGCGAGAACGCTTCACCACCGGGCCGGAGCACCAGCGCCACGCCCGCAAAGCCGATGGCGGCCGCGATGCCGTGGACCCAGGTTACCCGGTCATCCGTCCAGATGGCCGCAAAGCCGGTGATGAAAAGTGGCAGCGTGTACAGCCCCGCTGCGGCCACCGAGAGCGGCAGGACCGGCAAGCTTGCATAGTAAGCGAGCCAGACGCCGGTGAGCAGCATGCTGCGCAGCGTGATCCATCCGGCCGCCCTGGGCGCAAGTGTTGCGATCCCCCCAGTGACGGCGGCAAGCCCCACCACAATGGGGATGGCGATCACCGAGCGGACGGCGAAGATCTGCCAGATGCCGAGCGACACGTTGGCGCCCAGCGCTTTGATCACCGCATCGCCCGCCGACATGGCGAAGATGGCCCCGACGATCACCATCACGGCGAGCGGCACATTGTCGGCCCGGATGGGCGCTTCAAGCGGGGTGTTGGCGGCAGACGTCATAGGCGCGACATGGCCAGCATGATGGCCACTTGGCAAGGGCACTGGGGACTTGCGCCTGGGGACTTGCACTTGGGGACTTGCGTCCGTTCAATATTTCAAATATTCATGAAATATGGATGCATTGACCGCCAGTGATGCAACCGACGCGTTTGCCGCTTTAAGCCAACCGTTGCGACTGCAAGCCTACCGCCTCTTGGTGCAGGCGGGGGCAGAAGGCGTCGCCGCGGGCGCCATCGCCGCGCGGCTTGATGTTCGCCAGAACACCATGTCTGCGAACATGGCCGTTCTGCTGCACGCCAAGCTCGTGCGTCGCGAGCGGCGGGGGCGGAGCATCGTCTACTTTGCCGACTTCGCCACCATGCAATCGCTGCTCGGCTTCATGCTGGAGGATTGTTGCGGCGGTCGTCCCGATCTGTGCCAACCCCTGATCCAGGAAATTGCCTGTGCCTGCTAAACCCCCTTCGCTCACCCAGCGGCTGACGGCCGAGTTTATCGGCACGGCGTTTCTGCTCGCCACGGTCGTCGGCTCTGGCATCATGGCCGAAGCCCTTGCGGGCGGTAATGTGGCCATAGCCCTTCTCGGCAACACGATCCCGACCGGCGCCATCTTGGTGGTTTTGATCACCATGCTCGGGCCGATTTCCGGCGCACATTTCAACCCGGCGGTGACGCTGGTGTTTGCAATCCAGAAGGCGATCTCGGCGCGCGATAGCTGGCTCTATGTGGCCGTCCAAATCGCCGGCGGACTGGTTGGCGTGTGGGCTGCGCATCTGATGCTTGCCGAGCCGGTGCTGCAAGCCTCAACCACCGAGCGCACCGGCGGCGCGCAGTGGTTCGCCGAAGCGGTGGCGACGTTCGGGCTCGTCTTCACGATTGTGGTCACGCTCAAGCATCGCGAGAGTGCGGTGCCGATGGCGGTCGGGCTCTACATCACGGCGGCCTACTGGTTTACCGCATCGACCTCGTTCGCGAACCCCGCTGTCACCATCGCGCGCAGCTTTTCGGATACGTTCGCCGGCATCCGTCCGGTCGACATGCCGGGCTTTATCGTCGCGCAGTATGTGGGTGCGGTGATCGCGGCCATTGTTTGCCACTATCTTGTCGGTTCTCGGCTGGGCAGCCGTTTGGGGGATCAGAGCAGCGATGACTGATCGAACCGAACCCAACCATATGCCCAACCTTATAGAGGGGCAGCTGCGCCCGATCGATCGCGACGCGCTGGGCGATAGCCTGCCGCACGCGCCGCGGGTTTTGATGCTCTATGGCTCGCTGCGAAGCCCCAAATCCTATTCACAGCTCCTGACGCTGGAAGCCAAGCGCATCCTCGAAGCGCTCGGAGCGGAGGTGCGGGTGTTCGACCCAACGGGTCTGCCGACCGTGGACGATCCGCAAGGCTATGAGCCGTCCAACGAGCACCCCAAGGTGCAGGAGCTGCGGCAGCTTTCCCTGTGGTCGGAAGCCCAGGTCTGGTGCTCGCCCGAGCGGCACGGCGCGATGACAGGCCTGATGAAAACGCAGATTGATTGGCTGCCGCTCGCGCCCATCGGCGGTGTCCGGCCCACCCAAGGGCGGACGCTGGCGCTGATGCAGGTGTCGGGCGGCTCGCAAAGCTTCAACAGCGTCAACCAGATGCGTATCCTCGGCCGGTGGATGCGGATGGTGACCATCCCCAACCAATCGTCTGTGCCCAAGGCTTGGCTTGAGTTCGACGATGATGGGCGGATGAAGCCGTCGCCGCTCTACAACCGCGTCGTTGATGTGATGGAGGAACTGATGAAGTTCACCTATCTCACGCGCGGCCGCTCGGCCTATCTGACGGACCGCTATTCCGAGCGCGTCGAGAGCGCCGAAGAGGTCAACAAGCGGGTCTCGCTGCGCTCGATC
>JAHCMG010000167.1 GCA_019192585.1 Devosiaceae bacterium MH13
ATCCACCCCTTCTACACCGCCTCGTTCCGCGAGTTTGAAGCAGCGGGCCGCCCCATTGTCGGCTCGGGCCCAGTGGGCCGCGAGGGCACAGCGGCCTGGCTCGAGGCCATCGGCAAAGCCTGCGGTGTGAGCCAAACCAAGGTGGACGCGGCAAAAGCCATCATCCTGCCCGCGATCGACGGCGCGCTTGCCGCCATGCCGATCAGGGGCCGCATCACAGTCTCGGGCTATGAAGGCTCGGAGCTTCTCGTGGCGCGCCTCCTGATCGAGAGCGGCGCGGACGTGCGCTATGTGGGCACCGCGTTGCCGCGCACCCCCTATAGCGATCCCGATCGTGAATGGCTTGAGGCCAAGGGCGTCGCGGTCCAGTTCCGTGCGTCGCTGGAGCAAGACCTTGCGGCGGTGAAGACGTTTGAGCCTGATCTCGCCATCGGCACCACGCCGGTTGTGCAGAAGGCCAAAGAGCTTTCGATCCCGGCCCTCTACTTCACCAACCTTATTTCGGCGCGCCCGCTTATGGGCGCAGCCGGCGCCGGGTCTTTGGCGCAGGTCGTCAACGCTGCGCTCGCCAACAAGGCGCGCTTTGAAACGATGACCGCGTTCTTCGAGGGTGTTGGCGCCGGCGATACGGCGGGCGTTTGGGAGGACACCCCCGCAGACAACAGCGCGTTCAAGAAGAAGTACGCTGCCCGGCTGGCGTCGCAGTCGAAGCGTGTCGTGGAGGGCTCCACGGGATGCTAATTCTCGATCACGATCGTGCGGGTGGCTACTGGGGTTCGGTCTACGCGTTCACCGCCATCAAGGGCCTGCAGGTCATCATTGATGGCCCGGTGGGTTGCGAAAACCTGCCGGTGACCTCGGTCCTCCACTACACCGATGCGCTCCCCCCGCATGAATTGCCGATCGTTGTGACCGGCCTTGCGGAGGAAGAGTTGGGCCAGAAGGGCACCGAGGCGGCGATGAGCCGCTCGCACGCCACGCTGGACCCTGAGCTGCCGGCTGTCGTCCTCACCGGCTCGATCGCTGAAATGATCGGTGGCGGGGTGACGCCCGAAGGCACGAATATCAAGCGTTTTCTGCCGCGGACCATCGATGAGGACCAATGGCAGAGCGCTGACCGCGCAATGCAATGGCTGTGGACCGAGTTCGGGCCCAAGAAGGTGCGGCCGCTAAAGCCGCGCAAAGAAGGGCAGAAGCCGAAGGTCAACATCATCGGAGCGATGTATGGCACCTTCAACACGCCGTCCGACCTCGCCGAGATCCGGCGCTTGATCGAAGGCATTGGCGCCGAGGTGAACCTCACCTTCCCCCTGGGCAGCCATCTGGCTGATGTCTCCAAACTGCCAGATGCCGAGGTCAATGTGTGCCTGTATCGGGAGTTTGGGCGGCTGCTGTGCGAGACGCTTGACCGTCCCTACCTCCAAGCGCCGATTGGGCTCCACTCAACGACCAAGTTTCTGCGGGCCCTTGGCGAACTGTTGGGCCTTGACCCCGAGCCCTTTATCGAGCGCGAGAAGCACACGACCATCAAACCCCTCTGGGACTTGTGGCGGTCGGTCACGCAGGACTTTTTCGGCACCGCAAGCTTCGCGATCGTCGCGACCGAGACCTATTCGCGGGGCGTGCGCCACTTCCTCGAAGAGGAGATGGGTCTGCCCTGCACCTTTGCGGTGGCGCGCGAAGCGGGCCGTAAGACCGACAATGAAGCGGTGCGGAAACTCGTCTTTGAGAAGCCGCCGCTGGTGCTTTTCGGCTCCTACAATGAGCGGATGTACCTGGCTGAGAAAGCCGCTCAGGGCCCGGGCGGGTTTGGGCCGCAGGCCATGTACATTCCCGCCTCGTTCCCCGGCGCAGTGATCCGGCGCAGCACGGGTACGCCGTTTATGGGCTACGCCGGCGCCGTCTACCTGATCCAAGAGGTTTGCAACGCGCTGTTTGACGCGCTGTTCGCCATTTTGCCGCTTGGCACGCAAATGGATCAAGCGCCCGCAACCCCAGCGCGGCTTTCCGAGACGCTTGCCTGGGATGAGGACGCCAAGGGCCTTCTTGATGAGGCCGTTGAGGCCGCGCCCGTCTTGGTGCGCATCTCGATGGCCAAGCGGCTGCGTGACGGCGTCGAGGCAGCGGCCCGCGCCCAAGGTTTACGGCATGTCAGCGCGCAAATGATGCGCACGCATCTCGCACTCGCCCAAGAAAACGAGGTGGCCTGATGACCCAAGCCGCCCGCCCACATGAGCATTTTTCAGCGGAGGCATTGCAATGAGCAATCGAGCAGACGGGCTTCGCAGCCGACGGGACGAACGACGTGCCTATACGGTTCTGTATTGGCTGACATTTGGGCTTTTCGTGGTGGCAGCGCTGATTGCGCGGCTGCTGCCCTCTTCTCTCAACCCGCTGGCCAGTTCGCGTGCGGAAGGGCGCTCGGTTCTTGCCGAAGCGCAATCCGCCGCCAGCGCAACGATCGGTTACGCCTTTATGGGCTGACCGGACACTGATTGGCCCGGCCCGCCGGGCTGATTGCGGGGCTGTGCCGGCAGGCGCGGCTCCAAAAATCCCCGCCGCGCGGGAGGTGCGCGGTAACCGCCGAAAGGCAACCGCTAGGAGGTCTTTTGATGTCTAGCTCAGATGGGGGCTCCCTCACTGGTCTTTCCAGTGAAGAAGCTCGTGAGTTCCATCGCATCTTCGTCAAAAGCGCCATCGCCTTCACCGGATGGGCCTTCGCGGCTCACGTTCTGGTGTGGCTGTGGAGACCTTGGTCGCTTGCGCGGGAGACCGCGTCCGTCGACATGATTGAAGGTGTGACAACTCTGGCAGCCATGCTGCCGGTGCTGGTCTAGGAGGAGCCGGAAATGTACAAAATCTGGCTTCTTTTCGACCCGCGTCGGGTGCTGGCCGCCACGGCTGTGTTCCTGTTCTCGCTGGCAATATTGATTCACTTCATCTTGCTCAGCACGGACCGGTACAACTGGTTTGAACGCGGCGTGACGGACATGTCCGCGATCGAAATCTCGCAGTCCGAAAAACTCATCGCTTAGCGATGCCGCTACACCGGCAGGCGGTCCGCTAGGGTCTGCCTGCCGGCTCTTCACTCAACAATAGGAATGGGTCGTCATGGCACTGCTCAGTTTCGAAAGAAAATACCGTGTCCGTGGGGGTACATTGATCGGGGGCGACCTGTTCGACTTCTGGGTCGGGCCGTTCTACGTCGGCTTCTTCGGGATCGCGGGTCTGTTCTTCATACTCGTTGGAACGTTTCTCATCATTTACGGCGCGTCCCAGGGACCGACCTGGAACATCTGGATGTTGAGCATCAATCCGCCTGACATTTCTTACAAACTTGCTCTCGCGCCCATGGCTGAGGGCGGGCTTTGGCAAATCATCACCATCTGCGCGCTCGGCGCATTTGGGTGCTGGGCTTTACGCGAGGTGGAGATCTGCCGAAAGCTGGGCATGGGTTACCATGTGCCCTTCGCCTTCAGCGTCGCGATCTTCGCGTTTGCAACGCTGAACGTGTTCCGTCCGCTGGCGCTGGGCGCCTGGGGCCACGGCTTTCCCTACGGGATCATGAGCCACCTCAACTGGGTTTGGTTCACCGGCTACCAGTACGGAAACTTCCACTACAACCCGGCGCACATGGTGGCGATCACCTTCTTCTTCACGGTGACGTTCGCGCTGGCGCTGCATGGCGGCATGGTGCTCTCGGCGGTGAACCCGCAAAAGGGCGAGACGGTGAAATCGCCTGAGCATGAGGACACCTATTTCCGCGACACGATCGGTTACTCGATTGGCACGCTAGGCATCCACCGGTTGGGGCTGTTTCTTGCTCTCAATGCGGGCTTCTGGAGCGCGGTGTGCATCATCATCTCCGGGCCGGTTTACGCCGGATCGTGGATCGATTGGTGGGAGTTCATCCGTGAAACGATCACCTGGAATGGCGCGTAGGAGGCCCTGACGATGGACAACTATCAAAACATCATCACGCGCGTTCAGGTCATGGGGCATCCCGAGCCTGGGATCGCGATCGCCGATGATATGGCGTTCGAGCGCAAAGGCGGCATGCTGAGCTATTGGGTCGGCAAGATCGGCAATGCGCAGCTTGGACCGATTTATCTGGGCTTCCTTGGCGTCGCTTCACTTGTCACCTTCATGCTCGGCTTTGCGATCATCGGCTTCAATATGGCAGCCGATGTAGGCTGGAACCCGGTTCTGTTCGTTCGGGAGTTCTTTTGGCTTTCGCTCGATCCTCCGGGCCCCGAATACGGCCTGCAGGTGCTGCCTCCCTTGCGTGAGGGCGGCTGGTTCATGATCGCCGGCTTCCTGATCACCGCTTCCATCATCTTGTGGTGGTTCCGCATGTACCGTCGGGCCAAAGCGCTCGGGCTCGGGCTGCACGTCTGCTACGCCTTTGCCGCCGCGATTTGGCTGTACCTGGTCCTTGGTTTCATTCGCCCGGTGATGATGGGCAGCTGGAGTGAGGCTGTGCCATGGGGTGTGTTCCCCCACCTCGATTGGACCAACAATTTCTCGATTGTGTACGGCAACCTGTTCTGGAACCCGTTCCACATGCTCTCGATTGTGTTCCTGTATGGCTCGGCGCTGCTGTTCGCCATGCACGGGGCGACCATCTTGGCGGTGACCCGCTACGGTGGTGAGCGTGAGATTGAGCAAATCACCGATCGCGGGACCGCGTCGGAACGTGCTGCGCTGTTCTGGCGCTGGACGATGGGCTTCAACGCCTCAATGGAATCGATCCACCGCTGGGCATGGTGGTTCGCAATGCTGACAACGCTGACCGGCGGCATCGGCATCCTCATCACCGGAACCGTCGTGGATGATTGGACCCTTTGGGGCATGAAACACGGCGTGGTGCCTGAGGATTTGAGCTGGTGGCCGATCACGCCCGACTCCACCGTATCCAGCTGGGGCAATTAGCCCGCAAACGTTGCCTTTCTGGTATGGTGCTGGGACGGCGCCGGTCGCAAGGCCGGCGCCGTTTTCCGTTTGGGTTTGTGGCTTCTTCCGGAGCGCTTTTCTTCGGGGGCTCGCAGGCAAGCGTTGCTTGGAAGGCCGGCGGAGTCGTTCGCTCCCATAGACCTGCGAGCAGCGGCCAAGCATTTCTCCCTCGACACGGCTCGCCGCTACGGCCCTCCCTGTTGGGGTCAGCGCGCTCGCCGCTCTTTGTGAAAGCCGCGCGCCTCGCTTAGCAGGCGCCGTATCAAATGGTCGCGAAGTGCCGGCCCCTTGAGCGTGGCATGGAGCGCTTCAGCAATGCGGCGGGCCACTCGATCGGCCACCGAGCCGCGAGACTGGCTCGGCGCCACCCTAGGGCCGCCGACGTCCTTGAACTAAGAAGCGGATGGTCGCCGCAGCCGCCGATGCTGGGCTGAGGCGGTACTTTAGAAGCCAGAGGCGTTTGGTCATGTGCGCCTTATGCAAGCGCGGATGATATCTTGGGCTGAGGCGTAGGAGCGCCCGGGCGGTCTCATAATTTCGGCGCAGTGGCGGCTGAGCCGGCTGAGCCGTCCGCGGCGCTAGGCCGCCAGAGCTCATTCCTGAAGATGCGTTCCAACCTGATGGGATAGCCCGCATCACTCACCGGGTTCATTGCTGAGCGGGTAAGAGTCTGTCGGTTCGCGGCACGATAGCCACGCTACGGCCTATCAGTGCGCTTTTGATGGGCGTCGGAGTTGAGATTGGGGCGCACTTGCAGCCGCCGGTCCCGAGAGCGGTGGGCCCTCGCCCCATGCTGGAGATGTACCCGCCTTCCTTCGCCTTTCGTCTGGCCGCGACTTGCGCAAACTCAACCAAACGCAGCCGCTAGCGGCCTGGGGCCAGAAACATCGCCAAGGAGCCTTCAAGCAACTAGGTCGAAAGAGCCGAGCCTAGGCTGGTACGCCGCTCGGAGCACTTACCTCGACTTGGAACCCGCTAGAGCCCGAGAGCCAGAAGGTTCGCCAAGGGGCCTTCGGCAACTGGACCGAAGGAATCGAGGCGGATGCGCCGGTTGGTTTCGGGGTCGACAAGGTACAACCCGTCGTCTGCGATACGATCGAGGCGGAAAGGCGCCGCGGGGTCGATGCTCAGCTGGCTGCGAGTCGTGTTGAGGCCACGAAACGCGCCGCGCAACAGACCCGAATTGCCAGGCTCGAGCGTGGCGAGGAGCTCGTCGCCGTCGGTCGCGTGGATGGCCAGTCGGCCGCCGTCTTGAGGCTCGACCGTGATGGTCTGGCTGAAGATCGGCTGCGCGCCCTCGGATTGAGAGGCCTGCTGGCGCTCTGTCCATTGATGGAGACCGACAAAGATCACGGTCAGGCCCGCTAGTCCGAAAGCCATGAAAACCGGCGTCTTTCGAACGAAGGGGGCGGGCTCAGGCAGCCGCGTGTCTTTGCGCTGCGTGTCTTGACGCCTCGACTTGTCCACGTCTTGTACGCCCTCTGCCATGCTGCTTTCTGGGACGGCGACTGCCGTGATCGGCGTGCCGGCGATTTCCTGGACATGGGCCGTGAACGCGTCGCCAAGCAGTGCGCCGACCTTTGGCGCGTTGAGGATACCGCGAAGGGTCGGCTGGGTATGGCTCATCTTCCAAGGCCGTGCGTGTGGCCAGAGGAGGAGATAGGCGATGGAGGTGCCTGGCTTGAGGGCCACCGATAGGCTTCCCGCCGTCTCACCTTGCTTTTTCGTGCTCGGTTTGAACGCGATGGCGTCGATCTGTGCGAAAGGCACGTTGAACGTTTTCTGCAGCGCCACACCGATGCGCAACACCAGCCGCTTGTTGGTGATGGTGTAGACGGTGGTCTTTTGGACGAGCCAGGCCAGCAGATACAGGATCGCCAGTCCCACCGCGCCGAACAACGCGATGACGAAGGCTTCGCCGGCGGCAATGCCAACCGTTTTGTCTGCACCAAGCGCCAAAACGAAGCGCAAGAGGCTGCCGGCAGCGACCGCGCCAACGATGAGGTGGGTGCGGAAGGTTTCGCGGGCAAAGGTTCGCCAGTGGGGCGCGCCTTGCCACAAAACGAATTCGCCACGCGGCAGAAGCGCAGGAAGTCCGCGCTTCGGCTCGGTGGCGAAGTCATCATCATTGTGAATGTAATTCAACGGCCCGCCTCGTTGGTTTTGATTTTGCTCCTAGAAGATGGACTCGGCTCTGTTGGGCGTGGCGTAGAAATAGCCCGCGCCGTAATAGCCCATGATCTTTTCTTCCTCGAGCATGGTGATTTCGTCTTCGCTCTTGGTCAGCGGCACGTCGGCAAACTGGGCGCCGGTGACCGCGTGCACATAGAGCTTGGTGCCCAAGCGGTTGCTGCGGACAACGGCGAAGTTCGCCGGCAGCAAGACATTGCGGCCAGCCCCGGCGACCTCGATCTCGTAGTAGCGGATGACGCTCTCAGCTTGGTCGACCCAGGCATCCACAACCGTCCCCCCAACCGCGCCGTCGCAGCCAACAACAGGGTTTCCGATAGGGTTCGGGTCCCCTGAGGGAATCGCGAAGGCATCAGCGACGCGCATCGGCTTGATCTTCGCCGCACCGCTCCACAGCTGATCGGGAACATCGGCACGTTCCGCCCAGGCGCCGGGGCCAACGCCATCAAGCAAGGGGTTTTCACCCGTCGGCACTTTCGAAGCGCCGGACCAGGGCTCGGTGGGGGCCAATTTCAGCTCCCGCGTCTCCCGCTTGTAGTCAGGGTACGAAACCTCCCCATGGCCGTGGGGCAATTTGAAAGTTTTGGGGTCGGGCATGAAGACAGCGCCGTGGTTATACACCGCGCCGCTCTCGTCCGATTCGAGCGGGTAGCCTTCCCGCCGCGTCTCCTGCTGAATGTAGAACAGAAGGAAAGCGAAGAAGATCCAGAAAACGTACAGCAACACCTGCGCGAGATCGATGTAGCTGGTAAAATTGACGAAATCGAACTGTGAAAAGTCCATGTCAGCCTCCAAAAAATCCCTTTCAACACGGCTGCACCCGGTTCTGCGTTGTGCAGGGTGGAACCGCAGTGAAGGGTTGGGCTGTGCACGGGTGCGGCTGGGCTCAATGCCCGCGACCCGGCCGGGCGCGCACGCCTAACCGCTCACACGATAGGCAATTGCCACCCGAAGTGTCAATCAAATTGGACGTTAAAACGAATTTACATACGGGAAAGTCCGAGCGCGGCCTTCACGTGCCTACAAGGTCCAGCGATCGGCATGTTCGAGCAGGTAAATTCGGAACCATGGCGCGATGGTTTCTGGCGCGTTTTGGGCCTGCTGTTTGAGCTCTGACACGGGCGTCCACGCGGTTTCTGCGACCTCATCGGGGTTCAGCGTTAGAGATATCGACGCTGGATCCAGGATGGCGCGGAACAGATGAACACGCTCGTGTTCGGTCATGCCGTGGCCAACATCGGCCCGGTAATCGAGTTGGCCCAGGGGCTCGAGCGGATCCTCGAGCTGTAGGCCAAGCTCCTCAGCGAGGCGTCGCTCGGCGGCCGCGCGGGGGGATTCGTCCCAGTGGGGGTGACTGCAGCAGGTGTTCGCCCACTGGCCGCCGCAATGGTATTTGGTCAGTGCCCGGCGCTGCACCAACAACAGGTGCCTATCGGGGCACATCACAAACACGGAAATCGCAAGGTGCAGCTGCGCGTCGCGGTGCGCCTGCATCTTTTCGATCGGGTAGAGGCTGCCATCGGCGGCTATGGCCGGGATCATGATTTCTGACACGTGTCACCTGAGCCAAAGATGGTTTGGGCAGACCATCTTGATTGTCGTTTGCCGCTGTGCCCGAACGCTGAGCATTCAAAGAGCCAAGCGAGCGGCGTAGTGTGTCACGCCGCGTGGCAACAAAAAAGGGCCGGCAACTGCCGACCCTTCCATTCCGTCCTCGCAACGGATGTGCGAGGCAGTGGCAGCAGGCTTACATGTCGCCGCCAAAATGCTCTTCCAGCACCGGGCCGGGGTCAACCTCGGCGCCGTCGGCATCAAACCCTGCCAGGTAAGCGATCACGTCGAGGATCTGTTGCTCCTGGCGCAGGCCTGCAAAGGCCATACGGGTCCGCGGAACCATGGCCCGCGGGTTCTCAAGATACTCCGCCATGATCGACACGGTCCAAACACCACCTTGCTCGGCGCCAGCTTCGACGTGCGAATCTGAGTAGCGGAAGCCTTCGACCGAGCCCCAATCGCGGCCGATAATACCGTTGAG
>JAHCMG010000168.1 GCA_019192585.1 Devosiaceae bacterium MH13
CCGGCTTCGCCGTGCCTGAGGTGGGGGCCTCAGGCTCAAGAGGGACGGTTTGGTCGGCGTTGGCCATCGGGTGCCCGGAGCGGCAGGGCGTTGGTCCTGCGGCGGTTAGCGTTGGAGTGTCAGCAATTTAGTCGCTGACGAGCCGATAGCCCACCCCCCGCACGGTTTGCAAATAGGCTGGGGCCGCGGGATCGCTCTCAATCTTGCGGCGCAGACGCGTCATCTGCACATCGATTGCCCGGTCGGTCTTGTTCGGATCATCGCCGAGCAGGTCGTAGCGGGACACGGTGGCATTGGGCCGCGCGGCCAGCAGCGACATGATCTCCCGCTCGCGCTCGGTCAGCCGAACGATGCTGCCGTCGCGGGTCAGTTCACGCCGTTTGAGGTTGTAGCGGAAGTCTCCAAAGTCGACCGCGTCAACATTCGGGCCGCGCCCTTGGCTGGCGGAGCGCAAGGTGTTTTCGATGCGAAGCACGAGTTCGCGCGGCTCAAAGGGCTTTGTCAGATAATCGTTCGCGCCGCCTTCGAGCCCCGTGATCCGGTCGTCGACCTCCCCGCGCGCGGTGAGCATGATCACGGGTACGGTCGAGGTTTTGCGCAGGTCTGCAAGGTAATCGAAGCCGCTCTCGCCGGGCATCATCACGTCGAGCACGACCAGATCGAACGATAGGCCGCTACGGGCGATCCGCGCCTCCTGGGCGGAGTTGACCACCGTGACACGGTAGCCCTGGTCTCTAAGATAGCGCCGCAGCAGATCGGCGATGCGGCTGTCATCATCCACGATCAGGATGTGCGAGGCGGTATCGGCGGGGATTGTTGCGGCTTTCGCGGTGCTCATCGGCAAACCTTTGTGACAACCCGGCGCGAAGGTAGACCCCGTCGCGCGTTAGCGGTCCTCGGCTTGTTTCGCGAACCCGCTTGTCGGCGCGTTCGGATCGTTGCGAAGACCGCTGAGAAACGTTTGCACCATCGCGTGTTGCGGTGCTGGAAGGCCCGCCAGTGCGCGCTCGATCCGTGACGATTGTATGGCGATCAGCTTTTCTGCCAGCGCGGCACCGTTTGCCGTGGTGTAGAGGAGCCGCTGGCGGCGATCGTCAGCACCCGCGTGCTGCTCGATATAGCCCTCTTCGATTAGGTTCTTGAGGACCCGCGCCAGGCTTTGTTTGGTGATCTGCAAAATCTCCAGGAGCACCGCGACGGTCATGCCGGGGTTGCGATGGACGAAGTGGAGCACCCGATGGTGCGCCCGGCCAAAGCCAAGATCGGCCAGAACCGCGTCGGGCTCACCAACAAAATCGCGATAGGCGAAGAACAGATGCTCGATAATGTCGATCGCAGCCGCGCCACGCTCCGTCTTGCCAGCGCCAAGGCGCGCGTCGATCGTCTGTGAATTTATGTCAGCCATGTTGACATATATTTGGCCTTTTGTTACACACCAGCCTCGCCGAGCGAAAGAATTGTTCCACGTACGAACCTTTCTTTTTTGAAAGTTGCGTAGGCCGCCCAAAAACTGGGCAACTGCAACCGCTGGCTTGGCGACTCACCACGCCGCGCGCGTTTTGCGGCACAACGTTCAAGGATCGCAGCGGCTTCTACAAGCTGTTTGGGCGATCGGCAAACCTTCTGGAGCAGGCCCCATGGCTGGTATCCCCTTTGATCAATTGTCCGGACATATCTGGATGAACGGTGACTTTGTCGATTGGGATGACGCCAAGGTCCACGTACTGACCCATGGCCTGCATTACGGCTCGGCGGTGTTTGAGGGCCAGCGTGCCTATGGCGGTGTGGTGTTTGAGCAGACCGCCCATCATGAGCGGCTACACCGCTCTGCCGAAATCCTTGATATGACGATGCCCTACTCGGTTGAAGAGCTGAACGCGGCCTGTGAGGCGGTGATCGCCAAGAATGGTTTCGTCGACGCCTATGTCCGCCCGATTGCCTGGCGCGGTTCGGAGATGATGGGCGTTTCGGCCCAAGCCAACCGCATCAATGTGGCCATCGCCGCGTGGGAGTGGCCGAGTTACTTCGCGCCCGAAGAGCGGATGAAGGGCATTCGGCTCGACATTGCTAAATATCGTCGCCCCGACCCGCGCACCGCTCCTTCGCACGCCAAGGCCGCGGGCCTGTACATGATTTGCACCTTGTCGAAGCACGCGGCGGAAGCGAAAGGCTATGCCGACGCGCTGATGTATGACTGGGAAGGCTATGTCGCCGAAGCGACGGGCGCTAACATCTTCTTTGTTGCCGATGGTGTGCTGCACACGCCGACCGCCGACCGGTTTCTCGACGGGATCACCCGGCGGACCGTGATCAAGCTTGCCAAAGCGCGCGGGCTGGAGGTCATCGAGCGCCGGATCCTGCCGCACGAGCTGGCGAGCTTCAGTGAGTGCTTCATCACCGGGACCGCGGCGGAAGTGACGCCCGTGTCCGAGATTGGGCCGTTCAGTTTTGCGCCTGGGCAAATCTCGCAGAGCCTGATCGCTGATTATGAGGCGGCGGTTCGTCCGAACGCGGCCCAAGCGGCTGCCTAAGCGCTAACGGCTAAGCCTGCCAACGCGCGGCGTCGGCGTCATCCTGCGGTTTGGCGTCGACCCATTTGGCTGCTTCGCCCGCGTGTGCCGGGTGCTCCTTTTTCCAAAAGGGCGCGTTGGTCTTCAAATAGTCCATCATGAAGTCCGCCGCTTCGAACGCCGCGCGGCGATGCGCGCTGGCGGTCACCACCTGCACGATGGCCTCGCCCGGCGTGATGCGCCCGTAGCGGTGTTGCACCTGAACGGCTGACAGCGGCCAGCGTTCAGCCGCTTGCCGGGCCAAATCTTCCAGTGAGGCTTCGGCCATGCCGGCATAGTGCTCGAGTTCAAGCGCGGCGAGGGCACCATTCTCATCGCGGCAATAGCCGATAAAGCTCACCACCGCGCCGACCGCGTGGTCCGCGACCTCCGCCTGCGCTGGCTCCAAGGCGAGGGGCTCGGCCTGAACCTTCACGTCAATCATGGCTGTGCGTTCGGTCTCAGCCACCGGTCATCGGCGGGAAAAGCGCCGCCTCCTTGGCTGTGCCGACCGCCACGTCATCGCCGACAAGCTTTTTGTCGAGGGCAACGCGGATGATCGCCGGGTCTTCCAGCGCGTAGGCGTAGCCCTCATCGCGTGACGCGAGCCATGTCTTGAGGTCGGCAACGGTGTGGACGCTCGCCGGAAGATCGA
>JAHCMG010000169.1 GCA_019192585.1 Devosiaceae bacterium MH13
GAGGCACAGGGCCTGCTCGATGATCCAGCGATTTATTTCGTTGATGTGCGGGATGTCCGCGAACTTGAGAAGACGGGGCGTATCCCCGGCGCGCGGCATTGCCCACGGGGCATGCTGGAGTTCTGGATCGACCCCGATAGCCCCTATCACAAGCCCTTCTTTGCCGAGCCCGTGCGGTTCGTCTTCTATTGCGCAAGCGGCTGGCGGTCAGCGCTGGCTGCCAAAACCGCGCACGATATGGGGCTTGAAAACGTCACGCACCTAAAAGGTGGGATCACGGAATGGCTGGACGCCGGTCAGCCGACCGAGACGCGCTCTAAGCCTGCCTAAAGCTTGTTCAGGTTAGCAGAAGATCTCGCCGAGCCGTAGAAGCAGCGCTTCAATGCGCTCATCGGCAATGCGGTAGAAGGCCATCTGACCTTCCTTGCGGAAATCGACAAGGTTGTCGGCCCGTAGCCGCGCCAAGTGCTGCGACATGGCGGACTGGCCCAAGCTCACCGACTGAGACAGAAACGACACCGTCGCTTCGCCCTTCGCGGCCAGAAGACACAGGATCATCAAACGCCGCTCATTTGCGATCAGCTTGAGATATTGAGCGGTTTCGCTGGTGTTGATGGCCAGCGGATCGCCATCGGGCTCATAGGATGAAAGGGGTGCTTGGTCGTTCATGTCGGCGCCGAAAATGGATCGTTCTTGTACTGCCGGCGCGGCGACACGGGGTCTTCGCGGTAGCGTTTGAAAAAATACCCGACCACTACCAGCACGCCTATTGGGAAACCCCCACTTCGGAGAACTACGTGCTGCTTTTGGCGGCTTTTCGGGCCTTGCGCACGGACCACACCCGCAAACTGTGGAGGAGGTCCGTATAAGGCCCTAGATGGACCTGGAGCCCCTTGGCTCGGCGGCCCAAAACGCGCACGAATGGCCTATGTCTCTGCATCTTATCAAATTGTGCGTTGGCGCAGATTCGGTTGAAGATCACGAAGCGTGGATTGCGGCGATCCTGGCCGCGAAGCGTGCGCGCGGCGAGCCGGTTGAGCAGACGCACACGACGCGGATGGTGCCCAAGCGCGCTGAGGAACTGCTCCTGGGCGGCTCGCTCTACTGGGTGGTGAAGGGGCAGGTGCTCTCGCGCCAGAAGCTGGTCGACATTCGGCCCTTCAAAGACGAGATGGGCATCAACCGCTGCCATCTCGTGCTCGATCCAGAGCTGATCCGAACGCGGCCGCAACCGCGGCGGCCCTTCCAGGGGTGGCGCTACCTTAAGCCAGAGGACGCGCCGGCGGATTGGGATAAGGTGCGCGGCAACGGTGACGATCTGCCGCCCGAGATGCGTAGCGATCTCGCTGAGCTGGGTCTGCTCTGAGGTCCTCTAGAGGGCGATATTGTCGATGAGCCGCGTCCTGCCGAGCGTCGCGGCGGCGAGAACCCTGCCTCTGTCCATCGCCGTGAGGGGGCCCAGAGTGTCGGCGTCGCGCACGGCCAAATAGTCTGGCGCGAAACCCGCACTCTGCAAAGTCTCGACCGCTTGCGCTTCGGCGACGTCTGGTTCGAGCCCGCCCCGGACGGCTGCCGCGCAGGCTCGAAGCGCCTGATTGAGCGCCGGGGCCGTCGCCCGTTCTTCCGCTGACAGGTAGGCATTGCGAGACGACAGCGCGAGGCCATCGTCTTCTCGGACCGTGGGCGCACCATGGATGGCGGTTGGGATCTTGAGGTCGGCGACCATCCGCTTGATCACCAGCAGCTGCTGATAGTCTTTCTCGCCGAAAACAGCGGCCTCGCATCCGGCAGCGAGCAGCAAGCGGCTGACGACCGTCGCCACGCCGCCAAAGAAATGCGGGCGGAACGCCGCTTCAAGGCCTGCGGCCGGGCCCGCCATCACGATCCGCGTGGCATCATCGGGCCCGTATATTTCATCCACGCTGGGCGCGAACACCGCATCCACACCGGCAGCATCAAGCGCTTCGAGGTCAGCGGCTTCTTGGCGGGGATAGGTGCCGAGGTCTTCGTGCGCGGCAAACTGAGTTGGGTTTACGAAGATCGTCGCGATAACCGCGTCGGCATGGCCTTTGGCCGCAGCCACAAGCGCCAAATGGCCCGCATGCAACGCGCCCATGGTGGGCACCAGCGCGCTAGTGCGGCCTTGCGCCTTCAGCCCCGACTGAAGCGCGCGAAGGTCTTTGACGGTGCGAACTATGTGCATCTTGGTCTCAAAACAGGGGCTTGCGACACTTGAGCCCTTTCCAACAGCGAGGCCGCATCCCACATCTGGCACATGAAGACCACCCCACAAAACCGGGCAGCAAGCCCAGCAAAGGCCTCAGAGGGCGGCGCGCAAACGCCGAGCGCGACGTCCAATTCGGCCGATGTGGACGCTTTTGTTCAGGCCATGCAGAGCGCGCCGCAGCCCTCCGGGCAGGGCAGGCTGCTCTTTGCCCTTGATGCGACGCTGAGCCGTGAGCGCACCTGGGACCGGGCGTGCCACATCCAAGCGCAAATGTTTGCCGAGGCCGACAAGGTCAACGGCCTTGCCATGAAGTTTGTCTATTTTCGAGGCTTTGATGAGTGCCGCGCCTCAGGTTGGAAAACCGATGGCAAGGCGCTCGCGCGCGCCATGGCGGGCATTCAAACACTTGGCGGCCAAACCCAGATCGTCCGTGTGCTCGGCTTTGCCCGCAAAGAGCTAGCGAAAAACCCCGTGCCGGCCCTCATCTATATAGGCGACGCCGTCGAAGAGGATTTTGACCGCCTGTCGCACTTGGCGGGTCAAGTCGGGCTTCTGGGCTGCAAGCTGTTTGTTTTCCACGAGGGGGCAGACCCGCGCGCTGCCATGGCGTTCCGTTCGATGGCCAAAGCGTCCGGCGGCGGATATTTTCAGTTCGATGAGCGGTCTGCCGACACGCTGGCCGCGCTTTTGCGCGCTGTCGCCCGCTATGCGTCGGGCGGCCGCAAAGCGCTTGAAGCGCAAAACAGCCGCGAAGCGACGCTGCTTTTGGAGCAAATGCGATGATCTGGCTGATTTTCGGCCTCGCCGCCTTGGCGATCTTCTTGACCCTTGGCAATGCGCTCTCCCGCGTGCCGGCCGCTCAGATCGCGAAAGGGGCGCGTTTCGGCGGCATTGCCGTGCTCGTGGGGCTGGCCGGACTGTTGATGCTCACAGGCCGATTCCACATGGTCTCGCAAGTGCTGGCGCTGGCGGGGCAGGCGATGCGGCACCGCCGCGCGTTTGCGGGAACAAAAGGGTTTGAAGATATCGATGCCGCCGCCAAATCCGGCGAGGGGCCCTCGATCAAGACCGCTTACCTGGCGATGCAGCTCGATGAAGCCACCGGCGCCATCGACGGACGGTTCACAGCGGGGCCGCATGCGGGGCGGCCGCTTTCATCGCTAGGCGAAGCTGATCTGGTCAACGCCCTATCCGGGGTCTCTGACGACCCCGAAAGCGTGCGGCTGCTAGAGGCTTACCTTGACCGCGCGTTTGCCGGTTGGCGTGAAAACCATGACGAGAGGCTTGGTGCGCGGAGCGCCCGCACGCCGGATACGAGCGGCATGGCTGAAGACGAGGCCTACGAGATCCTTGGCCTTGAGCCCGGCGCCGATGCCGAAGCGATTAGGTCGGCGCACCGGCGCCTCATGGCGAACATTCACCCCGACCGAGGTGGATCGACGTATCTCGCCGCCAAGGTCAATCTCGCCAAGGAAGTTCTTCTGAAGCTTCATGGCTAGCCCTCCGTTACGCACACTGGTCGCGGGCTGCGCGACCTTAAACAGGTTGCCGGCGGCACCGTACCGCCGGCGGATACTCAGTTAGCGGTCTGGCCGCACCGCGAGACACGCAAAACTCTGCGCCTCAAGCGCTTCACACGCCGCCTGCGCCATGTCGCGCTCGCTGAACCCACCAAAGCGCGCGCGCCACAGGGTGGTGCCATTGGCCTGCACCGTCTGGGTGTATGGGGCGCGCTGGTCGAGCTGCACGACAGCGGACCGCGCTTGGAGCAGAAGCCCAACGGCCGCTTCCTGCGACGGCACCGCACCGATCTGGATGGTCCAGCCGGTGTCGGGCACCGAGCCCAGCTGCAAAGACCCACCCGATGGTTCCTGCTGCGCCTGACGGGCCGGCTCATAGGTGCTGATCGCACTGGCTGAGGCGGCAGGGCTGATGCTGGCAACCTCTGCGCGGGGCAGGGGCGGCGACAATTGCGCGGCGACCGTGCCTGGAACACCTGGAATGACCGGCGCATCGGTGGGTGCCGACGGCCGCTGCACCGGTTGCGGTGCGAACGCTGTGGCGACCACCGGAAGCGCGGCGGGATGCGGAACGGGCGAGGGCGCATTGAACGGCTCGCGGCGGATCGCGATCAGCGCGGTGCGCGGCCCACGGGTTGCACGCGGCAAATGCCGTGCAATCAGATCGCGCATATGGGCGTTACGGCTCGCGCCGGTCCGACCACCCATGACGACGGCGACGATATGGCGACCACGATCCTGCACGGACGACAGCAAGTTGAAGCCCGATGCGCGAATGTAGCCGGTTTTGATACCATCCACGCCACGCACCGTGCCAAGCAGCCGGTTGTGGTTGCGGTAGGTGCGGCCGCGATAGGTGAAGCGTTGCGTCGAGAAAATCGAGTAACGCTGCGGGAACCGCTGTTGGATCGCGCGGCCGAGCAGCACCATGTCGCGCGCGGTCGTCACCTGTTCGCGATTGGGAAGGCCCGAAGCGTTCCGGAAGACTGTGGAGCGCATGCCAATGTTGCGTGCGGTCTGCGTCATGCGGCGTGCAAAGGCTGACTCGCTACCAGAGATGTGCTCGCCAATCACCGCGGCCGCATCGTTTGCCGATTTGGTGACCAGCGCCAACATCGCATCACGAACGGTTATGGTCTGCCCGCTACGCAGGCCAAGTTCCGAAGGAGGCTGCGCTTGTGCGTGCGCCGAAACGCGCATCACCGTATCGGGACGCAGATTGCCGGCCTGAAGCTCTTCAAAGACGACGTAGAGCGTCATCACCTTGGTGAGCGAAGCGGGGAACCGCTGCGCGTCGGCGTGCCGCGAAAACAACACCTCACCATTGCGCGCATCAACAACGAGCGCGGCATAGCGAGGATTCGCATTGGCTGGAGACGGGCCGGAGAACGATCCGAAAAGGACGGCAAAACCCATGCCGAGCGCGAGCATCGCCCGCGCCATAACTACTGTACGCAACTCAACCACCATCTGGTTTCCGGCCAACACAAAGGCACGGCCGGTACGCCCCCAGAGGCCGCCGGCGACACTGCCGGGACCTCTACAACGGGACCATTTTTAGGGAGCTGGTGGTTGCGGAACGGTTAAACCGAAGGCAAAAAAAGCCTCAAATTGTGCGCCGCACAAAAGTCGGTTGACACAATGGTGCAACGCACATATATCGATTGTGCGACGCCGCAAAAGCGGATGCAAACCCCCCGTATATGGAGCTAGGGCAATGATGAATTCGTTTGATGAAATGCAGAAAGCCGGCAAGGAAAACATGGACCTCGCCGTTGCTTCCATGACCGCTATGTCCAAAGGCGTTCAGGCGCTGGCCATGGAAACCCAGGACTACTCGAAAAAAGCAATGGAATCCGGTTCCGCTGCCATCGAGAGCCTGCTGTCTGCCAAGTCGCTCGACAAGGCCGTTGAAGTTCAGTCCGACTACATGAAAACCTCCTACGAGGCGTTCGTTGGTCAGGCCACGAAGGTCAACGAAATGATGGTCGACATGGCCAAAGAAACCTACAAGCCGTACGAAGGCATGTTCGCCAAAGTTGGCAAATAAGCCTTTGTGCCTGAACCGCAGGCGCGCTGGCTTTTAGGTTGAGCGCCCTCGGTTACCGACATCAGAAAAGAGACATGGGTGGATAATCCGTCCCTTGCTTCCAGTGTCTCAAGAAAGGTCGTCGCGACAGCGTCGGCCTTTTTTGCATTTTTAAGGGCCAGGGAGGCGCAATCTGATGCGCCGCCACCTGCCTGAGGACACTCCCAGCGGCGCCGGTTCGCCGTGCTTCCAGCGGCGTTGACGGACGCGCCACACAGAAGGCCTTTAAAAGTTGCGCGGCCCGCATACATGATACGCTGTGGCCGCCCGATAATTGGTCTTGATGGCGGTCCAGTGTTGATCCACCATTCCCCCTATCGACAACCGGCAATACCCAACCCATGCGCGCCCCCCGCTTTGAGCCCGAATTGACATTTGATTTTCCCTTGCCGTCGCAAGCACCGCAGCCGCACATTTTGGCGGCGGGCGCTGAGGATGATGACGGCGGTGATGATGGCGGCAAAGGCGGTAGCGGGACGGCGGTGATCACGCGCACCAAGGCGAAGGTCAAACGCCCGCACCTGTACCGCGTTTTGCTGCTGAACGACGATTACACGCCGATGGAATTTGTCGTGCACGTCCTCGAGCGGTTCTTCCGCAAGGGGCGGGACGAGGCCACTCAAATCATGCTGCACGTCCACCAAAATGGTGTCGGTGAGTGCGGCGTCTACACCTACGAGGTGGCGGAAACCAAAGTGACCCAGGTCATGGATTTTGCCCGCCAACACCAACACCCCCTTCAATGCGTCATGGAAAAGAAGTGAGAGCCACACGTGCCGACATTCTCCCGCAGCCTTGAAAAAGCACTCCACAGAGCCCTTTCGGGTGCCAATGAACGGCACCACGAGTACGCGACCTTGGAGCATCTTCTGCTCGCGTTGCTCGAAGACGAAGATGCGCTTGGGGTCATGCAGGCGTGCGGCGTCGATGTTGGCATGCTGCGCGAAGCGGTGGCCGACTATGTCGACCACGAGCTCGTCGATCTCGTCTCAGACGAGGGCGATGAGGCCAAGCCGACCGCTGGCTTCCAGCGTGTCATCCAGCGTGCCGTCATCCATGTGCAATCCTCGGGCCGCGACGAGGTGACCGGCGCCAACGTTTTGGTCGCCATTTTCGCCGAGCGCGAAAGCCACGCCGCCTATTTCCTGCAAGAGCAGGACATGACCCGCTACGACGCGGTCAATTACATCTCCCATGGCATCGCCAAGCGCCCGGGCAGCTCCGAACCACGCGCACCGCGTGGCGCCGATGATGAGGCCGCCGAGGAGGATGATGGCATCGACCCCAAAAAGGCCGAAGCGCTGGATGCGTACTGCATCAACCTCAACGAGAAGGCCAAAGACGGCAAAATCGATCCGTTGATCGGCCGGGCCAAAGAGATCCAACGCACGGTGCAGGTTCTCTGCCGCCGGCAGAAGAACAACCCGCTGCTCGTTGGTGACCCCGGCGTCGGCAAGACCGCGATCGCGGAAGGCTTGGCCAAGCGCATCGTCGATGGTGACGTGCCCGACGTGTTGGCCGAATCGACCGTGTTCTCACTCGATATGGGTGTGCTGCTGGCCGGCACCCGCTATCGTGGCGACTTCGAAGAACGCCTCAAACAGGTGATGAAAGAGATCGAAGCCTATCCCGGCGCGATCATGTTCATCGATGAGATCCACACCGTCATTGGCGCTGGCGCGACGTCTGGCGGCGCAATGGATGCTTCGAACCTGCTCAAGCCGGCGCTCGCGTCAGGCACCCTACGGTGCATCGGCTCTACGACCTACAAGGAGTATCGGCAGTTCTTTGAGAAGGACCGCGCGCTCGTGCGCCGGTTCCAGAAGATCGACGTCACCGAGCCCACCGTGCCGGACGCAATCGAGATCCTCAAAGGGCTCAAGCCGTACTTCGAAGAGTACCACAAGGTTCGCTACACCAACGACGCGATCAAGACCGCCGTCGAGCTGTCCGCACGCTACATCAACGATCGCAAGCTGCCCGATAAGGCCATCGATGTGATCGACGAGACCGGCGCGTCGCAGCAGCTGATCCCTGAAGCCAAGCGTCGCAAGACTATTGGCGTCAAGGAGGTCGAGAACGCGATCGCGCTGATGGCACGCATCCCGCCAAAAAACGTCACGAAGGACGATGCCGAGGTCATCAAAGGGCTTGAGGCAAACCTGCAGCGCGTGGTGTTCGGCCAAGACAAGGCGATCACGGCCCTGTCGGCGGCCATCAAACTGTCCCGCGCCGGTTTGCGCGAGCCCGAGAAGCCCATCGGGAACTATCTGTTCTCGGGCCCCACGGGTGTCGGCAAGACCGAAGTCGCCAAACAGCTCGCCAGCCTGCTGGGCGTTGAGCTGCTGCGCTTCGACATGTCCGAATATATGGAGCGCCACGCCGTCTCACGGCTTATCGGCGCGCCTCCCGGCTATGTCGGCTTCGATCAGGGCGGGCTTCTAACCGACGGTGTCGATCAGCACCCGTATTGCGTGCTGCTGCTCGATGAGATCGAGAAGGCGCACCCGGACCTGTTCAACGTGCTGTTGCAGGTCATGGACCATGGCAAGTTAACCGATTCGAACGGCAAGGAAGTCGACTTCCGCAACGTGATCATCATCATGACTACGAACGCGGGCGCTGCGGACCTTGCCAAGCCGGCCATCGGCTTCAAGTCATCGCGCCGCGAAGGCGAGGACATGGAGGCCATCAACCGCCTGTTCGCGCCGGAGTTCCGCAACCGTCTCGATGCGGTCATCCAGTTCGGCCACCTGCCGCAGGAGGTTGTCTTCCGGGTTGTCGACAAGTTCGTTCTGCAGCTTGAAACCCAGCTGTCGGACCGCAACGTCGTCATCGAACTCACCGATAAGGCCCGCGAATGGCTCGCTATTGAAGGCTATGATGAGCATATGGGCGCCCGTCCTCTGGGCCGGGTGATCCAAGAGCACATCAAGAAGCCGCTGGCCGATGAGGTGCTGTTCGGCAAGCTTGTCAAAGGCGGCGTGGTGCGCGTCGATCTCGACCAGAACGAGAACGGCAAGACGGTTGGCCTCAAGCTAGAAGCGGTCGCCGAGGCTGCAAAGCCAAAGCGTGAGGTGCCCGCCAAGGCGAAGCGCAAACCGGCCACGAAGCGCAAAGCAACCGCCAAAGCCGATGCCAAAGCGTCCACACGGAGCGGTAGCGGCAGCAGCAACGGAACCGGCCGCAAGAAGGGCGGGTCCGGCGGCGCGCGCAGCGCCGTGCCGAAGGTGCCGCTGAAGACCTAGGCGAACATTACGCCCAAAACGAACAAGGCCCGGTCAGAGCGACCGGGCCTTTTTTGCTGCTGATGGCTGGTGCCGTTGGCGGGCGTCTAGCCCATCGCTGCTAACGCCTCGCGATACAGTTGCGCATGCTTTGCCAGCACATCGGGATCCGCCATGCTGCCGCCATGCGCGCGCAAACCGACGCCCTCAATGCGTGGAATGACGTGGACGTGCAGGTGAAAGACGGTTTGGCCTGCTGGTGCTTCATTGAACTGCTGGATGACCACGCCGTCCGCGCCGAAGGCTTGCATGGCCGCCCGCGCCACTTTCTGTGCATCGCGCATCAAGGGCGCAAAGACAGCAGGGTCCGCATCAAGCAAGTTGCGCGAGGGCGCGCGGGGCAAGATGAGCGCGTGGCCATCGGCTTGCGGCATCACATCCATGATGGCGAGCGTCTCGTCGGTTTCCAGAATCGCGTGGCTCGGCATCTCGCCAGCGAGAATCTTCGCAAAAATGTTCGTTGGATCGTACGTCGCCACTAGTTGCCCCCTCCAGACTTAAAGGGCGTCCGCCCTTCGAGATATTGCGCATCGAACAGCACCTGCTCGCGCTCATGGTCAAGATAGTCTTTGACCGCGTCGCGAAACCCCGCATGCGGGATATGGTGCATCGACGTCGTGACCACCGGCGTGTAGCCGCGCGCCAGCTTGTGCGCGCCCTGCGCGCCCGCTTCCACGCGGCCGAGCTTGTGAGCAATCGCGTAATCGATCGCTTGGTAGTAGCACAGCTCGAAATGCAGGAATGGGTGATGCTCCGTGCAGCCCCAATGCCGGCCAAACAGCGTGTCCTCGCCAAGAAAGTTGAGGGCCCCCGCAATCGGCCGGCCGTCGCGATAGGCCAGCATCAAGATGATCTGGTCGGCCATCCGCTCGCCGATCATCGAAAAGAACGAGCGGGTCAGGTAGGGCCGCCCCCACTTTCGCGCGCCGGTGTCCTGGTAGAACACCCAAAACGCATCCCATTGCGCTTCGGTAAGGTCGGCGCCCGTATGCCAGCGAATTTCGATGCCATTGGCGAGCGCGTCGCGCCGCTCGCGCCGCAACTGCTTGCGTTTGCGCGAGGCGAGGGCGTCTTCAAACTGTGCGAAACTGGCATAGCCATCATTGCGCCAGTGAAATTGCTGGTCGTGCCGCGCCATATAGCCCGCGCCTTCCAGTGTCTGGCGTTCGCGCTCATCGACAAAGGTGACGTGGGCTGAAGACAGGCCCAACTTCTCCGTTACAGCCTGCGCGCCGCGCGCAAGAAGCGGCGCAACATCCTCAAACGCTTCGCCTTGGGCGGTCAGCAGCTTCGGGGCGCTGGCCGGCGTGAAGGGTATGCTGCTCTGAAGCTTGGGGTAGTACCGCCCGCCCGCGCGCTCATAGGCATCGGCCCACGCGTAGTCGAACACATACTCGCCCTGGCTGTGCAGCTTTAAATAGGCCGGCATCACACCCGAAACGGCGTCCTTTTCGCCGCGCAAAACGAGGTGAGAACCGATCCAGCCGGTGTCGGCCACCGCGGAGCCGGAGTCTTCTAGAGAGGACAAAAACGCAAACGAAACAAAGGGGTTGTACCCTTCGGCGTCGACATCGGCGCCCGAGAGCGCGCGCCAGGCCTCAGCACCGATATCGTGCAACCTTTCAACCGTCTCGAGCGTCCGGCTGATGTCGGTACTGTTTGCGGCCTGCTGCGTCATCCCAGCGGATCGAACCCTTCGAAAATGATCTGATCCACATACGGCCGAAGGCGCCGAGCGGTTGCCGCGTCGCGCACGGTCCAAGACAGAAGTTTCTTTCGCCCAAGCCAGCGCGCGGCGAGGGGGGCGATGGAGGGCAGGTGGCCCTGATCGTAAGCGATGAAATCAGCGCGCAAGGCAGCACGGTGAAGCAATCGCCCGTAGCGCAGCCGCTGCCAGGCGGTAATCTGTGGCGGCCAGTAAGAGGGGTCCATTTTGGTGGCCACGATGCCGGTGGGGCGTCCAGTGCCAAGCTTAGCATAAGCATGAACAAGGGCCGGATCGAAGCTCATCACCGCCGCTGGGCCCGTATAGGCCGCAAGGCACCCGGCGACGGCCGTGGCGAGACGTGTGTCGCCGTCGAAGCGGCTCTTCATTTCAATGATGAGTGGCGCCCGCCCGTCGAGTTCAGCGAGCACTTTGGCGAGCGACGGGATTGGATGCCCCGAGCCGGTGACGGGGATATCTTCGAGCGCTGCAAGCGGCTGGTTGATCACCGGACCGCTCTGCGCCGTCAAGCGGTCCAAAGTGTCGTCATGGAAAACCACCGCGCTTTCATCGGCGGTAAGCTGTACGTCGCACTCGATAGAGAACCCGCGCGCCACCGCGGCTTCAAACGCGGGCAAGGTGTTCTCAATCAGACCAGCGGACTGATCGTGCAGCCCGCGATGCGCGACAGGCCGCGCGGTAAGCCAAGACGGTTGGTTTGCCATGGTCAGTGAGCGGGCTCAGCGGTTGTGCACGGCCTCAGGTTAACGCCAACTGTGGCGTGTCGTTGCTCCGCTGTCATCATGCGTGTATCCCCAATTGAGCCCAACACTCCGGCGCGCAAACGGATCTAACCTCATGCGCTGGGCCGGTGAAGCCACCTTCGCGATGGTGATCGAAACGTGCTGCAGTTCAAATCCATGATCTTAAGCCACTTGCCAAGCCGTCGGGGGCTAGCGGCCACAAGCCTCGCGCTGTTGGTGGCTCCGCTAGGCTCGGCTTTCGCGCCTGTCGCCCTGGCCGACGATCTACTCGCCCACCGGGCCGTTTACGAGCTGACGCTTGAGGCAAGCGAGCGCGATTCGCGCATCGAAGACGCCGCGGGGCTGTTCGTTTTCCAGGTTACCGGCTCGGCCTGCGCCGGTTGGACGATTGTCAGCGACATCGTCCTGTCTCTGCAGGATCGCGCCGGCGGCACCATCCGCACCGAAACGCAGTACCGCGCCTTTGAGGACCCTCAGGGCGAGGTCTTCACCTTCCAGACGCAAACCAGCACCGGGGCCGAGGACGAAACGCTCGCCACGGGCGCCGCAGAGCGCCTGGCTGACGGCAGTGTCACCATCCGGCGGTTTGAAAGCGACGAGCTGGCCGCCAATGGCGCGCCAGGCACGCTGTTCCCCAACCAGCTGACGGTGGCCATGCTGGAGGCGGCAAGGGCAGGTGAAAGCTTTGTTTTCGCGACCGTTTTCGATGGCAGCCACGACGCGGGTCTCGCACAGCCAGCGACGGCCTTGATCGGTTCGCCTGTGGCGCCGACCGTCACGAGTGCTGCGTTCGCTAACGCGGCGCCGCTCAACGAGAACGCCGCAGAGGCCGATCATTTGGCGCCCGAACCCGAGCGCTGGACGGATTTTCCGCCGCCGTCGCGCGCCTGGCCGATCACGCTGAGCTATTTCGATCCGCTCGAGCCCGATTCTGAGCCGAACTTCCAGGTCGCTTACACGCTCGACACCAATGGCGTGTCCGACGGTTTGGTGCTCGACTATGGCGCATTCTCGTTGCGCGGCGTGCTTTCCGACTTCACTGCTTTTGAGCCCGCATCCTGCGTCGAGTGATCGGGCTTCGCGGTAGCGCTCGGCTTCCGCTTGCCCGCCGGATCGAGCAGAAGGCCGACTGTCACCGCATCGGTTTCAAACTTCTGCCGCAGCGTGTCCATCGCCACCTCTGCCTGGGTGCGGCGCGCCGAATCTTGGTCCGCAAGGTCGCGATCATCAGCCGCCTCGCCGGGCGATAGGTCCGACACGCCGACGCCAATCAACCGATAGGCGGTACCATCCGCTAGCGGGTGAAGCAGTGCTTCGGCGGTCCGAAAAATGCGGTCGGCCCCTTGCGTGGGCCGCTCAAGGCTTTGCGCCCGCGTCAGCGTTTTGAATCGCGCCGTCTTGGCTTTCACCGTTATGGTCCGCCCGCTCAGCGCCTTCTTTTTCAGTTGGCTCGACACCCGCTCGCAGGCCGCCCGCACATGGACACGCAGCACATCAAGGTCCGAGACGTCCTCGTTGAAGGTCCGCTCGCTGGAGACGCTTTTGCGCCCTCGGTCCGTACGTACAGGGCGCGGGTCGACGCCGAGCGCCATCTCTTTGAGGTGTAGCCCGTGCGTCCCAAGAAGGCGGATCAGCCGATCTTTGTCTGCCTCTTGCAGATCTTTGAGCGTGTGAAAACCGTGGCGCACAAGCTTGCGAGCGGTCGCTTCGCCAACGCCGAACAGTGCGCCGACGGGCAGCGGCGCGAGGAAATCCAGCGTCTCAGCACGGCCGATCACCGTGAAGCCCCGCGGCTTTTCCTGGTCAGAAGCCATTTTGGCCATCGACTTGGTGTGCGACAGGCCGATTGAAACCGTTAGGCCAAGCTCGGCTTCGACGGACTTAGCGAAGCGTGCAAGCGTCACCGCGGGGGACGCGCCATGCAGGCGCTGTGTGCCATCGAGATCGAGGAAGGCCTCGTCGATCGAGAGCGGCTCCACCAGCGGGCTGATCGCCTGCATCATCTCGCGCAGCTGCCGCCCAACTTCGGCGTAGCGGTCCATGCGCGGCTTGATAATCACCGCATCGGGGCACAGCTTGCGAGCGGTGAACATCGGCATCGCCGAGCGGACGCCCTTGATGCGGGCGATGTAGCAGCAGGTGGAGACCACACCGCGTTGACCGCCGCCGATGATGACAGGCTTGTCCGCCAGGCTGGGGTCATCGCGCTTCTCAACCGCAGCAAAAAATGCGTCGCAATCGATATGCGCGAGCGTCAGCTCTTCGAGTTCGTCATGCGAGACCAGCCGTGGCGAGCCGCAAGCATCGCAGCGCCGCCTGGTGGGGTCCGGCGGCTGAACCGTCAGGCAAGCGCGGCACAGCGTGGTCACATCCAGCCACCATTGCGTGCGCCATCGGCGGCGATCGCCTCAGGCCGGTGGCCGGTCTCTTCGCAGAAGGCGAGCAGGAGCGGCTCGCTGGACACCAAATAGTCAAGAATTCCGGCGCGGACATCAAGATCGCTCAGGCCTGCGCGAAGGGCTGTTGGGTCATAACCGGTGGCAGCAAAAAAGCGCGTCAGGTCTTCCTCGCGGGCACTGAGATAGACCACAAAGTCGGCGATTGGATCGCCGGTGCCGCCCAACTGTTCCACCATTGTGCGCCTCCCTTACAGGCTCGGCCATACGGTTGACGCGCTATGCGCGCGCCTTTGCTTTTTCTTCAAGTTTTACCGGCAAAACTATGCCGTGTGCGGCGCTGGCCAGCGAGTCGACCCAAATTGTGGGATCACCCAAGCCAAACACGGCCGGCCCGGGAGTTCACTATGAGCAAGACCATCCTCATCGTCGAGGACAATGAGCTGAATATGAAACTGTTCAGCGACCTACTTGAAGCCAAGGGCTATCAGACCGTCAAAACCGGCAACGGGATGGACGCGATGGATCTGGCGCGCGAGCACCGCCCAGACCTGATCTTGATGGACATCCAGCTGCCCGAAGTCTCCGGCCTGGACGTCACCCGCTGGCTCAAAGAAGACGATGAACTGCGCCACATCCCTGTCGTTGCCGTCACCGCCTTCGCGATGAAGGGCGACGAGGAACGTATCCGCTCGGGCGGGTGCGAAGCGTACATTTCAAAGCCAATTTCTGTGACCCACTTCCTGGACACCGTCCGAACGTTTGTTGGCGACAGTTAGAAACAGGAGCAAGGGACATGACCGCACGTGTTCTTGTCGTCGATGACATTGTCGCCAACGTAAAGCTGCTCGAAGCGCGGCTGAAGGCCGAGTATTTCGAGGTCCTGACGGCGACGAGCGGCTTTGAGGCGCTCGATATCGCCGCCAAAGCCGATTGCGACATCATCATTCTCGATGTGATGATGCCGGGCCTTGATGGGTTCGAGACCTGCCGGCGGCTCAAGGCGAACCCCGCCACAGCCCACATTCCCGTTGTGATGGTCACGGCGCTCGATCAGCCCAGTGATCGCGTCGCCGGCCTCCAAGCCGGGGCCGATGACTTCCTGTCCAAGCCGATCCGCGATGTGGCTCTGCTGACGCGGGTGAAGAACCTCGTTCGGGTCAAGCGGCTCCTCGACGAGCTGCGCGGGCGCGCCACCGGGCGCGACACCAGCGGCGAAGAGAGCGTTGAGATCTTCCAAGGCGACGTCGTTGGTCGGCTCTTGGTGGTTGATGACCGCGCCAGCTCCTATGAGCGCCTGCGCGCGACCCTTTCCAAGCGCTTTGAAGTCCATGTTCACACCGATCCCGAATCGGCGCTCTTCCACATCTCCGATCACGCCTATGATCTGGTGATCGTCTCGCTTGGCCTCGAAAACTACGATGGCTTGCGGCTCTGCTCGCAGCTGCGCAACCTGGAAAAAACGCGCGCGCTGCCGCTGATCATCATCGCCGACCCAGAAAGCGACGCCAAAGTGCTGCGTGGGCTCGAGATGGGCGTCAACGACTATCTGGTGCGGCCGATCGATCCCAATGAACTGATGGCGCGCACCGTCACGCAGCTGCGCCGTAAGGCCTATGCTGACGAGCTGCGCCACAATGTTGAGCAGACCATGGAAATGGCGATCATGGATCGCCTCACGGGCCTGCACAATCGCAGCTATTTCGACACGCACTTCAAAACCGTCACCGGCCAAGCCATCAACCGCAACAAGCCGCTATCGGTCGTGTTGACCGACATCGATTTCTTCAAATCGGTCAACGACACGCACGGCCACGATGTGGGTGACGATGTGCTGCGCGAGTTCGGCGCACGGCTGCGTCGTTCGGTGCGCGGCGCGGACCTGGCCTGCCGCTATGGCGGTGAAGAGTTTGTGCTGGTGCTTCCCGACTCAGAGCAAGAGGTCGCCTACACGATCGCTGAGCGTCTGCGCGCCCGCATGGACACCGACCCGATTCCGGTCGCTGGCGGCCAGAAAGAGCTCAGCATCACCATCTCGCTGGGGGTGGCGTCGGTGCGCGGTCCGGAAGACACGCCCGAGGCGCTTCTCAAGCGTGCGGACGAGGCGCTCTACAAGGCTAAGCGCGAGGGCAGAAATCGCGTTATGCTTGCTGCTTAAGGTTACCGCGCCGCTTTAACCACAACAGGCAAGGTTAACGGGCCAAAGGTCAGTATAGCCGCGGCCTGCCGGTCGCTTTTGCTTGATTTGGAAGGCGCCCTAGAGCCTTATCGGGTCACCGCCATGTGCGGGTCCCACATAGCGTTCCGGGTCCGCCGCACACCCCGGAACGCATGGGAAGGCTGGTGCCCAACTCCACATTCTGGCCTCCTCAAGCCCGGAGAACGGCACCAGCCGCCATGGCGGCCGTCCACACTGTTTACTCTTGCAGTCCAAGTATAGCTATGGCTGAGCTAATAAAAAAGCGCGCCCCGAGGGACGCGCTGTTTTTATATGCTTGTCAGAAGCGGCGTTATTTGATCTTCGCTTCCTTGAACTCGACATGCTTGCGAGCGACGGGGTCGTATTTCCGGACGACCATTTTCTCGGTCATGGTCCGTGAGTTTTTCTTCGTCACGTAGAAATAGCCGGTGTCAGCCGTCGAGACGAGACGAATCTTGATGGTCGTGGCTTTAGCCATTGCAGGGGCCTCTTGGGCTAGGGGCACAAGGAGGTCGGCAGTCGCTGCTGCAGCAACGCTGTTCAGGCGCCGTCTATCGGTGCAAAGGGCGATCTTGTCAAGAGAGCGTTGCCGCCTGGCGCCGCAAGTTTCGCGCCCGAAGAGCGGGCTGGCCTTGCCAACCCCGCGGTGTCCGGTCGGCCACCAGAAGCGGGGCGGGGGCCTGTCCGGCACAAATCGCCAGCGCATGGCGCAAAACCGCTCGCGTGACGTGGTGAAGCCGGTCATCAGGTCCGTCGAGCTCTGCGTCTGCCCCGGAGGCGCGCCACCACCGGATGTCATGCAGTTCCCCGTCGAGTGAGCGCGTCCGGCTCGGTGGCGTAGAGCGCCAGATCTGGAGGAAAAACAGCGTGTCGTACCGGGTGGTGAACGCCGGCGGCGTGACCGCGCGGGCGATGAAGACGGCAGGCGGTGCATCGGGGCCGTCCAGCACAAGGCCCGTCTCCTCACGGCACTCGCGAAAGGCGGCGGCGAGGTGCCTGTCTTCTGCGGCCGAGCCGTCTGTTCGCTCCACCGCACCGCCGGGGAAGACGGTCACGTTCGGCATGAAGCGCGCCGACGGTGGCCGTCTGCCCATAAGGACGCGCGGATGGTTCGTGTCGCTTAGGTCCATGGCCACAAGGCTGGCCGCCGACCGAGGCCGCCTTGGCCTCAGCTTGGCTCTATCGCCAGGCGTTTGCACAGCCTTACCGGCCACGGGCCTTGCGAACCTGCCGCCGCACATGGGCCGCAACGCTTTTGCCGCCTTTGCGCCCCGGCTTGCTGTGCCCGCTACGACCGCGCCGCGCCGCCGGCTTGCCAGTTTTGCCTTTGCTCAACATCGCAAAGCGTAATGCGCCGGCGAGCGGCAACGCTTCTTCGAGCTTCACCTCGACATCATCGCCAAGCTGGAACGTCCGCCCGGTGGCAGAGCCGGCCAGCGCCTGGTTTGCCTCATCAAACACAAAATAATCTTCGCCGAGCCCCGCGACCGGCACGAATCCATCGGCGCCCGTTTCGGCGAGACGCACGAAGAGCCCGGCGCCGACAACGCCTGTGATCCGGCCGTAAAACTTAGCGCCGATCTGATCGGCCAGATAGGCCGCGATCAGCCTGTCGGTCGTCTCGCGCTCGGCCAGCATGGCCCGCCGCTCGGTGCCTGAAAGGTGGTCGCCGAGCCTAGACAGTACGTCGACGTCCGGGAGCGATCCGTCCCCATCACCGAGCTTATAGGCCGCGATGAGCGCGCGGTGAACGATCAGATCGGCATAGCGCCGGATCGGCGAGGTGAAATGCGCGTAGCGCGACAGGTTGAGGCCGAAATGGCCGATATTGTCGGGGCTGTACTCCGCCTGGGCCTGGCTGCGCAGCACCATCTCATTGATCAGCGGCTCGTTAGGCTGCCCCTTGGTCTTGCCTAGGATCCGGTTGAAGTCGCGCGGTCGCACCGACGACTGCGGGGCGATGGAAATGTTCAGGCTCTTGAGGAACGCCCGCAAGCCCTCAAACTTAGCGACGCTCGGCGCGTCATGGATGCGGTAAAGGCCCTTCGCCTTCTTCGCTTCCAGCAGCTGCGCCGCCGCCACGTTCGCCTGGATCATGAACTCTTCGATCAGCCGGTGCGCGTCGAGCCGTTCGGGTACATCAACGCCCGCGACCGCGCCGGCCTCATCGAGGACCAGCTTGCGTTCGGGAAGATCGAGCGCCAAGGGCGCCCGCTCATTGCGCGCCTTGGTCAGCGCTTCGTAGGCCGCCCAAAGCGGTTTGAGCGCAGCCTCTGTGATCTCCGCGCTAGCAGGGGTGATCCCGTCCGGGGGCGCGGCGCCGTCAATGGCGGCCTGTGCGGCTTCATAGGCAAGCCCAGCGTGGAGCCGGATCAGCACCCGGTGCAGACTGTGGCGCTTCTTATTGCCGTCCGCGCCAAAAACCATGCGGATCGCGAGCGCCGGCCGATCTTCGTTGGCCCGCAGCGAGCACAGGTCCGTCGACAGACGCTCGGGCAGCATCGGCACGACCCGGTCAGGAAAATAGACCGAGTTTCCGCGCCGCCGGGCTTCCTGATCGAGTTTGGTGTGAGGCTGGACATAGGCTGCCACGTCGGCAATCGCCACGATCACGACGAAGCCGCCGGGGTTGGCCTCATCATTGTCAGGGGCAGCGTGAACCGCGTCGTCATGGTCCTTCGCCGTCGCCGGATCGATTGTGATCAGGGGGATCGTGCGCCAATCCTCTCGACCCTCGGCGGGCGCCACCGGCAGGGCCTCTGTTTCGGCCAGCACCTGCGGCGGAAACGCGTCAGGAATGTCGGCGCGAAGGATCGCAATCTGGCTGATCGCCCGCTCGGTGCCAAGTTGGCCGAAAATCTCATCAACCCG
>JAHCMG010000170.1 GCA_019192585.1 Devosiaceae bacterium MH13
GCGGCGAGATGGCGGCCCGGCCGCTCGAAGCGCTCGCGCTGCTCGGGCTGGGCTATCGCCGGTTCTCCATGTCGCCGGCCTCTGTGGGTCCGGTGAAGGCGATGGTGCTCGATGTCGACCTTGATCCGCTGCACGCAGCGCTCAACGACATGTTGGCCGATCCTCTGGCCTGCAGCTCTTTGCGCCAGCCGCTGCTTGCCTACGCCAAGAGCCATGACATAAGCATCTAAGATGATTTCCGACCAAAAAATCGACGCCCTGATCGCCCGCTTTGAGGGCATTTCCGCCCGCCTTGCCGCAGGCGCGGAGGCCGACGAGTTCGTACAGCTGTCGCGCGACTATGCCGAGCTTGAGCCCGTCGCCGAGCAAGCCAAACTGCTGCAAAAGACGCGTGACGAGCTTGAGGCCGCCCAAGACATGCTGGCCGACCCCGAGCTTGACGACGAGATGAAGGCGCTCACCCAAGATGAGGTTGAGACGCTACAGAAGTCGCTCAGCGACTTGCAGGACGCGCTGCGCCTCGCGCTGCTGCCCAAAGACAAAGCGGACGCGGGCGGCGTGATCCTGGAAGTGCGCGCGGGCACGGGCGGAGACGAAGCGGCGCTGTTCGCCGGCGACTTGTTCCGCATGTACCAGCGCTACGCCCAGACCAAGGGCTTCAAGCTCGAGGTTCTGTCGACATCGGAAGGCGAGTTTGGCGGCTTCAAGGAGATCATCGCCGAAGTGAAGGGCGATGGCGCCTACGGGCTTTTGAAGTTCGAATCCGGCGTGCACCGCGTGCAGCGGGTGCCCGAAACGGAATCGGGCGGCCGCATCCACACCTCCGCGGCCACGGTCGCCGTGCTGCCTGAAGCCAAGAACATCGACATCGAAGTGCGCAATGAAGACATCCGCATCGACACGATGCGGTCGTCAGGCGCCGGCGGTCAGCACGTCAACACGACCGACTCGGCGGTGCGGATCACCCACCTGCCCACCGGCATGGTCGTGACCCAGTCTGAAAAATCGCAGCACCAAAACCGCGCCCGAGCGATGGAAGTGCTCAAGGCCCGCCTCTACGATGCCGAGCGCCAGAAAGCGGCCAGCGAACGCGCCGACGCGCGCAAGGGTCAGGTCGGCTCGGGCGATCGCTCCGAACGCATCCGCACCTACAATTTCCCGCAAGGCCGGGTGACCGACCATCGCATCACGCTGACGCTGTATGCGCTTGATCAGGTCCTCTCTGGCGATGGCCTCGACCAGCTGATCGAGCCGCTGATCGCCGCGCACCAGATGGAGCTCCTGGCCGCCAGCGAAGCGGGCTGATGGCCACCCTCAACGCGCTGATCCGCGACTGGGCGGCCCGCATCGACCAGCGCCCGCACGCGAGCGGCCTGCGTGAGGCTCGGCTTCTCGTGGAGCATGTCACCAGCATGAGCACCGCCGCGCAGATCGTTGTCGGCGCCAACCCGCTGCCCGCCTCATCCGCGCAACAGGTGGACGCGCTCGTAGCCCGCCGCGTTGCGGGCGAACCGGTCGCGCGCTTGACAGGCCACGCGAGCTTCTGGGACTTCGACGTTGCACTCAACAACGCCATGCTCGTACCGCGCGACGACACGGGCACGCTGGTTGAGGCCGCTTTGCGGCGCCTGCCCGAAGGCAAGCCGTGCCACGTCGCCGACCTCGGCACCGGCTCGGGCATCGTGTTGTTGGCGCTCGCACGTGAACGCCCTGAGTTGACTGGCGTGGGGATCGATATCGCCGAGGAGGCCGTGGCCGGCGCGCAGGCAAACGCTGAAACGCTCGGCTTGAGCGGTCGGCTGACCTTTAAGCAAGGCAACTGGCTCAACGGTGAAACCGGGCCGTTTGATTGCATTGTCTCAAACCCTCCCTACATCTCCCGCAGCGAATGGGAGGGCCTTGAGCCCGAAGTGAGGCTGCACGACCCTGACCGCGCGCTGCTCGCAGGCGACGACGGCCTCACCGCGTACCGTGAGCTTCTTCCGCAATCGGCAGAGCTTTTGCGGCCTCAGGGCACCGTGCTGGTGGAGATTGGCGCGACACAAGCCGAGGCCGTCAGCGCCATCGGCGCCGAGGCTGGGCTTCGCCATTTGGGCGTCAGCCAAGACCTTGCCGGCCATGACCGCGTGGTCATTTTTGAACGGCCCGCGTGACCGGCCACACCCCGTGCACAGCAACAGCCAGCGCAAAAAAGGGTTGGAAAACGCGCGCGAAGCAGCTAGGACTTACCCCGCTGCCGAAACGCACGCACTCAGTGATTGATCACCCGACGGGGTGTCCATGCGAGGTGTGCACTTTGGGGGCAGCAGCTGACGAACCTCAACATTGGTAACCCGACAGATAGGGTTCAACCAGCGCGGTTGGGCGATGCCCAACAAGGCGCGGTTCGCACGGTGCTCGGGCGTGGGCAGCCTCTCAAAAGGCTGATCCGCCGGATCACCACACACGCCATCAACGCAATTGGGCATGAGATCAGAACAGTGGCAATGAGACCCGGTCAATCAAACAAGCGGTCGCGTGGACGCGGACGCAAGGGCCCCAGCCCGCTTTCGCGGAGCTACGAATCCAACGGCCCCGAGGTCAAAATTCGTGGGACGGCGCAGCACATCGCCGACAAGTACATCAACCTCGCCCGCGACGCGCAATCTTCCGGCGACACGGTGCAGGCCGAAGCCTTCTACCAGCATGCCGAGCACTATTACCGGATCGTCGCGGCCGCCCAGGCGCAGATGAACCAACCGATCAACGTTCGCCGCGCCGATGATCCCGTCGATACCTCTGAGGGCGACGAGGAGGAGGAGCGCAGCGAAGGCTTCGACCCCTCAGACCCCGATGCGCCGCAGCCCGACATGCGCGCAGGCAATGGCGCCGGACCCAACGGCCGCGACCGAGGTGAGCGTGGCGACCGCGCGGACCGGGGCGACGAGGATGGCGAACGCCGCTCGCGCCGCAACCGTGGCCGCGGCCGCCGGAACCGTGATGAAGGTGGCCGGGACGAAACCCGCCGCGATGAGGGCGAGGTGCAGGCCGCCTCAGAGGGTCAGACTGCGCCTGCAAATGGCGACGCGAGCGGCGAGGCCGACGCGCCAGCCAATGAAGAGCGCGCACCGAGGCAACGCAAGGCCAATGTCGATGTCAGCGACAAGTTCGCAGGCGACGCTGGCTCAGATGCCCCCTCAGATGCCTCCTCTGACACACCGTCAGATGCGCCGGTCCAGCCGGCCAGCAATGGCGCTGCCGACGCGCCGACGCTGCAGGCCCAGCCTGCCTCCGACGATACCTAGGGCTTCGGTTCGTCCGATGAGTGGGCGGCCATCGCCGCCCACCAGAGCTTAACTGGCCGACTGTAGAACGCGGACCGTATCGCCGGTTTTGATGGAGCCATCCGTCACAATGCGAGCGTAAAGGCCAAGCGACGGCGCACCACGCATACCCATCAGCGTGCGCACGGCCTCGCGGTCGCGCTCAGAGGTTTCGGGGTCGACATCGATCGCGCGGCACCGGTTGATCACCTCGGCAATCTCGATCTCGACATCGCCCAAGGCCAGGCGCTCGCCGACCAGGCTCTCTTCGTGCCAGGCCGGCCAGCCTTCCACCAGAACGTTCGCCCGCACCCGCCGGGGATCAAAGGGCGCACCGGACGCTTCGGCCACCGCGTCGAGCGTCGCCTGGTTCTGGATCGAGATCCACCGGTCCGGCACATCAGTGAAACCATGACCGGCGCTGAGATCGTCGGCAAAGCGCAGGCGAAGCGGCCCGCGCACGCCCTCATCAACCAGCTCTGCCGCAAGCGCTTCGAGGCTCCCTGGATCGGACGGATCGATGTCGAGAGACCGGCCATCAAGTGACGCGATGCGCAGACGGCCAGCCGCCTCGTCGTAGCGCGCCGTCATCCGCCCGGTGTGCGGCTGGTGCACCATGCACACAAAGTGGCGTTTGCTGACATGGACGGGCGCGGCGGCATCAAAGTCCGATGGGCCATTTTCAAGCGCAAACGCGCGGTCATAGGGGAACAGGCCGCCGGCCTTCACCGCCACCGATGCCAAGGTCTCGCCGCCGAGCCCTTTCACCGGCCAGCGCCAAAGCGTCGTCACCACCGCAGAAGGTGTGCTCATCGTCGTCTCATGCCTCTTAGAGTGCGCGGTTCATCGCCCGTGGCAGCACCGCGCTAGTTGCCATCTTCCGGCAGCGGCGGGATGACAAACAGGTCGATCCCTTCTTCATCCAGCGCCGCAGCGTCTTCAAGGGTCGCGTTGCCGCGAATGGGCCGCTCCTCAACATCGCCATGGTGCATCTTGCGCGCTTCTTCGGCGAAGCGGCTGCCAACATCTTCGCTGCTCGCTTCGATTTCGCTGCGCAGCTTGCGGACGGCCTCCACATAGGCCTTCACCGGCGCCGGTGCGTCCTTGAGCGACGCCACAGCCTGCACGGGCGCTTCGGGCGGCAGCACATCGCCCTCCACAGGGCCGGAGGATTTACTCTCGGTCCGCATTTGCGCCCGGGCGGCCATCATGGCGGACTGAACCTCTTTGGCCGCCTTGGCTTTGCTGCGGGCGGTGGAGACACGCGGCGCCATCAGCGCCTTGCTAACCTCCGTGTCGCCACACACCGGGCACGCCACAAGGCTGCCGGCGCATTGCCTGTCGAAATCATCATTGCCCCGAAACCAACCATCGAACCGATGGCCCTTGGAGCAGACCAGCGAAAAAGAGATCATGCCACCGCCTGGGGTGTGTCGGCGCCGATCACGTCAAGGGTGAAGGGACGGTCATGCTTCAGCGCCGGAACCTTGGCGCGAGCCTTGCCCACTGCGGCAAGATCAAGCTCGGCGACCACAATACCCGGCTCGTCATCGGCCTTCTCGGCAACGATGGCGCCCCAAGGGTCGACGATCAACGAGTGCCCATAGGTGTCACGGCCGTCTTCATGCAGGCCCGCCTGCGCGGCCGACAGGACGAAGCTACCGGTCTCGATCGCGCGGCTGCGCTGAAGAATATGCCAGTGCGCTTCCCCCGTCTGCCGGGTGAACGCGGCAGGGGCCGAAAGCACCTGCGCCCCGGCTTGCGCTTGGGCGCGGAACAGCGCCGCAAAGCGCACATCGTAACAGATGCCGAGCCCCAGCTTCGCGCCCGCCGCATCAACAACCACCGCGCGCTCACCAGGGGCGTAGACAGCGCTTTCGCGCCAGCTCTCGCCATTGTCGAGGTCAACGTCGAACATGTGGATCTTGTCATAGACGGCCATCAGCGCGCCGGTGGGCGCAAACACATGCGCCCGGTTGGCGAACCGCCCATCCTGTAGCGGCACGGCCATGGAACCGATGTGCAAGACAATGCCCAACTCGGCGGCAAGGTCCGCAAACCGGCTGCGCGCCGCATCGACCCGGTCGGGCGACAGCTCGGCCGCAATGGCGTCGCGCTCGCGCTCGATCAGCGTCGTCATCTCCGGGGTCTGAACGTAGATGGCGCCCTGCCCGGCGGCTTGCCGGACGAAAGCCTCGACGGCCTCCATATTGGCGTCGAGCTTACGGCCCGAGCGCGTCTGGACCAGCGCAACCTTCACGATGAAGCCTCGGCCGCTTGTGCCAGCAGCGCGTCCAGCTTGCCGGCCCGCTCAAGCGCGAACAGATCATCGCAGCCGCCCACATGGGTGTCGCCAACAAAGATTTGCGGGAAGGTCGCCGCGCCCCCAGAGCGCTGGATCATCTCCGCCTTGATCTGTGGGCTCATGGTCGCGTCATGCTCCAAGAACGCGACGCCCTTTTGCGACAGAAGCGCTTTGGCGCGTGAGCAAAAGCCGCACAATTGCCGTGTGTAGATCGTGACAGAAGCCATAGGTACCATTTCCCGGTGGTAAGATTCGTCCGCGCGTGTCTGCGCCACCGTCGACAAGGTGGCAGCATGCACAACACATCAGAGATAGGAAGTCGTGACGCGTTTTATAGTGCGTCCGGCGCACCAGGCAAAAGGGCGCAGGAGAACACAAGCGCGTCAACACTTTGCGGCCGCGCATCACGCGGCAACGCGCGCAAGGTCGATGCCAGCGCGTTCAGCGTCGCACCCGTGGTGTGCACATCATCGACCAACACGACATGCCGGCCCGCCAAACTGGCTTTGCCTTGGTCGGTGACAGCAAAGGCACCCTTGAGGTTCCGAAGCCGCTCGCCGCGCGACAGGCTGATTTGTTGCCGCGTCGCTTTGGTTCGGCGCACCACACGATGCGCAACCGGCGCGCCCGTCACGTGGCCGACTGTCTCTGCCAAAAGCGCCGACTGGTTGTAGCGACGGCCAAAGCGGCGCAGCGGGTGCAGCGGCACGGGCACCAGCACGGTCCCCTCGCGCTCAAGAAGGCTACGGCCCGCCCGCGCCATCATCGCGCCCAGCGAACCCGCCAGGTGGCGCTGGCGTCCGAATTTCAACGCGTGAACCAGGCGCGGCGCCACCCCTTCGTGCGTGCAGACGGCACGCATCCGGTCAAACGCCGGTGGGTTGGCAAGCGCCTCTGCCGAGACCGCGCCGGGGCCAAGATCGTAGGCAAGCGGCAAGCCCAAACGGTCACAGACCGGCTCTTCGATCCAAGGAACCTGCCGCCAGCACGCACCGCATAGGCCGCCATCCATCTGCACCATGTCATGGCAGGAGGGGCAGGTTGGCGGTACGGCAAAATCGACGGCTTTGGTGAAGGCCCGCGTCACGGACGACAAGGAAGACCGACGATAGCCCGCCAGCACAGAGCGCAGACCTGCCTTCTCCCGAGTCGGCTCAAGCGACGCCATACGCCCCCCACATGAAACGCTGCCTTGTGCCGGCAGCTCGATCCGCGCCCCAACACACCGCACCGGATAGCTCAAAGGGCGTAGTTCGCAAGTCGTACACCGCCGTCACCGCGGTGTCATGCGCAATTCTCCCATCCGGACGTACCGCTCACAGGTGACCGTGACGGTTTGGCGCGGTAAGTCGAAAAGGACGAGCAAGCACCAGCGCACCAGTGGTCAGACCATCCATGGCTTCACCCAACATATACACCGCCGCCCCCACCGTCTTTGACCGCCGGCTGCGCCTTGAACGGCGCCGCCGAGCGCTTGCGGCGGCCGCCAAACCTGGCGCCCGGGACGGAGGATTTTTGCTCGATCATGTCGCAAGCGATGTCCGCGAGCGGCTCGAAAGTGTGGAGCGGTCGTTCGAGCATGGGGTCGATCTGTCGGCCGATGATGGCCGCGTCGCGGACCTGTTACGCAAGAGCCCACGCGTCAAAGCCCTCTCACGGCTGGAGCCTGACGCGCGTCTTGCCGAAGGCGACGATACCGTCTTGGCTATCGGTGCCGAAGAGGCGCTTCCCTTGGCACCTGGATCGGCCGACCTCGTCACCTCCGTCCTGGCACTGCACTGGGTCAACGATCTGCCCGGCGCACTGGTCCAAATCCGCCGCGCGCTGAAACCCGATGGGCTCTTTCTGGGCGCACTAATCGGCGGGCGGACGCTGCATGAACTGCGCGATGTTCTGGCCGCCGAAGATGAGGAAGCAACCGGCGGGGTGAGCCCGCGTGTTGCACCATTCGTCGATGTTCGCGACCTGGGCAGCCTGTTGCAACGGGCCGGCTTTGCGCTGCCCGTGACCGATGTCGACACGCTCACCGTTCGCTATGGCAACCTGTTTGTTCTGATGGCTGATTTGCGCGCGATGGGCGCGACCAGCGCCCTAACGGCCCGCAGCCGCCGACCTTGGACAAAAGGTCGGGCCGTCCGCGCCGCTCAGATCTATGCCGAACGGCATGCAGACCCCGATGGCCGCATTCGCGCGACCTTTCAGGTCCTGTCTTTTTCCGGATGGGCGCCCGATGACAGCCAGCAAAAGCCGCTCAGGCCAGGTTCGGCCAAGGTGCGGCTGGCCGATGCGCTGGGCACGGCGGAGCAATCAGCGGGCGAAAAACCCCGCTAGCTGCAATTAGAAGAGGGTGGACAGGTCCGCATAGCCGCCGGCTTGCAGCTGCGCGCCCACAAGCCAAACGAGGGTGACAATTCCCAACGCCAACGCCATGGCGATCAGCGCATATTCAAGAGCGGTTGCGCCCGACTGGTTGGTCACAAAGGCTTTGAGCAGTTTCATCGCAGGCATCCCATGGCAGTGGGGTTACACTAGTGAACAGGTCTGAAGATCGTCTCGCAGCAACGATTAAATTTTGAACGTTTCGCTCAGAGGCCGTCCCCGACAGCGCGCCAAGAGGGGCGTGGCTAAGCGCTTATAGGTAGCGCCAACGGCACCTCGTCCTGCTCGTCGTCTGTAACCTTCAGCGCCCCATTCTTCCAGAGGACCTGCTGCAGCTCGAACTCCGCTTCAAGCCGCGCCGCATCAAGGCACGCTTCGTGGAACGGCTTGGGCGCAGCGAAATAGTAGCCCTGCACCTGGTTGCAGCCCATGTCGCAGACCAGCTGCAGTTCCGCTTCGGTTTCAACGCCCTCGACAACCGTCTCAAGGCCCAGGCCTTGTGCCATGCCGACAATGCCTTGCAGGAGGCGACGTTTCTCAGCGTCCTCGTTGCACTTGCTGACAAACGAGCGGTCGATCTTCAATTTGTCGAACGACAAGGCGTTGAGATAACGCAGCGAAGAGTAGCCGGTTCCAAAATCGTCCAGCGCCAGCTGAACGCCCATCGCTTTAAGCTCGGAGAAGAGTTTCTGGATCCGGCCAAGCGAAGCATCCTCGAAGACACTCTCGGTCAGCTCCACGCACAAAAGGTCTGGCGGAAGGCCGGTTGCCGCAAGCGCATCGCGCACGTCGCTCGCCACATCGCGGTGCCAAAGCTGGGCCACAGAGACGTTGACTGACATCATCAGCGGCGCACCGCCGGCGTCCATCCAGGCTTTGCCTTGCTCGCAGGCCTTGAGCACCATCATCGCGCCGATATCGCCGATAAGAGGCGTGCTCTCCGCTATCGGGATAAACTGCGAAGGCGGAATGAAGCCGCGCTCGGGATGGTTCCACCGAGCCAGCGCTTCAAAGCCGACAATGCGCCCGGTGATCACATCCACCTGGACCTGGTAGTATGCATCGAGCGCCGAGTCCCGCACCGCCTTGCGCAGTTCCTTGATCAGGTCGGCGCGGTGCCGCATGACCCTATCAAGCGCGTCGTGGAACATCACCTCGCGGTTCCGGCCCAGCTCCTTGGCCCGGTATAGCGCAAGGTCAGCGAAGCGCATGGCTTCCGACGCGCGGTTCGTTTGGTCGGGGACCACCACCATCCCGATGCTGGTGGTGACCTGAACCGAGCCATCCTCAAGCTTAAAGGCACCAGCAAAGGCCGAGCCAATGCTTGCAGCCTGTGCGCTCAATTCAGCAGGCGAGCGCAAGTCGTGCGTGATCACCGCAAACTCGTCGCCGCCAAGCCGGTACACGGTTGCCCGGCTGCCCACACTAGCGGAGAGCCTGCCCGCCGCTGCGCGCAGCAACTCGTCGCCCGCGCCATGGCCGAGCGTATCGTTGACCTCTTTGAAGTTGTCGAGATCGAGCAGCAGAAGCCCGCGCCGCTCACCGCCCGCCAAGGCCACATCAAAAGTCTCATCAAGCGCGCAATTGAAGGCCGCACGGTTACCAAGGCCGGTGAGCTGGTCGCGATAGGCCAGGCGCTCAAGTTCGCGCTCGGCGGTCTTGCGCGCGGTGATATCCTGCACCGTTCCGAACACGCGCCGCACACGGCCATCGCCGTCGCGTTCGGCGCGAATGCTCATCGCAAGGTCGATCAGATCGCCATCGGGGCGCCGCAGTTGAATGTCCGTCTGGCCGGTTGATTTGGTTCGGATCGCTTGCCGATAAGCCCGGTCGTAACCGTCGCGCGAGCCATCATCGATCAGATTGAAAGCATCTTCGGGCTCGAGCGATTCCGCATCGCCCGTGATGCCGAGCAGCTCTTTGAACTCGGCGCTCACAAACACCTGGCGCAGCTCGCGATCGTACCACCAGGCGCCCAGCCGCCCGACCTTGTAGGCCTCAGCGAGCTCATCGGCGTGTCGGTCCGCCTGCTCACGCGCCAGCACTTGTTCGGTGATATTGGTGCCCGTGCCCCGGTAGCCAATGAAGGTGCCATCCTCGGCGAAGCGCGGCACGCCGCTGACGCGCGACCAACGTGGCGTCCCATCGGTCGCATAGGAGCAATATTCAAACCCCCGGAAGGGCCGGCGCGCATCAAGGTCCGCCTTGTGCACCTCCAACAGGCCGGCGTTCTCCGGCAAGTCGCTCAGAGCAAGACGGGTTTTGCCGATATAGTAGGAGGCGGGATAGCCGGATTTCTTCTGCACCGCATCGGTGATGAACGTGATCCGGTGGTCGGCATTGGTCTCCCAAAGCCAATCAGACGCCGTCTCAACAAACTGCTCCATCGCCGCGCGCTGCTCTTCAAGCGCCCGGTTGGTCTCAACCTCCGCGGTGATGTTCGAGCCGCTGCCGCGATAGCCCGCAAAGGCGCCATCTTCATCATAGCGCGGGATGCCGCTGACCCGGATCCAAAGGCTGCGGCCTTCTTGCAGCTCGATCGGGTAGATCAGGTCGCGGAACGGTTTGCGCGCATCAAGGTCGGCCTTGTGCTTAGCGAGAAGCTCTGGGTCGGCATCAAAGGCCGGCAAGGCCAGGCGGCTGGTGCCGATATAGTCGGCCGGTGACCGGCCCGTCTGCGCTTCAAAGCTGTCGGTGAAGAAGGTGAACAGGTGGTCTTTGTCGGATTCCCAAAGCCAGTCCGAACCGGTGGACGCGAACTCTTCCATACGCCGCTTTTGGCGCTCCAGCGCCCGCTTGGCGGCGACCTCTTCGGTGATGTTCGTGCCGGTGCCGCGATAGCCCTTAAAGCGGCCATCGGGGTGAAAAACCGGCACACCATTGAGGCGGACCCACAGCTTGCGACCGTCTTGGGCGGGTAGCGCATAGGTGAAATTTCGGAACGGCCGCCGGGCGTTCAAATCTTGCCGGTGCTTGGCGAACGCGACCACATTGTCTTCAACAGCCGCAAAGTCGAACCGGCTCCTGCCGACAAAGTCTTTCGCCGGACGGCCAACCTGCTTCTCGGACACGTCCGAGACATAGGTCATGAAATGGTTCTCGTCGCTCTCCCACATCCAGTCGGAAGCGGTGCGTGCGAACACCTCCATGGTCTGTTTGCTGTCATCAGCCAGATCGCGGGCAGCAATAAGATCGGTGCTGTCGGCAAGCGTGAAAACAGGTTGTGGCGCGCCGCCAGCAACGCGCAACACAAAGTCGCGACCAAACCGTTCGACCGAGCGCTCGATCTCACGCTCTAGGACGATAACGCCATCCTTGGCGGAAAGAACTATATCGACTTCCGCCATCTCGAGCGGACCGCCGCTCAACTCACTCAACAGGATTGGCGGATGCTCCCCAAACACATCCTCAAGGTTGCTGAGCGGCTGCATGATGAAATCGGTCACCCGCTCATCAACGACCAGAGGCTCGAGCGTGCCACCGAAGAAGCCGGTGTCACGCGAGAAATCAGCCAACAGTTCACGCACACCCATGAGCGGCCGCACCAGCGCAAGGACCTTCTCCGGCCCTGCGCCCTCGCGGCCATTGAGCGGCAGGCAGATGCGCTGCCAGCTATGCGTGTGGTGGGTGATCGCGGCCCGGTTGGCCGAGTAGATCGGCTCCCGGCGCTTGAGCGCATGCTCGTAAGTGGCGACAAAGAACGGGCCGGTCGTCGGGTTAAAATCGCAGGTGCGCGAGCCGACCATGTTGATGCCGGACGCGCCCGCAATATCGCGGCCATAGTGCAAGTAGCGATACTCGCCGTCGGGCTCGCGCTCGACCAAAATCAGGTGCGGAGCGAAGGCGCGTAAGGGCCCAGCCTCAAGATCGATAAGCGCGTCGAGAGCGGTCGGGTTCTCGTGCGCAACCTGCCAGGCATCGACCAGATCCCGCAGCTCAGGATGGCGTGCGAAATCGATCGCCGCCATGGGGCGCACAGTCCCGTGTATGCTGTCCTGAACTGTGTCCACGACCGCCCCAACTCTCCAATCCCAGCGGATGTCTTAGCGGGCGGGCGTTCACGCAAGGTTAAGTCCCTGGCGAACCCTGGGAAAACCCCGTATTTGGGGGTCAGAGCAGGTCGATCAGGGGCGCGATAAGGGGCTCGTCGGCCTCCGGCATGGGGTATTGCCGCAACCGGTTTGGGCGCACCCAGGCGAGCTCCTGGCCCTCTTTGGCTTCAGGGCTGCCTTGCCACTTCCGGATCACGTACAGCGGCATCAAGAGATGAAAGTCATCATAGCCATGGCTGGCGAACGTCAGCGGGGCGAGACAGGCGGTTTGGGTTTCGACACCCAGTTCCTCGCGAAGCTCGCGGATCAGGCACGCTTCGGGGCGCTCGCCCGGTTCAACCTTGCCGCCGGGAAATTCCCATAGGCCGGCCATCGCTTTGCCTTCCGGCCGTTTGGCGATCAGCACCCGGTTGTCGGCATCGACCAGCGCCGCGGCAGCCACGAGCACCAGGCGAACATCGGCGGCCTCGCTCATGACCGATAGTCACCATTGATGGCGACATAGGCTTTGGTCAGATCGCAGGTCCACACCGTCGCGTGTCCGTCGCCAAGGCCAAGATCCACCCGCAAAGATATCTCCGGCTGTTTCATCACCGCGGCGGCGGCCTCTTCCGCATAGTCCGGGTCGCGCTCGCCTTGCACAGCAACGCGCACATCGCCAAACCAAATGGCGACTTTGTCCCGATCAGCGGGCTCGCCAGCCTTGCCGATCGCCATAACAACGCGGCCCCAATTGGCATCTTCACCGGCGAAGGCGGTTTTGACGAGGGGCGAGTTGGCAATCGACCGGGCGACACGGTCGGCACTGTGATCGGTCGTTGCGCCGGCGACGGTGATCGTCACGAACTTGGTGAGCCCCTCGCCGTCCTTGACGACCAAAAGGGCCAAGTCTCGCGCTAGGACTTGCAACGCTTCGGCAAATGCCTGCGCCCTGGGGTCAGCGATGTCCTCAATAGGCTGGGACGCCAGACGCTTGCCCGTGGCGAAGGCCAGCACCGTGTCCGAGGTCGAGGTATCACTGTCGACCGTGATCCGGTTGAAGCTGCCGTCCACAGCGCCCTTGAGCATGGCCTGCAGAACGGGTGCCTCGATGGCGGCATCGGTGGCGATGAAGCTCAGCATGGTCGCCATATCGGGCTCGATCATGCCGGCGCCCTTGGCCATCCCCGTCAGCGTGATGGTCTCGCCGCCGATCTCAACCTGCGTGCTGAGCACTTTGGGGTAGGTGTCGGTGGTCATGATCGCGGCTGCCGCATGCGCCCAAGCGTCAGCGCGCAAATTGGCCGCTAGCCCATCGAGCACATCGGCGAATTTCTCCGCATCGAGCGGCTCGCCGATCACGCCGGTCGAGGCAAGGTACACGGCCTCGGGCGCAACACCCAAAGCGGCTTCGACCAGCGCTGCGGAGCGCCCGGTGGCGGCGGCCCCCTTCATGCCGGTGAACGCATTCGCGTTGCCCGAATTGACCAACAAGGCGCGGGCCTCGCCGCTCGGCAGAATGGACTTACACCATTCCACCGGCGCGGACGCGCAGGCCGAGCGCGTGAACACGCCGGCCACCGTGGTGCCTGAATCGAACGCCAGAAGCGTGACGTCATCGCGCCCCGCATATTTGATGCCCGCCTCGGCCGATGCCAGGCGCACGCCCTCCACCGGCAGAGGCTGCGGCGGATCAACAGGCATAAACGGCGAAGGGTAGTGCGGCGGGCTCACGGCAAGAAGCGGATCGAGCGGGCGCGATTACTCAGCTGCCGCAGGGGGCGTCAGCCCTTCAAGCTGGTAGTCAATCGACGCGCTCTCGCGGAGCCCGCCAATCACTTCAGCGAAGCGCTGCTGCAGCAGGCTCTGCTGGATGTCGCTGGCGACGGCTTCAAACGCCGGTGGTTCGCTGTCGCGGGTCTCTTCAACCAATATCACGTGGAAGCCGAAGCGGGTCTCCACCGGCTCGTTGGTGTAGGAGCCCGGCTCAAGTCCAAAGGCCGCCTCTTCAAACGCTGGCACCATACGGCCACGGCTGAACCAGCCCAGATCGCCGCCACTGGGCCCGCTCGGACCGGTCGAGTGCTCGGTGGCCAGTTCCGCGAAATCGGCACCGCCATTGAGCTGGCCGATCAGCTCCATCGCCGTCTCCTGGTCCTCGACCAGGATGTGGCGCGCGCGGCGCTCTTCAACCGGGTCAAAACCGGTGACGAACTCATCATAGGCAGCGCGCACAGCGCCATCGTCCACCTGGGCGGCGACGATCTCAACAAGGTACGCGGTGCGCAGCGTCCGCGCTTCCTGGTAGGCCATGCGGCGCTCAAACTCGCTGCTTTCATCAAGGCCAGCCTCATCGGCAGCCATGGCGAGCAAGTGCAGGTCGATCAGCGCATCGACCACCACCGCGCGGCGCTGGTCTGCCGGCACGCGCTGCATCTGTTCGGCGAAATCCTGGCCCGCCAAGCGCGCCTCAAGCTCGGTGATCTCATACCCGTTCACCGTCGCCAGAACCGTGTCTTGATCGATGGTCTCCTGCGCGGCTGCGGGCGCGCTCACGCCAAAACAAAGCGACGCAGCGAGAGCGGAAGCACCAAGCAGCTTTGCCGGGCGAAACGAAGATACGATCATCAACTAAGTCCTTTTGGGCAGGCCACGGCCTTGAGCCAGTAGCGGCAACGGGCGTCAAATGGCGGAGCGTCTAGCGGCGGGCTTTCGGGCGCGACCGCACGGTCTCTTGGCTCGCCAATTGAGGCCGGACCATGGCCGTCTTTCCATACGTTGACAAGCAAAAGGGCCATTCTTATCTGTGAGGCGCCTTTTCTGCGGTCCAACCTTGGAATGTTGGGCCTTTAAGCGGGGTTTTTCTGGCGCCGCTTGAGCCAATATAAACACCCAACGCACCCCAACAGCACCGCCCCGACAGCCCCGTCGTCAGGTGCCTATAGAGACGCTCCGTCATGCTCGGCCTCGGTTCCATCGCCTCGAAGTTTTTCGGCTCCTCCAACGATCGCATCGTCAAGGGCTATCAGTCCCGCGTCGATGCCATCAACGCGCTTGAGCCGCAGATGGAGGCCCTTTCCGATGAGGACCTCCGCGCCAAGACGCTTGAGTATCGGGAGCGCCTGGAGGGCGGCGAGAGCCTGGATAAGCTGCTGCCCGAAGCGTTCGCGACGGTTCGCGAGGGCGCCAAGCGGGCGCTTGGCCAACGCCATTACGATGTGCAGCTCATCGGCGGCATGGTGCTTCATGAAGGCAAGATCGCCGAAATGAAGACCGGTGAAGGTAAGACCCTGGTTGCAACGCTGGCGGTGTACCTCAACGCGCTCGAAGGCCAGGGCGTCCATGTTGTCACGGTCAACGATTACCTCGCCCGCCGAGACGCCGCCTGGATGGGCCAGGTCTATGGCTTTCTGGGTCTTACAACCGGCGTTATCGTTCACGGCCTGACCGATGAAGAGCGCCGCGCCGCCTATGCGTGCGACGTGACCTACGGCACCAACAACGAGCTCGGCTTCGACTATCTGCGCGACAACATGAAGTACCGGCGCACCGAGATGGCGCAGCGCGCCCACCGGTTTGCCATTGTCGACGAGGTCGACTCGATCCTTATCGACGAAGCGCGCACGCCGCTCATCATCTCCGGCCCGCTGGCCGACAAGTCCGAACTCTACGTCGCCATCGACGCGCTGGTCGGGCAGCTCAACGATGATGATTTCGAGATCGACGAGAAGCAGCGTAGCGCCAACTTCACCGAAGAAGGCTCAGAGCACCTCGAAGAGATTTTGGCCGGCGCCGGGCAGATCGAGGAAGGCACCAGCCTGTACGATGTGGAGAACATCCAGGTCGTCCACCACATGAACCAGGCGCTGCGCGCCCATAAACTGTTCCAGCGCGACAAGGACTACATCGTTCGCAACGGCGAAGTGGTCATCATCGACGAGTTCACCGGCCGCATGATGCCCGGCCGCCGCTTCTCCGATGGTCTGCACCAAGCGCTGGAAGCCAAAGAGCGGGTTGCCATCAACCCCGAGAACCAGACCCTCGCATCGGTCACGTTCCAGAACTATTTCCGCCTGTACAACAAGCTTGGCGGCATGACCGGCACGGCCTCCACCGAGGCTGAAGAGTTCGGCGAAATCTACGGTCTCGAAGTCGTCGAGATCCCCACCAACGTGCCGGTGGCGCGTATCGATGATGACGACGAAGTCTACCGAACCTTCGACGAGAAATACCGCGCGATCGTTGCGCTCATCGCCGATTGCGCCCAGCGCGGCCAGCCGATCCTTGTGGGCACCACCTCGATCGAAAAGTCCGAGCTTCTCTCGCAGATGCTGACCGACAAGAAGGTCGTCGCGGAGATCGCAGACAAGCTCGACGAGCAAGCCGAAGACATGCGCAAGGGCGAAGAGGCGTTCGCCAACTACCTGTCCGGCGCTGCCGCGCACCTGCGCGAAAAGGTGAAGGCCGCGAAGGGCAAGAACCCCTGCATCCCGCATCAGGTGCTCAACGCGCGCTTCCACGAGCAAGAGGCGCTGATCGTGGCGCAAGCCGGCGTGCCGGGCGCGGTGACGATCGCCACCAACATGGCCGGCCGCGGCACCGACATTCAGCTCGGCGGCAATGCCGATATGCGCATCGTCCAGGAGCTGGCCGAAGTGGCCGACGGGCCTGAGAAGGACGCGAAAGCGCAGGCCATCCGCGAGGAAGTGGCCAAGCTCAAGCAAGAAGCGCTCGAAGCGGGCGGGCTCTATGTCGTCGGCACCGAGCGCCACGAAAGCCGCCGCATCGACAACCAGCTGCGTGGCCGTTCTGGCCGCCAGGGCGACCCCGGGCACTCGAAGTTCTTCCTGTCGCTGCAAGATGACCTGATGCGCATCTTCGGGTCCGACCGCATGGATGGCATACTGCAAAAGCTCGGCCTCAAAGAGGGCGAGGCGATCATCCATAACTGGATCAACAAGGCGCTTGAAAAGGCCCAGCAGAAGGTCGAGGCCCGCAACCTCGACATCCGTAAAAACCTGCTCAAGTACGACAATGTCATGAACGACCAGCGCAAGGTCGTCTTCGATCAACGCCTTGAGTTGATGGAAGAAGAAGACCTTGCCGAACCGGTCAAAGACATGCGCCACGATGTCATCGAGGACCTGGTCGCCGAGCATATCCCCGAAAAAGCCTACCCCGAACAGTGGGAGACCGAGGGCCTGCAAGAGCGGGTGAAAGAGGTCTTCAATCTCGATCTGCCGGTCGTCGATTGGGCCGACGAAGAGGGCATCGCCGAAGACGATGTCATGGAGCGGCTCAAGCGCACCGCCGACGAAGCCTACGCCTCGCGCGTGTCACGGTTCGGCCCCGATGTGATGCGCCAGGTTGAGCGCGCTATCCTGCTGCAAACCCTCGATGGGCTCTGGCGTGAGCATCTCGCCACGCTCGATAATCTACGCTCGGTGATCGGCTTCCGCGGTTACGGCCAGCGCGACCCGCTGCAAGAATATCGCACCGAAGCGTTCCAGCTGTTCGAAGCGATGCTGTCGAACCTGCGCGAAAGCGTCACCCAGAAGCTGATGATCGTCGAAGTGCGCACCGAGGCGCCGCCCGAATTGCCAACCGCAGCCGATGTGCCGGGTCTTGCCCCCTCAGGCGACCCAGGCATGCCCGGCGGCGAACCGCTCTCGCCCGCCATGGCCCGCGCGGCCGCTGGAATGGCGGCGCTGCGCGGCGAGCCTGTTCCAGCGCTTGAGCGCGACCCCGAACGCCCGGAAACCTGGGGCAAGGTCGGCCGCAACGAACTGTGCCCCTGCGGTTCAGGCAAAAAGTACAAGCACTGCCACGGCGCAGTTTAGGGCGCGGGCTTTTCCGGTAGCCGGATCAGCGCGCGCATCGCGGCGATCCCGACGACTGGGCCAAGAGCCATCAGAACCAGCACCGTCGGCCAGCCCCATTGGGCTGTCAGAAGTGGCGCCGCTTGCACGGTGATCATGGTGAGCCCGAACCCCAGCGCGGTTTGAAGGGTCAGCAAGCTGCCCGCCTGATCGGCCGGTGCGTGGTCGGCAACAAGCGCTGACAGCTGCGGGGAATCTGGGATCACGCTCGCCCCCCAGATCAACAAGACCGGGATAACGACCCAAAGCGGCCCGCCAAAGGTAACCGCCGCGATCAGCGCGAACGCCCCGGAGATCAGCATCGCGCCGCCGGCAACCTGGGCCTTGCCGACCCGGTCGGCGAGCCAGCCGGTCGGAATGCAAACCACCGAACCAAGCGCGATGACGCCAAAGGCGGTGAGTGTCGCGACGCGCGCACCGGCTTCCGCACCCATCTGCGCGGAAAAAGACGCCGCGGCGATCACGGCGATCCACGCCCACATCGCGTACAGTTCCCACATGTGGCCCAGATAGCCGATGATCGCGAGGCGCACGCCCCTGTTGGTCCACGCGGTGCGGATGGCCCTTGGGTTGAAGCGCGCGGCGCGGGCGTGGTGCGGCCCTAGCCGCGCGCCGAAGACCAGAAAGCCGGCCGCCACGGAGAGTGCCGAAGCCAACATCACAGTCGACCGCCAGTCCGCACCGCCGAGCAGCGCCAGCGCGTGCGGCGATGCCGAACCCATGGCGACGGCGGCCACGAGCAAGCCGACTAGGAGCCCGCGATCCTTCGCGCCCCAACCCACGGCGATTTTCATACCGACAGGATAAACGCCCGCCAGCAAAGCGCCGGTCGCAACGCGCAGAGCAACCGCCGTGGCGCCATCAAGCGGCACCACAAGCAATAGAGCATTGGCCAAGCCGGCGAGTACCGCGCAGACCGAAAACACCACGCGTGGGTCGAGCCGGTCAGGTAGACCGGTCACCGCAAGAAACAAAGCGCCGATGACAAAGCCGCCTTGCACACCGCTCGACAGAGCCGCTTGCTGGCCGGCCGACAGCGCGAACTCCGTAGTCATGCCCGGCAGCACTGCGGCCGCGACGAACCAAAGGCTCATCGCGAAAATGCTGGCGGTCATCAAAAGGAGGATGGAACGTGTCTTCACCGCCGCGACGCTAGTGGCCGAGAGTCGAGCTGGCAATGAACGAGATCGTTAGTGCCGCGCGAGAAAAGCGCCAAGCGCATCGCCAAAGGCTTCGGGTTGCTGAACAACGGCCAGATGGCCCGCATTCTCGATGATCACGAGCGTGGCGCCATCGATCCGGCTCGCCAAACCTTCAGGGTGTTCGAGCGGGAAGGACAAGTCTTTGTCCGCGCCGATCACAAGCGTCGGGGCGGTGATCCCAGAAACGCGATCGCGCACATCATGGGCCTTGACGGCAAGTCCGCAGGCAACAGCGCCCGCGACGGTGGTTGAGCCGATCATCCGCGCGATCGGGTCGAGATCCGCAGGCCCAAAGCCCGCCATGATGCCATCGCCGTACCAACGCTCCATCGATTCATGGATCTGCGCCCACAGGCCCTTGGTGCGAATAGCCTCCAGCCGGCCATCCCACAGCGCGACGGCGGCATCGGGCAGCTTGTCGGTTGCACAAGCAAGCGTCAGCGAGCGCACGCGAGCGGCGTGATCAAGACCCAGATGCTGGGCAACCATGCCGCCAATAGAAAGGCCGCAAACATGCGCGCGCTCAATGTCGAGCGCGTCCAACACCTGCACTGTCAGGGTCGCCAGCGACGCGATGCCGTCGGGCAGCTCCGCGGGGTCGGACTTGCCATGGCCTGGCAGATCAAACGTGATGCAGCGGTAGCTCGGCGCAAAGCGCGCGACCATCGCGTCCCACAGGCCGCCATTGGTTGTGTAAGCATGGATAAAGAGCAGCGGCGGCCCATCCCCACCGCTATCGGTGAAATGGACGTTGCGGCCATCAACGCTCAGAAACGGCACGGTTAGTTGCTGTTGCCCGAGAACAGCCCGTCGAACATGGAGCCCGCGCGATCAAGGAAGCTGCGCTGCGCTTGCGGCTCGGCAAACGCGCTTGCCGCTTCAACCCCGGTCCCTTCGGCCGTCGGGATCGAGGCCGTGGTCAAGGCAGCATCGCTCTCAAGCGGCGCAATCGGCGGTGCGGCGGGCTCGGCGATCATCACGGTCGGCTCGCCGCCAATGGCCGGCGCGTCGTTGGGCAGCAAAGCGGGCACCGTCTGCTCGGCGCGGATCTCGGCCAGTGCCACCTCAAAGGCTTGCTGGTGCTCGGCCTGCGCCATAGCCACCGCATCGCTGATTTGCGGCGGTGTGGTGTAGCTTGGGCACTGCTCGGCGGCGGCAAACTGGCCGGCGGCTTCGGCGTTGAAGATATAGCGCCGGTCGCACACATCGACGCGTGGCGGGAAGCCCGTCACCTCGAAATGCTGATAGCCTTCCTGCAGCATCTGCCAGAAGGCGAAATGCTCATGGTCGGCGTGGCGCGCCATATTCTCCGGCGTCATCCGGAAGGGGAACGCATGAACCTGGAAGGCCCGTTGCCCGCCTTCAAAGGCGTCGCGCGCCAGCGCGTAAATCTCGGCGATCTGCTCGTCGGTCATCGCGTAGCAGCCCGCAGACGAGCACGCGCCATGGACCATCAAGTGCGACCCCGTGCGGCCGTGCGAACGGTCATAGGCGTTGGGGAAGCCAAGGTTGAACGACAGGTAGAACGACGAGTTCGGGTTCATCTGCGCCGGGCGCACGGTGTAGAACCCTTCGGGCGCCTGGCGGTCACCCTCTTGGAACTTCGGCCCCAGAGCACCTGACCAGGTGCAAATCTCATACTCTTCGAGCAGGATGTACCGGCCCGAAGCGGTCTCTTTCCAAACCTCAAGGATGCTCTCTTCCTTGAAGATGCGCATGAACACCGGGCTCGCTTCTGAAACGCCGAGCGCCTCCATTTTGGAGACCAGGCGCCACGGCAGCGGCTCAAGATGCTTGGGCATATATTCTGACTGACACGCAGCCAGAAGCGGCGCGGCGCTGGCAAGCAGGCCGACTTTGAGAAGCGTTCGCCGCTCAAGGCCGGGGCGCGCGCCCGTCATATCAGACAGAGAGGTGGTGGAAGGCTTGGTTGCTTTCATGACGCACTACAAACAGAAGCTTTCAGACGTTCCATTGTGTCGTGCCCAGCTTACGAAAGGTTTACCACACCGGCCGCCGAAGCGGCTGCAACCATATTTGCCAACGCCCAGATACACCAAAGGCCCTAGCGGCAAAAGTGTTGGCGGCAAACCTGCCGAAAACTGTGCCCGTTTGATGCTGCGATGACACACGAACATGGCAGCGCCAAGGCCGCCGCGCCGTCAGCAAGCACCAACTGGCAGCACGGTTAACGCGCCAGCTTAGCGGCCGGTCAAGACCGACCAGCCAGATCAGCCGAGCTGGCGGCCAATCGCGAGGAACTTCGCGCGGCGATCCGCGCGCCAATCGGGTGCCTCGACGGCATCAAAACCTGCAAAGGCCGCGCTGATCTGTGCGCGAACATTGGCGAGCGCCTGTGCCGGATCGCGGTGCGCACCGCCCAACGGCTCATCGATCACGCCATCGATCACCTGAAGGCCCGTCAGATCGGTTGCCGTCAGTTTCAGGGCCGAGGCAGCCTCAGACGCGCGGGTTGAATCGCGCCACAGGATGCTGGCGGCGCCTTCCGGCGAGATCACCGAATAAATCGAATGCTCGAGCATATAGACCTTGTTGGCCGTCGCGAGCGCGATCGCGCCGCCGGACCCACCTTCGCCAATGATCACGCTGATCGTTGGCACCGTGAGCGCCAAGCAAGCTTCGGTCGATCGGGCGATCGCTTCGGCTTGGCCGCGCTCTTCTGCGCCAATGCCTGGGTAAGCCCCCGCCGTGTCGACAAAGCTGATCACCGGCAAACCGAAGCGGTCGGCGAGCTCCATCGCGCGCACCGCCTTGCGGTAGCCCTCGGGGCGCGCCATGCCAAAATTGTGTTTGAGCCGCGACGCGGTGTCGTCGCCTTTCTCTTGGCCGAGCACCATCACCGCGCGGCCCTCAAACCGGGCCATGCCCGCCTGGATGGCGTGATCGTCAGCAAAGCCGCGGTCGCCCGCCAACGGCGTGTAATCGGTGAACAGCATCTGGGTATAGGCTTTGAAATGCGGCCGGTCGGGGTGCCGCGCGATCTGCGTTTTCTGCCACGGGGTCAGCTTGGCGTACAGATCGGTCAACGCGCGCTGCGCTTTGGATTCAAGTCGGGCGATCTCTTCGCCCACGTCCACAGCGGCGTCTTCGGCCTGCATCGCTTTGAGCTCTTCGACCTTGCCCTCAAGGTCGGCGACCGGTTTTTCAAAATCGAGATAGGTATGCATAGCCTCTCACGCGGCGCCGTGCGCCATACTCTGGGGCCTCAATCGGGGCCGCCTCATGTGGGCGGGAAGAGCGGCGAGCCTTGGGGCCTCAGGGGCTGCAAGTCAAGGCAAGCGTTCTTCGCTCTCGGCCAACGGGTGGCAGGTAGCCACCAGCCCGTGCAGCCGCTCGTCGAGCACATGGGTATAGATTTGCGTGGTCGCAATATCCTTGTGACCCAGAAGCGACTGCACCGTCCGCAAATCGGCGCCATGGGCCAGAAGGTGGCTGGCAAAGGCGTGGCGCAAAACGTGCGGCGACAGCGCTTTGGCATCAAGGCCCGCTTGCGCGCCCAGCAGCTTCAAGTCACGCGCGAACGCCTGGCGGGTCAGGTGACCTTCGGCACTGTCGGCGGGGAACAGGAATTTCGATGGCGCCTGCCGTTTGTCGGCATCAAGCGCTTGAAGATAGTTACGCACCGCCGCGCTCGCGACGGGGGTGACAGGCACCAGCCGCTCGCGCCCGCCCTTGCCGCGCACGACAAAGGCTTCAGCCCCACTGGCAACCGCCGAGCGCGGTAGGCTCACCAGCTCAGTCACCCGCATGCCGGAGGCGTACAGAAGTTCGAGCAGCGCGCGCATGCGTAGCGCTTTGATCCGCGCAGCGGGTTTGAGGCCCGGTTGCTCACCTTGCTCTTTGGCGACGGTCAGCAGCGCATCAACAGCGCGCTCGTCGAGCACTTTGGGTAAAGGCTTGGGCTTCTTCGGTCCGCGCAGCGGCTCAGCGGGGTCATCGTCCCGCAGGCCTTCTGCGTACAGAAACTGGAAAAACTGCTTCAGGGCCGACAGCCGGCGGGCGGCAGTCGACGCCTTGGCGCCATTGGCCTCAAGCCGGGCGAGATAGGCTTTAATGTCGTCCGTCGTCGCCTGTGCAAGCGGGCCATCGCAATCATCGGCAAAATCTTCGAGATCGCGCCGATAGGCAGAGATGGTGTTGGGCGACGCTCCGCGCTCCACCGCAACCATATCGAGAAACAGCGTGATATCGCCCGCGCTCATCCACCCGGCCCCGCTTACTCGAACCGTTCGGTGGGAAAGCGGATGGAGATCGGCTCCGGCGTCGGCTCGACATAGGTGGCGAGCGCGTACATGGCACCCGTGACAAGCGCGCCGAGGACGCAAATCCGGAACAGAAGGCGGAAAGTGGTTGGCATCGGTTCAGTCAGCGCGTCAGCCGGCACAGGGCCGAACTGTCGTCAAGCAGATGGACGGTGTCAGGGCGTGCGCCAGCTTACCTTTCGCACGGATCGCGCTTTTCAGCGTGCCGCAAAACGCTTAATCAAACCTACCATGACATCCCCCGCACCTTCAAATAGCCCATCGCCGGAGACCCATCTGGCGCCAGCAGACGAAATTGACGACCTGCGCACGGCGCTGGGCGACCGCCCGATTGTCATCGTCGGCATGATGGGCGCTGGAAAATCGTCCATTGGCCGCCGACTTGCGCAAGCCCTTGAGCTGACCTTTGTCGATTCCGACGATGAGATCGAGAAGGCTGCAAACCTGACCATCCCGGAGATCTTCGAACGGCATGGAGAAGCGCACTTCCGGGAAGGCGAGCGCAAGGTGATCGCCCGCCTGCTACACGACGGCCCGCGCGTGATCTCGCTCGGCGGTGGCGCTTTCGAGAACACTGCCACCCGCGACGAGGTCAAAAAGGCCAGCCTCTCGATTTGGCTCAAAGCCGACTTTGAAACCCTGATGGCGCGGGTGCGCCGCAAATCGCACCGGCCGCTGCTGCAAACGCCCGATCCCGAAGCAACCATGCGGCGGCTGATCGAGACGCGCGAGCCGAACTATGCGCTGGCGGATCTGTGCGTGCCCTCGCGCGACCAAGCCCATAGCGATGTGGTCAAGGCCTGCTTGTCCGCCATGCGCGTGCACCTGCTGGGCCCCACGGCCTGATGAGCGAGACCCGCACCGTCCACGTGCCGCTGGGCGAGCGCGCTTACGATATCCTTATCGGGCCGCGCTTGCTTGAGGAGGCAGGCAAGCATGTTGCCGCCATCGCACCGTCGGCGCGCGTACTGATCATCAGTGACGAGCGGGTCGCCGCTGCCCACCTGGCCCGGCTTGAAGCGGGCCTTACAGCCTCCGCAATCGATCATACCGCTCTGGTGCTGCCGCCGGGCGAGGGCACCAAGAGCTGGGATGGTATCCGCCAAGCGACCGAAGCCATCCTCGAAGCGAAGCTGGAGCGCGGCGACCTTGTGATCGCGCTGGGCGGCGGCGTCATCGGTGATCTTGCGGGCTTTGCGGCCGCCATCGCGCGGCGCGGCATGGCCTTTGTGCAAGCGCCCACCAGCCTGTTGGCCCAAGTGGACTCATCCGTCGGCGGCAAGACGGGGATCAACACGCACCATGGCAAAAACCTTGTCGGCGCGTTTCATCAACCCGCTCTGGTGCTGGCTGACACCAGCACCTTGCACACGCTACCAGACCGCGAGTTGCGGGCGGGCTATGCCGAGATCGTGAAATACGGGTTGATCGATGACGCGCCCTTTTTCGAGTGGCTCGAGGTCAACGCCGCCGCACTGATCGCCGGCGATGAAGCCATCCGCGCGCAGGCCATCGCCCATTCCTGCGAAGCCAAAGCCCGCGTGGTTGCCGCCGACGAGCGCGAGGGCGGGCGCCGCGCATTGCTGAACCTTGGCCACACTTTTGGGCACGCCATCGAGGCGCTCAACGGCTATGACCCAGATAAGCTGGTCCATGGCGAGGGCGTCTCCATCGGCATGGTGCTGGCACACCGGTTCTCGCACCATCTCGGCCACTGCCCCGGCCAGGATGTTGAGCGCGTGGTCCGGCACCTTGATGGGCTCGGCATGCCGACCCACATCGGTGCGGTGCCGGGCTTCACCCCAACCGTCGAGGCGCTCATCGAGGCGATGAAGCAGGACAAGAAAGTCTCGCGCGGCACGCTGACCTTCATCCTGACCCAAGGCATCGGCCGCAGCTTCATCGCCAAAGATGTCTCCGAAGCCGCCCTGCACGACTTCCTGTCCCAAACACTGGCCTCCGCCTAACAGCAACCACGCTTAGCGACACACCATGCTGATCACCGATATCTGGATTACCGGTCTGGCGATCCTCTTCCTGCTCGCCATGTCAGGTTTTTTTTCGGGCTCCGAAACGGCGCTGACGGCCGTCTCGCGGCCGCGCATGCTCTCTCGAGCCAAATCCGGCGACAAACGCGCAAGCATCGTCGCCAAGCTGACCGAAGATCGTGAGCGGCTTATCGGCGCCATGCTGCTGGGCAACAACCTGGTGAACATCTTCGCCTCGGCGCTGGCGACCACGCTGTTCACCTCGCTGTTTGGCGACGCCGGGCTGGTCTACACCACCATCATCATGACGGCGCTCGTGCTCATCTTCGCCGAGGTGATGCCGAAAACCATCGCGATCTCCAACACCGACCGGTTTGCCACCACCGTCGCTCTGCCGGTACGCCTGGTCGTTGCGGTGTTTGCACCGATCACTGCCGCCGTGCAGTGGCTCATCCGCGCCATGCTGCGCCCGTTCGGGATCGACATGACGGACCAGGCGGTCCTGTCGGCGCATGAAGAAATTCGCGGCCAGCTCGACTTCCTCCACCAGGAAGGCGCCGTGGTCAAAGACGACCGCGACCGGCTTGGCGGCGTTTTGGACCTGCACGAGCTTGAGGTCTCAGACGTCATGATCCACCGCACCAAAATGCAGTCGATCGACATCGATAGGCCGAACGCCGAAATTATCGATGAGATCCTCGCCAGCCCCTACACGCGCATCCCACTGTGGAAGGACCGGTCCGACAACATTGTCGGCGTGGTCCATGCCAAGGATGTGCTGCGCGCACTCCACCGCGCCGACAACGCGGCCAAGGTGGACGTGACCGAGATCGCCCAATCGCCCTGGTTCGTCCCCGACGCCACGACGCTACAGGCGCAGCTCAACGCCTTCCTCAAACGCAAGGCGCATATCGCCCTCGTCGTCGACGAGTATGGCGAGGTGCAAGGGCTCATCACCCTCGAAGACATCCTTGAAGAGATCGTTGGCGACATTGCCGACGAGCACGACATCTCAGCGGAAGGCGTGCGCAAAATGGCCGATGGTTCGGTGGTCGCTGAAGGCTCGGTGCCCATCCGCGACCTCAACCGGGTGATGGATTGGGACCTGCCCGATGATGACGCGACCACCATCGCGGGCCTTGTGATCCACGAGGCGCGGCTGATCCCGGAACGCGGCCAGGCCTTCACCTTCCACGGCTTCCGCTTCAACGTGCTGCGCCGACAGGGCAACCGGTTGACCAGCTTGAAGATCGCGCCGCTAAAGACCGCACCGCAGGCCGGCGCGTCGGCGCCCGGGACCACTGGCCCCGTCAACTAGTCGCGGCTGAGGATCGCCCGCATGCCATCGCTAGCGCGATCGGGCTGATTGTAGGCGTTCTCAACGATCACGCTGAGGCTCTCGCCATCAAGGTTCAGCCGCATGGTGCGCGTCGCGGAGAAGGTCTGAAACACCGCCACAAGGGCCGTGCCATCAACGGCGGTCATCTCGGCCCAGTTCCAGGTGCACAAGGCCCTGCCACAGCGGGTATCGGCCTTCACCCGCACGGAGATGAGATCGCCCTGCCGGCAGCCCAGCTCAAGCGTGACCTCGGCAACCGCGTTTTGGGCTGGCCGGGCGACGCTCCAGATGGTTTCACCGGCGACGCGGCACCATAGTGAAGGCTCAGCGGCAGGCGTCGACTGCGCCTGCGCGGGGCCGGCGCCAAGGATGAAGCCGCTGAGCAAAACCGCGATCAGGGCTCGCATCACTCAACCCTCCTCAAGGCGGGCGCGCGGATGCGCAGCGCGGTACCGGCTGAGAAGCGCATCAGCATCGATGCGGGTGTAAACCTGCGTGGTCGACAAGCTGGCATGGCCCAACAGGTCTTGGATGGTCCGCAGGTCACCCCCAGCGGCCAGCAGATGCGTCGCAAACGCATGGCGCAAAGCGTGTGGCGTGGCCGAGGAGGGCAGGCCTAGCCTGCCGCGGGCGATCTCGGTCACACGGCGCACGATACGCTGATCGAGCGGCCCGCCACGGGCGCCCCGGAAAAAGGGTTCATCGCCCACAAGCGCATAGGGCACCAGGCCGCGATAGCGCTCACACGCCTCGGCCACCACCGGTAGAACCGGGACCAGCCGCGTCTTGCCGCCCTTCCCGGTGATGCGCAGGCTTTGCGTGCCCGTCTCTGGCCGCGGCGCGGTTTGCGGGGTCAACGACAGCGCCTCTGAGACGCGCAGGCCGCATCCATACATCAGCGCAAAAACCGCCGCGTTGCGCGCCACGATCCAGGGCGCGGCTTCGAGGTCATCGGCCTCGCCGCGCGCCATTTTGAGCGCGGCATCCGCAGCCACGGGCCGAGGCAAGCGCTCGGGCTGTTTGGGCGTTTTGACGGCGCGCGCCGGAGCAGCCTGCGCCAAGCCTTCCGCTTCCATATAGGTCAGATAGGAGCGGATCGCAGCGAGGTTGCGCGCCCGCGTGCGGGCCGACGCGCCCTCTTCCACCCGCGCGGCGAGGTAGCGGCGGATGTGGGCCGGCTTGAGCGTCTGTAGGCGCGGCAGCGGGCTGCCACTGCCAGCCAGAAGATGCTGTAAAAACCCCATAACATCAGTGCTGTAGGCGTTAACGGTTGCCTCCGACAGCCGCCGTTCGGCACGCAAATGGCTGATCCAACCCGCAAAGCGCGTGTCGGGATTAAGGCCTGGCGACGGCCCGGTTTCAGCCACCTGTGTCATGGCGTCATCTTAGCGCAAGGCGGTTACCATGTCGTCAAAGCGCATCGTGCGACTTTCCCCTACGGCGTGAATGCGCGGCAAGCATTATCCGTGTGTTGAACGGGGTTGCGGTTGACATGATCCTGCCAACCGTTAGGTTCTGCACCCGATCCGACAGGTGAAACAGGGATGCGCGCCAATGCAGTGAGGCATTTGCGCCTCAGGTATTCTGTCGGAAATTCGAGAACGAAATGCCAGATATCTGGACTAATCACTCGACAAGGGAGAGTATTCTTGAAGTTTCGTCACCTTATTCTTAGCACCGGCGTTGCTGTACTGGCGAGCGCTGGCGCGGGCATGGTTGCACCTGCCACGGCGCAGGCCTGCGACATCGACCGCGACATCGTTTTTGGCGATTACGATTGGGCGTCGGCCCAGTTCCACAACCGCGTGGCGCAGTTCATCCTTGAAGAGGGCTATGGCTGCTCGACGGATGTCATCCCCGGTTCAACCATTCCCCTGAACGAAGGCCTTGCACGCGGCGACATCGACATCTCCATGGAGATCTGGCGTCCCAACGTGATCGATAGGTTCGAGGAAGAATCCGCCAACGGCACGATCGTCAAAGTGGGCCAGTCCTACCCCGACGCCATCCAAGGCTGGTTCGTGCCCCGCTATGTGGTTGAAGGCGACGATGCACCCGCCGCCGGGCTCACCAGCGTTGCGCAACTGGGCGACTTCGCCTCGGTCTTTGAAGACCCCGAAGACCCGGAAATGGGCCGCTTCTACAATTGCATCGCCGGCTGGTCGTGCGAGGAAGTCAACTCGCGCAAACTGTACGCCTACGGCTTGGATGAGACCTTCACCAACTTCCGCCCTGGCACAGGTGGCGCCCTCGCTGCGGCCATCGAGTCGGCCGTTCTGCGCGAACGCCCAATCGTCTTCTACTACTGGGGCCCGACGTGGGTGCTCGGTAAGGTCGGCAATGATGTGATCATGCTCGATGAGCCGGACTTCGACCAGGCGACCTGGGACGCGTTCGTGAACACCGACACGCCCGAAGATGCCGCCGGCATGGCCGCAACCGCCTATCCGACGATCGAAGTTGAGATCATGGCGAATGCCGAGTTTGCCGCTCAGGCACCCGGTGTCCTGGAGTTCTTGGGCGAATACTCGACCACCGGCCAGATGGTCTCCGAAGCGCTCCTGTACATGCAGGAGAACGATGTGGAAGCCGATGAGGCTGCCGAAGAGTTCTTGCGCACCCGCGAAGAAGAGTTCTTGCGCACCCGCGAAGACGTCTGGACCGCTTGGGTCTCAGAAGACGTGGCAAACGCGGTCCGCTCCGCGCTCTAGCGCAAAGCGCACGTTGAGGGCGGCTACCAGCCGCCCGAAGCGCAAGCTTTACGCCACTAAAAATGCAAAAGGCCGGGCATCTGCCCGGCCTTTTTGATTATCCAAACCTGCCTCAACACCAATCGTCATCCCGGCCTTGAGCCGGGATCCAGCGCTAATCTTCAGCTGGGACGATCGCGTTTCGCCATAGGGATGGATCCTCGGGTTGAGCCCGAAGATGACGGCCCTGCGGTGTGGGCTTGGTCTTAAGGTGCGCGCCTACCCCTCCCGAATGTCCACAAAGTGCCCGTGGATCGCCGCCGCGGCGGCCATCGCTGGCGAGACAAGGTGCGTGCGGCCCTTGAAGCCCTGGCGGCCTTCAAAGTTCCGGTTCGAGGTCGAGGCGCAGCGCTCTTCCGGTGACAGCTTGTCTGCGTTCATCGCCAGGCACATCGAGCAGCCCGGCTCGCGCCAATCAAAGCCCGCCTCGGTGAAGATGGTGTCGAGCCCTTCCTGCTCGGCCTGCTGCTTCACAAGGCCAGAGCCCGGCACGATCATCGCCGACAGCGTGTCCGCAACCTTCTTGCCTTTGACCACTTTGGCAACCTCACGCAGGTCTTCGATCCGGCCGTTGGTGCATGAGCCGATGAACACCCGGTCGAGGCGAATATCGGTGATCTTGGTGCCCGCTTCGAGGCCCATATAGGCCAGCGCGCGCTCCTTGGAGGCGCGGGTGTTCGGGTCTTCGATCTGCGCGGGGTCCGGCACGGCGCCGGTCACCGAGATCACATCTTCTGGGCTCGTGCCCCAGGTGACGATTGGCGGCAGGTTGCCAGCATCGAGCACGACTTCGCGGTCGAAATGCGCGCCCTCATCGGTCGGCAGGGTCTGCCAATAGGCTTTCGCCATCTCCCACGCCGCACCCTTGGGCGCGCGCGGGCGGCCCATGATGTACTCGTAGGTCTTCTCGTCGGGCGCGATCAGGCCAGCGCGGGCGCCGCCTTCAATCGACATGTTGCAGACGGTCATCCGCCCTTCCATCGAAAGCGCGCGAATGGCTTCACCAGCATATTCGATCACCGAGCCGGTACCGCCAGCGGTGCCGATCTCGCCGATGATGGCGAGGATGATGTCCTTCGCCGTCACGCCAGCGGGCAGCGCACCGTTGACGGTGACGCGCATGTTCTTGGCCTTCTTCTGGATCAGTGTCTGCGTGGCGAGCACATGCTCCACCTCCGACGTGCCGATGCCATGGGCCAGCGCGCCAAACGCGCCATGCGTTGAGGTGTGACTGTCGCCGCACACGATCGTCATGCCCGGCAAGGTGAAGCCCTGCTCCGGCCCGACGATGTGGACGATGCCTTGGCGGATATCGACCTCGGAATAGTATTCCACGCCAAACTCGGCAGCGTTCTTGGCCAATGTGTCGACCTGCAAAGCGCTTTCGGGATCATCGATCCCCTTGGAGCGATCAGACGTCGGCACATTGTGGTCGACCACAGCCAGCGTCCGCTCGGGCGCCCGGACCGTGCGGCCCGTCATCCGCAGACCCTCAAACGCTTGCGGGCTCGTGACCTCGTGGACAAGATGGCGATCAATATACAGAAGCGACGTGCCGTCTTCCTGGGTGTGGACCAGATGGTCGTCCCAAATTTTGTCGTACATCGTGCGCGGCGCGGCGGAACCGGTCATCGGGCAATCCTATCTGCAAAGCGTTGGAAGCGCTCGGAATACCGGCATTTTTGCAGCCTTGCAACGGGCAAGGCCGGCAGGTGTGATATCCGTCACAGACCCACCACGCTGGGCCCCTAAACCCATGGGGCTCGACCGTCGCCGCCGGTGGACAATCGGTGTCGGCGAAGCGTACGCTGTGCCGCATAGACCTGGTTGCCCGCCTTGAACGGCTCGCCTGAAGCGAAACCATCGTCTGGCACTGTTTTTAGGGGGACATCATGCCGAAATTCTTCATCACGCCCGCAGGCAAGCGCCTTGTCACGAGCACCGCGCTGGCCGCGCTTGCGTTGGGCATGGCCTCGACGGGCGTCGCGCAAGACGCTGGCCTGACACCAACCTTCGGGTCGGAGGATTTGGGTGCAGGGTTCGGCTCGCTCAGCATCACCATTCAGGCCGGGGGCGATATCGACGCCACCAATTTCGGCGCGCAATGCAATGGCTTCATCGCCGAAGCGCCCGACTTCACCTTGACCTATCCAGGCGGCGCGGACCTGGCGATCGGCGCGTCATCGAACGAAGACACAACCATCGTGGTCCAGGCCCCCGATGGCCAGCTGTACTGCAACGATGATTTCGACGGCTTCGACCCGCAAGTCACCATTTCAGGCCAGGTAAGCGGCGCGTTTGCGGTTTGGGTCGGCACGTTCGAACCGATCCAAAACAACACCGATCCCGACGCCGATATCTATATTGGCGAGGCAAGCGGCACCATTCCGGTAGACCCCAATGGCACGCCCCCGCCGGTCGATGCGGGCGGCTTTAGCGTTGCCGGCACCCCCACCTTCGGCACCATCGATCTGCCCGCCGGTCTGGCGGAACCCCAGGTGCTCGAACTGCAAGCGGGCGGGCCCGTCGATGCGTTTGCGGTCAACAGCAACTGCGCCGGCTTCGTGGCCGAAGTGCCGGACTATGTGCTCAACCATAGCGGCGGTACCTTGCGCTTCGACGTTGCCTCCGACGCGGACACCACCTTGGTGATCGTTGGCCCCGATGGTGTCACCTCGTGCAACGATGATGATGTCGACCTCAACCCGGGGCTGACCATCGGCAACGCCCCCGCCGGTGCCTATGCCGTGTTCGTTGGCACCTTCGCCGCCATCGAGAACGACTTTTATCCCAATGCCACGCTGACGGTCTCGTCAGACGGTGGCGCCGCGCCGATCAACCCCTTTGCCGTCCCGCCGCGCGCCCAGCTGGAGCCGGCCTTCGGTTCGGTGAACCTGGCGGCGGGCTTCGGCAGCCATTCGATCGAGATACAGGCCGGTGGCGAGACCGACGCGTTCGAACTCGATGGGAGCTGCAACGGCTTCATCGCCGAAGCGCCGGACTATGTCGTCAACCTGACAAGTGACGCCGATCTGCGGATCACCGCGCGTTCGGACGAAGACACGACCATGACGGTGATCACGCCGGATGGCGCCATCCTGTGCAACGACGATTTCACCGATCTTAACCCAGGGCTGATGATCCCCGGCGCCCGTTCGGGCCCTTACGCGATCTGGGTCGGCACGTTTGCCGCCGATGGCGGGTTTCCAGCCACCACGCTGACCATCGAGGAAGCCGCCGCGAAGGCCCAGCCGCCAGGCGCCATCACCCGAACCGCGCTAACCGCGGGCTTTGAGCCCGATCCGTTCACCACGGTCTTGGCAGCTGGCGGAACAGTGGAGGCCTCGACCTTCGACCTTAGCTGCGTCGGATCAGTGGCGAACGCGCCGGACTTCACCCTCGACTACACCAATGGCGACTTCCCTCTCCGCTTCTACGTCACCGCCGACGCCGACACGACCATCGTCGTGCGGGCGCCCGATGGCTCGGTCCTGTGCAATGATGACTTTGACGGCCTCAACCCATCCGTGGCCCTCGCGGCCCCGGCTTCGGGCAGCTACGAGGTCTATATCGGCACTTTCTCTGCTGACGGCAGCACGCCAAACGCGACGCTCGCCATCACCGAGATTGTCGACACCAAGGAGCTGCCCCCCGGCGCAACGACGCGGGTGGATGTTGCCTCCGGCCTGGCACGGCAAGATTTCGAACTTCTCGCAGGCGGGTCCTTCGACGCCTACACGGTGCTTGAAGAAAGCTGCGGAGGCTATGTCGCCGTCCAGCCAGACTTCATCACCAATGTCACCCAGGGTGGTCTCGATATCGAGATGACCGTGCGCTCAGCCGAAGACACCACGCTCGCCATCCGCACCCCTTCGGGCACCTATGTTTGCGACGATGACTCGGGCGGGGATTTCAATCCGCTGGTCACGCTCAACGGGGCCGAGGCGGGCGAGTACCAGGTCTGGCTCGGCACCTTCAGCTATGTGGGCAATGCGCCTGCCACCTTGTCGGTGCGCGACATCAACGCGCCGTCCACCACGCCGCCAAACGTCCCGGGAGCTGGTAAGAAATAAGAGCAACAAGCCGGCCACGATCGGACACAAAGGATCCGCACCACGCTTGAGACACAAGGAGTCTCTCATGACGACACTCGCCCCGCGCCGCGCGCAAAGCCCCACCCGGCGCAAGCGGCACACAGCCTCGGCCGCGGTTCTCGCCGCGACCGTTGCCCTCGCGATTTCTGGGTGCCAATCCGTCAGCCAGGTCGACCAGGCAACACTGCTCGGCGGCGCTGTGGGCGCAGGCCTTGGCGCGGTCACTGCAGCCGCTTTGGGCGCCAGCGCTGGCTGGGTTGTGGTTGCCGGGGCGGCGGGCGCAACGGCGGGCGCCCTGTTCGCCCGCAATGCCGCGTTGAGCCAATGCGCCATTTCCAACGGCGACGGCACCTACCGCATCGTTCGCTGCTAAGTCCAACCACACATGCGCCACGGCCCCGCACAGGCGGGGCCACCGGCGCGTAAAGACCTTCCGACAATGTCTGATCAAAGCCGCTTCCGTCCTGTTAGCGAGACCCTTCTGGCCGAAAGTTGGGGCCACCTGACGCGCTACACGTTCGACTATCAGCACGCCGACGGGCGCTGGGAGCGGCAGGTCCGCGAAGCTTATGATCGCGGCGATGGCGCCGCCTGCCTGCTCCACGACCCAGACGCGGATACCGTTCTGCTGACCCGCCAGTTCCGCCTGCCAGCACAGGTGCGTGGCGACAGACCGTTTCTCATCGAGGTGCCCGCCGGCAAGCTTGATGGAGCCGATGCCGTCAGCCGCATGCGCGCGGAACTTCTCGAAGAGACGGGCTATGCGGCAACAGCGCTGCACCTGGTCTCAACGCCGTTCTCCTCGCCCGGTTCCGTCACCGAACGGCTCGCGCTGTTTGTCGGCACCTATTCGCGAACCGAGAAGGTAGCAGAAGGTGGTGGCCATAAGGATGAGGGCGAGGACATCGAAGTGCTGCACGTACCCTTCGATGAAGCGCTCGCGATGATCGCCAATGGCGAGATCATCGACGCTAAAACGATCCTGCTGCTTCAGCACCTCGCGCTCGAGCGCCTGCGGGCGCACACATAAAAAAGGGCGGCCCCATGGACCGCCCTTTGAACGTTCAGCTTGGCGCTCGGCCTAGCTTTCGCTGGCCTCACCAGCCTCTGCGGCTTCCGCTTCGGCAGCGGCTGCAGCTGCTTCGGCTTCCTTAGCAGCGGCTTCGGCCCGCTTGGCTTCGTCTTTTGCAGCCTGAGCGGCAGCTTTTTCAGCGGCGATCTCAGCGCGGACCTCATCATTGAGGGTCCGGGCACGCGCGTTGGTGGCCTCGGCGATACGTGCCGATTTCCCGCGACGGTCGCGCAGATAGTACAGTTTCGCGCGGCGCACTTTACCGCGGCGGATCACTTCGATGCTCTCAAGCAGCGGCGAGTACAGCGGGAACACACGCTCCACACCTTCGCCATACGAGATCTTGCGCACCGTGAAGCTCTCATTGAGGCCACCACCAGACCGCGCGATGCACACGCCTTCATAGGCCTGCACACGGGTACGGGTGCCTTCGGTCACGCGGACGTTCACTTTAAGCGTGTCGCCGGTCGAAAATTTCGGGATCGGGCGCTTCGCCTCCAATTCGGCGGCGTGTTCTTTTTCCAGTTCAGCGATGAGGTTCATCGGCTGATCTCCATGTCACAATCCAGAGGCATCACAAGGGCCGGCGCCGGAGGGCGCTCGGAGGCCACGGGATGCATGCGTGTTCGCGGTGGGCTCGTCGGTGATGGCGGGATCCGCCTACTGGCCATTGGCTGGCCAATGCACGAGCCGTTTCATATCGGGTTGGCAGCAACGCCAAACGCGAGGTGTCGCATACACGAGCTATTGGGACTTGTCGAGTGGCTAACGAGCCAAGCCGGAAGGGGCGACGATCAAGTCCACCGCCCCATGGCGCTCAAGCGCCAGCCATATGTTCACGCCGTACAAAGCGACGATGATCGCGCCCGCCAGATAGGCCTCCATCGTGCGGTCTCTGGGCGGTTCCACGACGCCTTCGCCCATCAAGGCACCGACTTTGCGAACGCGGCGATCATCACGTTCGTTCGTTGCCTGCACACAAAGATACGCGAGCGTGGACGGAATGAAGATAGCCAGCAGGTCGCCGACATAACTGTCGGCGCGGAAGACCAGCAGAACCAACCCGACAAATGCAGCCAGGGTCCACAAAACCAACGCTTCGCCAAACGCGATAGACGGCAGAAGCTGGACGCGCAGACCAGGTAAATCGATGTCGAGGCGGTCTGCCTGTCCGTCGCGCTGGCGCTGGTTCCATTCCTTGCATGCACTCTCCAAGGTCTGCGCACAACGTTTGGCGGATGCCGCGCCACGCGCCATCACCACTTCAAACAGTGCGCGCTTTATGGCGATGTCGTTGCCCGCCTTACGGCAGAGCTCAACCAAGCGCACTTCGAGCTGCTGCCGGTTTTGGGCAATGCGGCTGAGCATAAAGGCCGCCAGAATGCCAACGATGCCCAACGGGACGCTGACCAAGTCCACCAGGTTGGCTTGAGGGAGCAACCGGTCCAGTTGAACCGGCTCGGTGACAAACACGAACAGTGCGCAGGCTGATAAGGTCAGGAACGTCGCCAGGAACCCGTACGTCTGATCGACGCGCACGCGCAGCAAAAGGTTGGCGCTGACAACAACGATGAGCGCGAGGATCGCGGCTTCGCTGACTTCGGCGCGGTTGAACGCATAGAGCAGAAAAACCGAAACGATGGGGCTTAGGTAAAACAGCACCGTGTAGTCAGCCCGCCGGCTCCAAAGCAGCGCCGCCCGAAAGCTCACCGAGCCGATACTGATGATCAGGACGCCGGTGCCGACCGCAAGCGCGATCTGATCGGCCGTTAGCCGGGTATCGGGGCTGTTCGCAATCAAGAACGGTAGGGCCACCGCAAACACAAGAACGCTAAACGCCTTGATGAAAACGGAGACCGCGAGCGTTGGAAAGAAGCTCTTGGTATCGGACGCCATTTCCGGCGAACCGGTGCCTGTTGTCCCCGCACCAAAGGCCGCTTCCGCTAACGCATCAATTCGAACGGCCAATGCCGAGCTGACGGACATCGCGCCCATAGCGACAACAGCGAGGCTGAGACCGATCCAGGTGTCGGTGGTCGGGTCTTCAAACGCTGACCAAGCGCCAAACTCGCTGGCGACCATGACGGCCAAACCCAAGAACGCCATGACCGCGAGAAGAACCTGGCGACCGGACAAGGGGACCATCGTGCCGCTAAGCAGCACAGCGACGATGACCATACCCACGACCGGCCAGGCTTCGTAAATCACCGTCGCCAGGTCCGGGAAGATGAAGGTGAAAGACGCAAACAGCGCCGCGTGAGCCCCGAAATTGATGACCCCATCGAGCGCGGAGAGCTTCAGAACACGTGGGACGCGGGCCAGCTGGACAAGCGCTTCCCACCCACCCTTGGTGTTTGGGTTCGCTTGGTAGAGCCACACTGCAACCAGGTAAGCGGCAAGGGACGCGATGTGGGCAATGCCAATGAACATCAAAGGATGGCCTGCATCGCCGCCCAGATCGCCCATCAGCGGGAAGAAGCTGTAGACCGTCACTGAGACGAGCATCAGCGCCAGCGGATGTTGCACCAAAAAGTGCGCCATCGCTCTAAGCATCGCGCTTGGCCCAAATATCCGGGCGCCGGGCCCGGGTAAGGGCTTCCGCCTGAGCGCGGCGCCAAGCCTCGATCCTCTTATGGTCCCCAGAACGTAAAATTTCGGGGATCTGGCGGCCCTCCCACTCAACCGGGCGGGTGAAGTGCGGGTGCTCTAAGAGGCCGGTTTCAAAGCTCTCCTGGGTGCCCGATGCATCGTTGCCCATGACGCCCGGCAGAAGCCGCACCACGGCATCGAGCAGCACTTGGGCGGCAACCTCGCCGCCAGAGAGCACATAGTCTCCGATGGACACCTCGCGAAGGCCCCGCGCCTCGATCACCCGCTCATCGACGCCTTCGAACCGCCCGCACACAATCGCGGCCCCAGGGCCAGAAGCGAGGTCGCGCACCATGGTTTGGGTCAGCGGCGTGCCGCGCGGCGACATCAAAAGCTTGGGCCAGGGGTCATCGGCGGCCAAATGGGTGTCGAGCGAGCGCGCCAGCACATCCGCCCGCAGCACCATGCCTGCGCCACCGCCCGCCGGTGTGTCATCCACCGAGCGATGCTTGTCGGTCGCCGCGTCGCGGATGTTGTGCACGTCAAGCGACCAGGCGCCATCGGCAAGCCCCTTGCCCGCAAGCGCCATGCCCAACGTGCCGGGGAACATGTCAGGATAGAGCGTGAAGACAGACGCTTTAAACATCGCCCGCCTCGTCCGGCTTGGCACCGGGAGGGTCGAGCAACCCCTCGGGCGCATCGACGGTCACATAGCCATCTGCGAGCCGCACCTCGGGCACGATCGCCTTGGTGAAGGGCACCAGAACGGACGGCCCGCCGCGGTCTGGCTTCACATCGAGAAGATCATCGGCGCCATAATTGGCGACCTGCAGGATCGACCCGAAGCGGGCGCCATCGGTGAGGCGCACCTCAAGGCCGATCAGATCGGCGTGGTAGAAATCGTCTTCATCGTCGGGCACGGGCAGCGCCGAACGCGGTAGGCCGAGTTCCACCCCATTAAGGGCGGCCGCAGCATCGCGGCCATCGACGCCCTCAAAGGTCGCAACCACCATGTCGGGGGTCTTGCCGGGACGCAAGCTTAGAACGCGCAGCGTCCCCTTGCCATCAGCGCGCCGAAGCGGGCCGTAGGCTGTAAGGCCGCTTGCGTCCTCGCCGAACAGCTTGACCCGCGCCGCGCCGCGCACCCCGTTGGGGGCGCCGACGCGGGCGAGCACAATGAACGGATCGGAGCCGGCCTCCGGCATAAAAGGCCTTACTCTGCCTTCTCTTCTTCAGCCGCAGCCTCTTCAGCAGAAGCCTCTTCGGCGGGGGCTTCCTCAGCCGGCGCTTCTTCGGCCGGAGCCTCTTCAGCTGGCGCTTCTTCTGCCGGTGCTTCAGCTTCGGCTGCCGCAGCTTCAGCTTCCGCCTCGGCCTTCATACGCTCTTTTTCAGCCCGCTCTTCAGCGCGCTCTTTGGCTTTCGCGCCGGGCTCGGCCTTGTTGGGGTTGTTGCGCGCCGGACGCTTGGCAAGGCCAGCTTCATCAAGGAAGCGAAGCACTCGGTCGGTCGGCTGGGCACCAACCGAAAGCCAGTGCTGCACACGCTCGGTGTTCAGCTGGACACGGTTGTCATTGTCTTTGGGCAGCAGCGGATTGTAGCTGCCAATCTTCTCAATGTAGCGGCCATCGCGCGGGGCGCGGGCATCGGCAGCAACGATGGAGTAGTAGGGGCGCTTTTTCGACCCGCCAAGGGCGAGACGCAGTTTGATAGCCATAGGTCAGTTCCTCTTCGTTCAGCTATTCAGAAATTGGGACGGGGGCAGGTGCCGAAACACCCGCGCGGTAAAATCGGTCACGGTTTGGGTGCTCTCATAGGTGGCACCAAGGCGCAGAGCGACGCGTTCAGATGGCCCATTGCCCTCGTCGATCAGGCTCATGGCGGTCTGCCAGCCAAGCACCTCGTAGGCGTAGCGCAGAGATTCGCGGGCCGCTTCGGTCGCGTAGCCCTTGCCGCGAAACGCCGGCAGAAAGCCCCAGCCAATCTCGGGCTCAGGCCAGCCCTGCGGGAAGTGCGGGCCGCAATAGCCGGCAAAGGCGCCGCTTGCCTTCTCTTCGACCACCATCATGCCGCAGCCGCGCAGGTACCATTGGCCGATGCGCTGCGCGACGAGCCGCCAGACTTCGTGCTCGGTCAGCTGGCCGCCGACATAGCGGGTGTTCTCCGCGTCTGCGTAAAAGGCGGCGTAGGGCTGCGCATCCTCTTCGCGCCAGCCGCGCAGGATCAGCCGCTCGGTTTCCAGCGTCGGGATGGTGAAATCGTAGCGCGTCATGACAGGGCCCTCATGAGCGGCGCTCCCACTGCGCGTCATCGGGCACCTTGTGCCGGTAGACCCAAGAGTGCCGCCCTTCAAACATCATGTCTTCGCAGCGCTCCGCGCCAAGCTTTTCGGCGACGCGCTGCGAGGCCTTGTTGTCGGGGTGCGTCATGGAAAAGGGCGCCGGCTGGCCTTCCATCTGCGTCCACCAAACAAGCGCGGCACTCGCCGCTTCGGGCGCATAGCCATGGCCACGGTGCTGCGGAAAGATGGACCAGCACAGTTCCGGCTCTTGCAGATTGTGCGGATGCCACAGACCGGCCCAGCCGATCAGCTCTTCTTCTTCCAGCTCTTCGACCGCAAACGTGCCATAGCCACGCAGAAGCCAGCTGCCCGCAAGGCCTTCGAACCATTTCCACGCTTCGCCACGGTCGACTCCACCGCCACGGAAGCGGTTCGCTTCATCGTCAGCCAGAAACGAGGCCACGGGCTCGAAATCTTCGAGCTCCCAGCCGCGCAGGCGCAAACGCGTGGTCTCCAGAACGATCCCGCCTTCACTCATCAGCGCTTCTTCTTCTTTTTGCCGCCGCGCACCGGCCCACCCAAACCAGGCAGTCCGGGCATGCCTGGCAAACCGCCAGGGCCGCCAAGGCCGGGCAAGCCGCCGCCCAAACCTGGCATCCCGGGCATGCCGCCCTGTTGCGCCATCTTGGCGAGCGCATCGGCGTCAAGGCTCGGCATCGCGCCAGCGCCCGGCGCCCCGCCACCCGCTTCGGCAGCTTGGGCCGCCGCGATCTCTTCGGGGCTCGGCATGTTGCCGCCGAACAGGCCGCCCAGCATGCCGCCCTTCTTCTTGCCCATGGCCTTCATCATGTCGGCCATCTGGCGATGCATTTTCAGAAGCTTGTTGACGTCAGCGACGGCCATGCCGGAGCCCGCCGCGATGCGCTTCTTGCGGCTCGCTTTAAGGAGTTCGGGCTTGGCGCGCTCCTTCGGCGTCATCGATTGGATGATCGCGATCTGGCGGGTGATCGCTTTGTCATCGATCCCAGCTTCGTCGATCTGCTTCTTCATCTTGCCGATGCCCGGCATCAGGCCCATCAGCCCGCCCATGCCACCGAGCTTCTGCATCTGCTGCATCTGCTCTTTGAGATCGTTGAGGTCGAACGCACCTTTCTGCATCCGCTTAGCCATTTTGGCCGCTTTGTCCTGATCGATCTCTTGGGCGGCTTTTTCCACGAGCGAAACGATGTCGCCCTGGCCCAGAATGCGGCCCGCGATGCGCTCGGGATGGAACTCTTCAAGCGCGTCAGTCTTCTCGCCGGTCCCGATCAGCTTGATCGGCTTACCGGTCACCGCCCGCATGGCGAGCGCCGCACCGCCACGACCATCGCCATCGACACGGGTGAGGACGATGCCAGTGACGCCCAGGCGCTCATCAAAGGCGCGCGCGGTGTTCACCGCGTCCTGACCGGTCAGCGCATCGACAACCAGCAGCGTTTCATGCGGCTTGGCGACGGCTTCAATCTCGGCCGTCTCAGCCATCAGCGCTTCATCAACGGTGGTCCGGCCAGCCGTGTCGAGCAGCACCACGTCATGGCCGCCGAGCCGCGCCGCATCCATCGCGCGCTTGGCGATCTGCACCGCGCTCTGGCCGTCGACGATGGGCAGCGTCGGCACCTCAAGCTGCTCACCGAGCACCCGCAGCTGCTCCATCGCAGCGGGGCGGCGCGTATCGAGCGAGGCCATCAGGACCTTCTTCTTCTCGCGCTCAACCAGCCGCTTGCCGATCTTGGCGGTGGTCGTCGTCTTGCCCGAGCCCTGCAAACCAACCATCAAGATCGGCACAGGCGGCACGGCCTGAAGATCGATCGTCTGCGCTTCGGAGCCAAGGACGGCAACAAGCTCGTCATGGACGATCTTGATGACCTGTTGGCCCGGCGAGACGCTGCGCAGCACCTCCTGGCCGACGGCCCGTGCGCGGACCTGTTCGACGAAGGCCCGGACGACCTCCAGCGCGACATCGGCCTCGAGCAGCGCCCGGCGCACCTCGCGCAGCGCTTCACCGACATCCTTCTCGCTCAGCGCACCACGTTTGGTGAGGCTGTCGAGAATGCCTGAAAGGCGGTCGGAAAGAGTATCGAACATCGCGCTATCCCTGTCGCTTGCGGAGGTACGGCCCAAAGCACAAAAGCTCCCGCGGGCGCATCGCGCTGGCGGGAGTTGACCTCCGGCATCACCTTAAGATGTAGGCGCACCGGTCGGCTCATGCAAAAGGCTGCATCAGCAAGGATGGCGGGTCTATGGCGCCAGGGCGTTGCGAAGTCAAGGTGAAACGCCTAGCTCGGAGCCATGCAACGCCGTACGATCTTGAAGCTCAGCGCAAGCGCGATGATGGCAGCCATGCTGCCAACCCAGCAGGGGACCACGATGTCTAGGCGTGAGCCTACCGGCTATCTGCGCACCAATTGGAGCCGCGACCCGTTCGCCTATGGATCCTACTCCTACATCGCCAATGGCTCGCCACCGGCAGACCGCAGCATCCTCGCGGCGCCAGAGGGTGGCCGCCTTTACATTGCAGGCGAAGCGGCGAACCCACCTTATGAGGGGACCGTCCACGCAGCTTACGAGTCCGGCCGGAGCACAGGCCAAACGATTCTGGCTGCAGGCCATCGCTCGATTGGCATAGTTGGCGCTGGGGTCAGTGGTCTCGCGGCCGCGCAAGTGCTCTCGGAGACCGGCGTCAGCGTTCAGATCTTCGAAGCGCGGGATCGGATCGGGGGTCGCATCTGGACCGATGCAAGCCTCGGCGTCCCGCTCGATCTCGGCGGCAGCTGGATCCACGGCGATGAGGGCAACCCGCTGGTCGACCTCGCAGCACAAGCAGGCGCGCGAACACTCGAGACGCGGATGACGGATGTCGTCCTCGGGGATGGCGGCAAGAGGCTTGGCTGGTTCAGTACGCCCGACTGGCTCGAAACCGTCGCCACGCTGGAGGCCTCCGTTGGCGCTGACCATGATCAGGTCAATTGGGCGGCCTATGACACCCAGGACGATTATGAAGGCAAGGATCTGCTCCTCCCAAAGGGCTATGCGAGCATCCTCCCAGCGCTTGAGGGTAATTACACCGTCTCGCTCAGCACGCCCATCTCAGCGGTCTCACATGATGCATCGGGGGTCACCCTGATCGAAAGCGCAGGCACGCGACACCGTTTCGATGCCGTCCTGGTGACGGTACCTCTGGGCGTTCTCAAAGCCGGCGCAATCCACTTTGATCCTGCGTTATCGCCGAACAAACAGGCCGTGATCGCGCGGATGGGTATGGGAACGCTCGACAAGCTCTATCTGCGGTTCGAGGATGTTTTTTGGGACGAAACGCCGACCTGGATCCTGACGCCGGAGACCGGGCTGCCGCGCGGCCAGTTCAACCTGTGGCTCAATCTGGCGCCCTATCTGGACGAACCGATCATCATGGCCTTCAACGCCGGCTCCGCCGCCCATGCCCTCGCACCGCTCGATGACGCGGCGCTTGTGGCCCTTGGCACGGATGTTCTGGCCACGGCATACCCGGCCTAAAACGGCCCTCAGAAAAAAAAGTTCAAAAAAAATTCCACCGCCTGTCGATTGGCGGCGGTCTCGCTCGTCATGGGGGTGAAAGCGCGGGGGAACCAAACGCCGCTTTCACACCTCAACCGGCCAACAGGCCGACCAAAGCTAGGAGCAAGACCCATGACCTTCACCACCATCGCAGCCATCGCTGCCGGTATCATCGCCTTCGCCGCCATCGTGCCGCTGGCGCTGCCCGCAAGCAAAACCGTCGAACGCACCGCCATCGTCGAAGCGGCACCGCAGGACGTGTACACCCTTCTGTCGTCGACCAAGGGCTTCCAGACCTTCAACCCCTATCTCGACACCGACCCCAACCTGCAGATCACGCCGCAAGGCCCCGAGGCTGGCGTCGGCGCCGCCTTCGCCTTTGCTGGCAAAGAGGGCAACGGCACCCAGACCATCACGCGGCTCGAAGAAAATGCCGAAGTTGAGATGCTGATCGACCTCGGCTCGATGGGCCAGCCGGTGCAGACCTTCACGCTGCGCCCGCACAGCCAAGGCACCGAAGTTGTCTGGTCGGTTGAAAGTGAGTTCGGCCTCAATCCAATCGGACGGGTGTTCGGCCTGTTCATGGATGGCATGCTGGGCCCGGTTTACGAGCGCGGTCTGCGCAACCTGGCCACCGTTGTCGCCGCCCCGGCGTAACGGCAGCCACCCCGCCACACTCAGGCGGCCCTTGGGGGAGGGCCGCCTTCACCACACTCCCTTCAGATAGGACCAGACCCATGCGCTACATGTTCATGCTCTACAATGATGAAAGTGCCTTCGCCCACGTCACCGAAGAACAGATGCAACAGCAGTTCGAACTGTTCGGCCAATATATCGGCCAGCTCAAACAGGCGGGCATCTTCGTTGACACCGATTGGCTACAACCCTCGCAGTCGGCCACAACGCTGACGCTCAAGGACGGCGAGAAACGCGTACAAGATGGCCCCTATGCCGAAACCAAAGAGCAGCTGGGCGGCTACTTCGTCATCGATGTGCCCGACCTTGATGCTGCCTTGGCCTGGGCCGAGAAATGCCCCTCAGCCCATTACGGCATCATCGAAGTGCGCGCCTCCGCTATGCCCGATGGCCGCAACGGCGCCGACGCGTAAGCCCTTGGCGCCCCCGCCAGGCCGGTGTGAAGGACACGCCCTTTCGTGACACCCGCACCGGCCACTTCAGCAAGCGACCAGATCGAGCGCGTGGCACGCACCGCCTACGGCCGCATCGTCGCCATCCTTGCCAAACGGACAGGCGATCTGGCCGCCGCTGAAGACGCCCTCGCCGATGCCTTCGCCCAAGCCCTGCGCAAATGGCCCGAAGACGGCATCCCCAAGAACCCCGAAAGCTGGCTTGTGACCGTCGCGCGCAACCGCGACACCGACCGGCTTCGATCAAGCGCCCACCGCACCCAGATCGCTGGTGACGCGCTCAGCACCCTGGAGCGCCGCGCCGATGCGGCGATCGCCGAGACCATGAACAGCCTTGCCATCGACACCATTCCTGACGAGCGGCTCAAGCTGATGTTTGTGTGCGCCCACCCGGCCATCGGCGCTGAGATCCGCACGCCCTTGATGCTGCAAACCATTCTCGGGCTCGACGCGGCGACCATCGGCACCGCGTTCGCCGTGCCCGCTGCCACGATGGCGCAGCGTTTGGTGCGCGCCAAAGCCAAAATCAAACAGGCGGCCATTCCTTTCGAGCTTCCCGACCAAGACGTGATGCCCGAGCGGCTCGATAGCGTGCTCGAAGCCATTTATGGCGCCTACGCCACCCATTGGATGGCCGCCTCTGGCGGCACGCAGGGCACCGCGCGCGACTTATGCCAGGAAGCACTTTTTCTCGCCGATCTCATCGTCGATCTTCTGCCCGATCACGCCGAAGCGCTCGGCCTGGCGGCGCTGGTTTGGTTCATCCATGCGCGCAGCGCCGCGCGGCTCGATGAAACCGGCGCCCTCGTGCCGCTCGACCAACAAGACACGGCTTTGTGGAACCGGATGGCTCTCGCCCGCGCACAGGCGCTGCTCGGTCGCGCCAGCGCGCAGCGAACCTTGGGCCGCTACCAACTCGAAGCCGCCATACAGTCCGTCCACGCCGCACGCGCCGAAACCGGGCGCACCGATTGGGGAGCACTCGTGCAGCTTTATGAGGGGGTTTTGGCTTTGGCGCCCACCTTAGGCGCGGCCGTGGCACAAGCGGCGGCAGTCGGTGAAGCGCACGGTCCCGAAGCGGGCTTGCGCGCCCTTGAGCGGCTAGACGCCAAGGCCCTCGAGAGCTTCCAACCCGCCTGGGCAACACGAGCGCATTTGCTGGCTGGAACAGCGAATCACTTAGCTGCTAGATCCGCTTTTCAGCGTGCAATTGATCTTGCGACAGACGTTCCCTCTCGCCGACACCTCGAGAAGCGCTTGGCCGCGCTGCTCAAAACGTAGCGTCAATCCACCCAAATGGGCTAAACTGGCGGCGGGCATAGCTTAGCCAGGTATTTTATGATTTGTTAATAATCAGGAACATTACAGACCTAAGCGCCTGGAGTGCGCGCAAATGCCTGATAAAGCGCTCAAAACAGTTGTCCTAGTCGACGACGATCCTCTCGACCGGCAGGTCATGGCGCGCACGTTGAAGGAGTTAGATGTCGATCTGGAGCTGATCGAAGTCGGCGATCCTTTGTCGGCTATCCAAACCATCGAAGGGCAATCACCCGACCTCACACTCCTCGATATCCGCATGCCGATCATGGACGGGTTCGAGATCCTTCAAACCTGGAAGAGCCGCCAAACCAACGGCGCCGCTCCGGTGTTGATCCTATCGAGCTCCGCATTTGAAGGCGACCAGGTTCGCGCACGCGAATTGGGCGCTGACGGCTACTACACAAAGCCAGCATCTTTGTCCGGTTATCGGTCGCTGGCTGAAGACCTGAAACACACATACCTAAGAGAAATACAGCTGTAAGAACAAAGTTTACAACCAAAGGTTGAACATCTGGCCTACCACCCTATTGTTTGGGCGGTAGCTGGGAGGTGTTTTCGTCATGGACCCTATCCGCATTCTCTACCTGGACGATTGTGAAATCGATCACCGATTGCTGGATGTCTATCTCCAGCTCGATGAGGCGCGTGCCTACGAACTGACGCCTTGCAGAACGCTCGAAGAGGCGCTGACTGCGATGAACCGCAGGCAGTTTGATGCTCTTGTCATCGACAACAAGATGCCCCCCTTCAGCACCTTTCTTGAGCCATATGACGTGCTTAGAAAGTCGACGGGGTTCACCGGCCCGACCATCGTGGTTTCCGCCGATGTGAGCGTCCCGGAACTCAAGCCTGATGCGTTGCCGGGCAGTAAGATGGTTGTCGACAAAGCGGAGCTGTCGACGCTTATCCAGGACGGTATGTTCGGGCGGCTGGTCAGCTAAAAGGCGCCGGTAGCGGCGTTGCGGCAGGCGCGCCCCGCGGGCTAGCCGGTCGCTGCCAACTTCTCCCGTTCCACAAGGGTACCTCGGGTCGTAAAGCGAACTGTCGCGCCCGTGCCCGCGGCGCCTTCCTCGACCCAGATCGAGCCACCGCGGCTTTCGACAATTCGCTGCGCACTCGCGAGCCCGAACCCAGAAACCGCCGATACCGGCGGCGCGTTTTCCTCTGTGGCGAACACGGCGGGGTTCGAAAAACCATCCCCTTGGTCGCTGACCCGAAACTCCAACATCTCGGGGTCGGCTGCACTCGGTGCAACCGTGATCTCGCATGGCGGCTTGCCGTGCTTCTGCGCGTTCTCCATCAGGTTGCGCAATGTCAGCTCCAGCAACAGGCGCTCTGCCCTCACCGTGACGGCTGGATAGCGGAACTCGAAATGCCCGCCCGCATCTTGAAGCGAAGCGAGGTCCATCAGCAGCAGGCCAAGATCTACGTTATCCGGGGTTGGGTCATCGCCGACGGTCAGCGCCCTGGCGTAACTGAGAATGTTATCGATATGCGCGAGGGTCTTGTCAGCAATATCGTCGAGCGCCCGCAGCATGGTCACCTGCTCTGGCCGCAGGACCAATGATCCATCGGGCTGCACGGGCGCGTTGTCGGCGTTAAGCACCAAGTCCCCGATCATGCGGATCTTACGCAGCGGGCCGCGTACATCGTGAGCGGCCATCGAGGTGTACATGGCCGTTTCTTCGTTGAGCTGCTTGAGGTTCGAGAGCGCTTGGGCGTCTTCCAGCTCCCGCACTTTGCGGGCCGTGATGTCGACCGCCACGCCTAAGATTCCAATGAGGCGACCGTCATCGAAGATGATCGGCGAAAGTGTCGTGTCCCACCAGATTTCGCCATTGGGTAGGTTGAGCACTTCTTCATAGGAATGGCGCGCGCGGCTGCGCACACACGTCATGTACTTTGCAGTGATGTTGTCGGCGAAGCGCTTAGGCAGAAACTCATGCGGGCTTTTGCCGACGACCGCATCGTTCGACATGCCGGTGACCTGTTCATGGTAGCGATTGAGCTTACGAAACTCGAGACGCTCATCATCCAGCACCGCGAGGATGAAGATCGGCACGTCCAAAAGGTCCGACCACTCGCACAGGTCGGACAAACGTTTTTCAGGCATCGGTCGCCCCTCACCGCATTTGCAGCCCACAAACGATGATGTTGGAATTTATAGAGATTCGGCGTCGCGGCGGGAACGCAGAGCCTAAGGCGCTCCCGCCAAGCCTTAGGCGCGGCCCGCGGGTGGCGGCACCCAAGCCCCAAACGCAAGAAGCCGGGCATCGGCCCGGCTTCTGAAAGTCGATCGGGATGCGGCCCCTACTCGTCTTGCACTTGCAGCTGGGCCGCCGCCATCCGGCCGTTACGGCCTTCTTCGAGCTCGTAGGTAAGCTTCTGATTGTCCTTGAGGGTCTGCAGACCCGCGCGCTCAACAGCGGAGATGTGCACGAACACATCCTTGCCGCCTTCATCGGGAACGATGAACCCGTAGCCCTTCGTGGCGTCAAACCACTTGACCGTACCTGTTGCCATGAAACGTCTCCTGCCGTGGCATTCTGTTGAGCCGGCGTGCACGACCCAAAATCACTTGTCCGGCGATTTCTTGCGTTCCAACTGCCGTAGGCAGGTCAGGGTCTTCAAAAAATATTGCCGCTACACGCGACGAAAGTATATCAGAAGCCGGGAAAATAAGAAAGGTGTGCACTGCACATGTGCCAGTAAACCATGGAACGAGCACACAATTTGCCAGCAAGCATGCCGCACAGCACTTCTAGGCAGCGCCGCTTGGTTGCGGCATAAGCACCTTTCGACCCACAACAGAACCTCAAACGCAAGTCTAGGCCACACCCTATGAGCCCGCTGATTGGCCACACCGCCCGCGTGATGAACGGTGCCGGCAACCGCATCACCGTTCTCGACCTCAACGACACCGACCACACGGTGACGGGCGATGAGGCACGGGCCATTGCGAGCTTTCCGCAGACAAGTTTCGACCAGCTGATGGTCATCCATGCGCCGCGCGTTGAGGGCACCGCCGCAACCATCGCCATCTTCAACACCGACGGGTCCTCAGCCGAGGCCTGCGGCAACGGCACCCGCTGCGTGGGCTGGCATCTCGAAGAAACCCAAGGCATCGAGCAAAGCCGCATGGTTGAGACGGCGGCCGGCCTTTTGCGCATCGATCGCGAGGCAGCGCCGCTGACCTACACGGTCGACATGGGCACGCCCAAATTTGGCTGGCAGGACATCCCTTTGTCCGAACCGTTCCAAGACACCCGCTTCATCGAGCTGCATGTCGGCCCCGCGGACAACCCGGTGCTCTCCTCGCCCGCCGTGGCGAGCATGGGCAACCCGCACGCGGTGTTCTGGGTGGACGATGTGAACGCCATCGCGCTCGATAAGATCGGTCCCGTCCTTGAGTACCATCCGTTGTTTCCCGAGCGCGCCAACATCTCCATTGCCCAGGTGATGGATCGGCAAACCCTGGTCATGCGCACCTGGGAGCGCGGCGCCGGGCTAACGCTTGCCTGCGGTTCGGCGGCTTGCGCGGCGGCTGTCTGCGCGGCGCGCTTGCGCCGCACGGAGCGAACGGTGACCATCCACCAGCCCGGCGGCACGCTGCAAATCCGTTGGGATGACAGCGATCACGTTTGGATGACCGGCCCGGTCGAGCACGAGCGCGATGTGGAGTTGACGGACACCATCATCGCGGGCCTTGCGGCATGAGTGTCGATGTCATCACGCTTGGCTGCCGGCTCAACACGGTGGAGTCCGAAGCCATGCGCCAGGCCGCCGAAAAGGCCGGCCATCGCAACACCATCATCGTCAACACCTGCGCGGTGACCGGCGAAGCCGTCCGCCAGGCGCGCCAAACGATCCGAAAGGCGGCGCGCGAGAACCCCGGCGCGCGTTTGGTCGTCACCGGCTGCGCCGCGCAGATCGAGCCCGACACGTTTGCGGACATCGAAGGCGTTGATCTGGTCATTGGCAACGAGGCGAAAGCGCGCGCGGACGCATGGACCGATCTTGTTCCACCATCGCCCGGTTCCGTCCGGGACAAAGTGCAGGTTTCCGACATCATGCGGGTCACCGAGATCGCCCCGCAAATGATCGGTGCTTATGCTGAGCGGACCCGCGCATTTGTCGAGGTGCAAAATGGCTGCGACCATCGCTGCACCTTCTGCATCATCCCCTATGGCCGCGGCAACGCCCGCTCAGTGCCGATGGGTCTCGCCGTCGACCAGATCAAGCGGCTTGTCGGTGAGGGCCATGCCGAGATCGTGCTGACCGGCGTTGACCTGACCAGCTACGGCCCCGACCTGCCGGGTACGCCGAAGCTTGGCGATCTGGTGCAGCAGATCCTCCGCCACGTGCCGGGCCTGCAGCGGCTGCGGCTGTCATCGATCGATTCTATCGAGGCCGATCCCGCGCTCGTTGATGCCATCGCGTCCGACCACCGGCTGATGCCGCACCTGCACCTATCGCTCCAGCATGGCGATGACCTCATCCTCAAGCGGATGAAGCGCCGCCATTTGCGCGAGGACGCGATCCGCTTTTGCACCGACATGCGCGCCAAGCGCCCCGATCTGATGTTCGGCGCCGACATCATCGCCGGCTTCCCCACCGAGACCGAGGCGGCGTTTGAACAATCGCTAAGCCTGGTGGACGCGTGCGGGCTGACCTTCCTGCACGTCTTCCCCTTCTCACCGCGCCAGGGCACGCCCGCGGCGCGGATGCCGCAGCTCGACCGGCAGACGATCAAAGCGCGTGCCGAACGGCTACGTGACAAGGGCCGCGACGCCCTATCCGCCCATCTCAGCGCCCAGATCGGCACCACGCAGCCCGTCCTGATCGAGCGCGTTGCCGACGGCCTGGCACGCGGACGGATCCCCGCTTACACCGAGGTTGCTATCCCCGCAGCTGGAAACGGACCGGCCGTCGGCGCGATCCTGCCCGTGACGATCACCGGCCATGAGGGCCAGCGGCTGACAGGCACGCTCGCCCGCCAAGCGGACCGCGCCGCATGAGCGATGCGCCCGACCTTCAGTTCATTGCCATCACGCCGGAAAAGGTGGAGGCGGCGCCCGAGCCCGAAAAGAAGGGCTGGTTTTCGCGCCTGACTTCAGGCCTCAAAAAATCGGCCACATCGCTGACCGACAGCGTGGTCTCCGTCGTCACCAAACGGAAGCTCGATGCCGAGGCGCTCGAAGACCTCGAGGACGTGCTCATCCAGGCAGACCTGGGCGTCGACACCTCCATCGCGATCACCACGCGGCTCGAAGACGAGCGCTTCGGCCGCGAGGTCTCCGAGGGTGAGATTAAGCAAGTGCTTGCCTCTGAAGTGGCCAAAGTGCTCGAGCCCATCGCCCTGCCCTTGCGGGTCGCGCCGGCCCGCAAGCCGCATGTCATCTTGATGGTCGGCGTTAACGGCGCGGGCAAAACCACCACCATCGGCAAGCTCGCCTCCAAGATCGCCGCCTTGGGCATGAAACCCATGCTGGCCGCCGGCGACACGTTCCGCGCGGCGGCCATCGAGCAGCTGACCGTTTGGGGCCAGCGCACCGGCGCGCCGGTCGTCACCAAGCCGCAAGGCTCCGACGCGGCGAGCCTGGCCTTTGAAGCGCTCGAGCGGGCCCGCGCCGAAAATGTCGACGTGCTCTTAATCGACACCGCCGGTCGGCTTCAGAACCGCGCCGAACTGATGGCAGAACTTGAAAAAGTGGTGCGCGTCATCAAAAAACTCGACCCCGAAGCGCCGCACGATGTGCTGCTGACGCTGGACGCCACCACCGGCCAGAACGCGCTGCAGCAGGTTGAGGTTTTCGGCAAGACGGCGGGCGTGACGGGCCTGGTGATGACCAAGCTCGACGGTACCGCCAAGGGCGGTATCCTTGTCGCCATCGCTAAGAAGCACCAAATCCCCGTGCACCTGATCGGTGTCGGCGAGGCGGTCGATGACCTTGAGGCCTTTGACCCGCAAAGCTTTGCCCGCGCAATTGCCGGGCTTGATGAAACACAGCAAACGGCAGACGCGTGACCGACGAAACCACCCAAATCGACCCGCAAGCCAAGGCCGAACCGGCAGGCGCATCTGCTGCGACGCCGGCCGCAAAACCAGCCGTGAACCCATTCGTCAAGCTCGCGCTCGAGCTGGGGCCGTTGGTGATCTTCTTCTTCGTCAACGCCCGCGGCGAACGGCTGATGGAGAGCTACCCAGCGCTCGCCCAGTTCGGCGAGCCGATCTTCCTCGCCACCGCCGTGTTCATGGTGGCCATCACCATCTCGCTGGTCCTGTCGCGCTTCATCCTTGGCAAACTGCCGATGATGCCGCTCGTCTCAGGCGTCATGGTGCTGTTCTTCGGCGCGCTGACGCTGTGGCTCAACGATGATCTGTTCATCAAACTCAAGCCGACCATCGTGAACATGATGTTCGCGACCGTGCTGCTTGTCGGGCTCTGGGGCTTTAAGACGTCGCTGCTGAAATATGTGTTCGACGACGCCTTCAAGCTCAACGCCGAAGGCTGGCGCATCCTGACCCTGCGCTGGGGGCTGTTCTTTGTGTTCCTCGCCGTCCTTAACGAGGCGGTCTGGCGCACGCAGACGACCGATTTCTGGGTCGCCTTCAAGGTCTGGGGCGTCATGCCCATCACGTTTGCCTTCGCCATGGCGCAGATCGGCGTGATGAACAAATATGGCGAAGAGGAAGAGGCCGGGTAGTCGCAGCCCTTGCTGGCGACAGGTCCAGCTGAGCCAGACCCGCTAACAACCAGCTAGCGCTGCAACGCCGCCGCCAAGTCGGCGAGCGAGGTGCCTTCGATCGCGCTTTGAAACGCAACCTCGGCGCGCTCCAGCCCCCCTTGAATGGCGCCGGCGAGCCCGATCTCAATCGCGCAATGGGCCGGATTCTCGTCGCCGCCCTTGTTGCCGACATACAGGCGCTCATCGAGGCCTCGATAGACATCGGCAATCGAGATGCTCTCGGGCGCCCGCGCGAGCTTCCAGCCGCCAGATTTGCCCCGTCCCGAGGTGACCAGCCCAGCCTCCCTCAGCTGCCCGAGCGTGCGCCGGATAACCACAGGATTGGTGGCTGCGAAGCTTGCCATCTGCTCCGACGTGAACGGCTCATCGGGCTTCACCGCCATATGCCCCAGCACGTGCAGGGCGATTGAGAGCTTGCTACTTCGTTTCATGTAACTATCATTGTTACAAATAGGAGCCGCGAGCAGGAGCGATCATGGACCGGGTGGATGTTGTCATCGTGGGCGGCAGTTTTGCAGGGCTTTCGGCAGGCCTGCAACTTGGCCGCGCGCGGGTTTCGGTGAAGATCTTCGATACAAACAAACCCAGAAACCGCTTCGCATCAACGGCACATGGCTTGATAGGCCATGACGGGAGGACGCCCTTTGAGCTTCGTGGCTTGGGCCGGGCCAACCTTTCCCACTATCCAAGCGCGGGGCTTGTCGACGCTGCGGTCGACTCGATCGCTCAGCAAGGCGACACCTTCATCGTTCAAGCCGCAGGTCAAAAACCCATCGCGGCTAAAGGGATCATTCTCGCCTATGGTGTTCGTGATCGGCTGCCGGATATTGCCGGCCTGACGGAGGCGTGGGGGCGCAACGTCATGCAGTGCCCTTATTGCCACGGGTACGAAGTGCGCGACCAAACGCTGGGTGTGCTCTACACCTCAGAAGCGTCACTGCATCAGGCAAAGATCCTTCCTGATTGGAGTGACGATGTCACGCTCTTCACCAACGGTAACACCCTCGAGGCCAACGCGCTGGAGACGCTCGAGAGCCGAGGCGTCAAGCTGGTTACCGACCCGGTCAGCGATTTGAGCATCGCGGACGGCCAGATGGAGACGGTGAACACCAGCGCCGGCGAACATGCCCTCGACGCCTTGTTCCTGATCACCCGGACGGAGCAGGCGTGTGACTTGGCCGAGCAGCTTGGCTGCGCCTTCGAGGATGGGCCCTTTGGCCGCTTTGTGAGCGTCGACAATCTACAACAGACGAGCGTGCCGGGTGTGTTTGCGGCCGGCGATCTTGCCCGCCCGATCCACCAGTCGGTCTGGGCCGCGGCAGACGGTTCAGCAGCCGGGGTCTTTTGCCACCAGTCGCTGCTCGGTCACCGCAACCCGTACCAAAAGAAGGTCGCTTAGCGGCCCGGTGCGCGTTGGCGGGCTACCAACCTCACCTGGCTCCGCCGGCCATCAGCGCATCCATGGCACCGAACGCGGCGTGGCCTCGCCCGGCCACAAACCAGCTGGTGCCACTGGCAATATCGTGGCGCCACTCGGCCGAGAAGATTTCGTTGCCGCCATCGTGCCAAAACACGGTGTTGCCCGCGGGGCCGGCCTCGACGACGAGGCCATAGCCGTAAAACGTGTCGCCCTGCCCTTCATCAGCGTGCGCGGTGAGGGCGGCGGCGACCAATGCGTCCGAGACGATCTCACCGGCGAGAAACGCTGCCCAGAGGGACACAAACCCTTCCGCCGTGGTCACCAGGCCGCCATTGCCAATGAGGTTCCAGCCGGGCGCTTCACCGCCCCAGCTGGCGCGGGCAATGGATTGGCGCCGAAAGCCGGTCCGCCACACCCTGGCGCTGGTCATGGAACGGGCTGCCTCATACGCGCGGGCGTAGCCAATGGCTGGCGCCCCTTCCGGGATGACGCGGTCGATCAGATAGTCCTCAAAGCGCAGCCCGCTTTGATGTTCGATGATCGCCGCGAGGACCGAATAGCCAGCATTCGAATAGGCGTGACGGGCGCCGGGGGCGGCCTCTAAGGGCGCGCTCAAAACGCGGCCCAAAAACGCTTGCCGGCCCAAGGGTTCGGCATCATCGCCGGTGGACTCCACCAGACCCGATGTGTGGGTCAAGAGCTGGTACACGGTGATCGATGCTTTGTCAGCCGGCACCTCGGGCAGAAGGCCCGCCAGCGCCGTGTGCGGGCTCAGACCATAGGTCTCCAACAGGTGCAGCGTGGCGATGGCCGTCACAGTTTTGGTGATCGAGCCAAGATCGACCAGCGCGTCTCCACCGCGCGCGTCGACCGACAGCGCGCTTTCGACATCGACATTGCCCAGCTGATCGCGGCGCGCGACGATGACCGACCGCTCGGCGGCGATCGCTTGCAGCGGCGCCCCTCCACGATCGGTGTCCGCAAGGGTGGGCAAAGCCAGCGCGGCGCAAAGAGAGGTGAGAGCGAGTCCTACGCCGAGGGTCTGTCTGAGCATCGCGGTTTCCTTTGCTCGCTTCGCGCGGTGGGGCGTTAGTCGCCCACCGGCTTCTCCGCCACCAGATCAATCAGAGCCGATTGGCCCGAATGGCCCCGCCCCTCTTGCACCTCGCGCTCATAGGCCGCGAGCCGCTCGATGCGCCAATCGCTGAACGCACCCGACAAAAGGTCGAGCGTGTACATGTTCTCCGCGAACGGCGGGCCCCCGGTGCCGAACGTCAGCTGCTCCGGCGTGTACCCGTGCAGGACCAGCCGCCCACCGGGCTTGACGGCTTGGCGCAACGTTTCGAACTGGCCGACCCTCGCCTCCGGGCCCACAAACTGGATGAAGATGGCCACCACCAGGTCGAACTGCTGCGACCAGTCCCACGCCTCCCAGGTGCTGACATGGCTTTCGACGGTAACCTCGGCCTTGTTCGCAAGCGCGCGCGCCCGCTCGACCGCCGTCGGCGACAGGTCAAAGCTGGTCACCGTCAGGCCCTGCTGCGCCAGCCACACGCCATTGCGCCCTTCGCCGTCAGCGACGCAGAGGCACGTCTGCGCGCCGCCTGTTATCCATGGGTTCTCCACCAGCACCTGCGCCGGCGCTTGCCCGAACAGATAGTCGCCCGCCTTGGCGTAGCGTTCTTCCCACATGGGCTCTCTCCTCGTTTAGCGGACGATCAGCGCTGGGCCACGGACCGCAGGCTCAAGAGCAGTGCGGCGACGATCATGAAGCCGCCGCCCAGCCGCTCAATCCATGCGCGCGCCGCGCCCTTAAAGCGCGAGGCGATCCAGCTGGCGCTGAAGCCATAGCCGGAAAGGAACGCGCCATCGATGACGATATAGGTGGCCGACAGGATCAAAAATTGCGGCCAGAATGGCGCATCGGCGGAAATAAATTGCGGAAACAGGGCCGCAAAAAACACCACCGCTTTGGGATTGGCCGCAGAGGTCAGGAACCCTTGCAGCCACAGGCTCTTGAGGGAGACCTGCGATCGCTGCCCAAGCAGCGCCGGATCGGCGGCGCTGGCCCGGCGGATCATCCGCACGCCAAGCCAGACAAGATAGGCGACGCCCGCCCATTTGATCACCGACAGCGCCGCGCCCGAGGCGGCGATCAACGCGGCGAGCCCGAGGCCTGCCGCAAGCATCTGGAGCGCATTGGCCGTCAAATCTCCGGCCGCCGTCGCCAGCGCCCGCCGAAAGCCATGGGCGCCGCTGTTTGACAGCATCAACAGCTGGCTCGGCCCCGGCGTGCTCATCAGCGCCAGCACGGTGGCGACGTAAAGTGTCCATGTTTCAAGCGTCATAGCGTGCTCCCGCAGCGGCAAACTCGCCGGTACCGGGCACTTCGCAGCGCCTTAGGTCAAGGCCTCAAGCGCGATCACTCGCGCGATTTGGCTTCGAGCAGCTGAACCGTCTGCGCGATCTGCCCGGTGCGGGCGGCGGACTCGTCAGCAAGCTTGCTCACCTCTTCGGCGACAACGGCAAAGCCGCGGCCCGCATCCCCCGCGTGCGCGGCCTCGATGCGGGCGTTGATCGCGACGAACTTCAGTTTGTTGAGGAGCGGCAACAGCGGCGAGACCTCGTCGACAAGCTTGATGGCGATGCTGGACAGGCCCTCACGCTGGCGCTCACGCCGGTCACGGGCATCGCTGACATGGCCTTCAAGGAACAAAAGGTCGCCTGCGTCATCGAAAACGCCGCCGCCGGATTCGTGCACCCAGACGGCCGTGCCATCGGGGTGGACCAAGCGGTAGTCCACCGACCAGTTGGTGCGGTTTTCGATGCCCTCTTCCACTGCGGCATCAACAGCGTCGACATCGTCGGGGTGAATGCAGGCGGCGAAAGAGCCGCGCTCGGGGCCCAAAAAGTAGCGCCCGGGCCTGCCGGTCAGCGCGTCGATTGCGCCCTGCATAAAGCTCATCGTGTAGCTGCTATCGTTGTTGCAGCGATAAAAGAACGCCAGCGTCCGACCCAGGATCGAGCGAAAACACTCCGCCTCGAAATCATCGGTCGACGTTGTTGGGGCAGATGGTTGCGGCGCGGGCAGGACGTTACTCATAAGGCTTTGCTCATGTTTCGGAACTGCCGGGTTATCGGGTCATGGTTACCGAAATCTAACCGACGCGAAGCCCCGCGGGGCAAAAGGGACTGGTTTGGGCTCTCGCGTTCGAAAGTGTCGCACGTTAGCGGAAAGACAGGGGCGTTTGGGGCGACACCGCCGCCCCAAACCTTCGCGTCAAAGCGCCTTCCAAAAGACGATCTTGTCTTCGCCTGCGGCGTAGAACTCGCGGATCCGCGCTTCCCGCACAAAGCCGCACTGCGCGTAGAACGTGCGCGTGCGGGCAAAACCCTCGCCACCTGAGGTCTCCACCAACAGGACGCGAACACCGGCAGCGCGCAGCTGCGTCTCGACATGCGCCACGAGCGCCTGGCCGATCCCTTTGGAATGGCGCGACGCGTGAACCGCCAGAAGATAGAGGTTCCACGTGCCGTCGGTCATCGCCTCGGGCGCTGCGAACAGCACCGCAACGGGGTCGGGGTCGGCATAGGTGAGCCAGACCGGCTCCCCGGCGCCGGGCGCTTCGCCCAGCGTTTGGGGGACCATGTCATCGAGCAAGTCAGGCGGAAACAGATCGGTCGAGGCGATCACCTGCTTGATGGCGGGAAGATCGGCGCGCGTCAGCGGCCGGATGGGGTTGGACCTGTTGGTCATACTGGTCATCGGACGTCCTTTCGCGATCAGCGATTGTCGAGTTGGGGGCGCACATGGACCCGACCGAGATGCGTGATCCGGTAGGGTTTGCCGCCGTTGGAACGGATGAATCTGCGTTTCTTGAGCCGCTCGAAGATGGGCAGCGTGCAGTCGGTCAAGACGTGGCCATCCCGCGTGAAGCAGGTGATGGCGTGCACTTTGCCGCTGGCCGCGCGCTTAAAATGGATCGCGCCGCCTTGGGCCAGCACGTGCAAGACGCGCTGTTCATGTTTTGAGATGTTCATGGGAGTTGCCGGAGCTTGAAGCTGGTCACAGAGCAACGATCACCGCGCCGGTTTCATCCGGCCCTCGGCGTTGCTCGGCGCATCGTCCATCGGCTCCGGTGGCTGAGCACCGGATCAGGACCTAGCGGCTGACCACACTCTCTGACATTCACACTCCATCGCGGGCGGGGAATCCGCCGCGTGAGTGTCAGCTATGGCGAAGATGGGTCCAGATCAAGAGACCGATCCGCCACACAGGCCAACAAACAAATGGTAGGCGCGGTCAGCACGGGCGCTGAGTTGCGCCTGAGTTGGCAAGGCCATGGCACCGGTGCACCGGCGGATCTGCCAATCGCCGATGAGCAGATCGACATAGGTGTCGGCGGCGTCGGACGGGTCCGCCACCGTCAAGGCCCCACCATCGCGGGCGGCTGTGATCACCGCGGCGATCAAGGGCACCACCGCGTCGCGCCCGCCGGCAGCCAGAGCCGCGCCTAGAATACCGGTGTCGTACACATCGCCCGCCGCCGCGCGGTTGAGCGCAACCGCGCGCTCGCTGGTCACAATCGACAGCAGCACCGGACCCAAGCCCTTGAGCGTCGACAGCGGATCCGCGCCCTGTGCCAACGCGTCGCTCAACAGCGTACGCGCCTCGCTCGCATTGCGCGCCACCAGCGCCGCGAACAGGCCCTGCTTGTTGCCGTACCAGCGGTACAGCGTCTCATTGGACGCTTTGGCTTGCTTGGCGATGGCGAGAATGGACGCCGCCTTGTAGCCATCGCGCATCAGCACCTCATAGGCGGCCTCTTCGATGGCCACCCGGCGGGCGTCGGCCCGTGAACCTCCGCCATCGTTTGCGTCCGCCAGGTTTGTGTCGGCCAGCTTTACATCCCCCATGTCGATTCTCCGCAGCGACCTCTTGAAAGTTACCGTAAAGATGTTTACGTCGATGTCAAAGCGTAAATTACTTTACGCTTGTAACGCGAACGGAGATTGTCATGTCCCGCCTCCCCCACGCCGCCCTCGGCGCTTTGATCATCCTGCAATTGACCATGCTCACCAGCCTCTATGCCGGGGTCATGCCCCATCCGCCCCGCGCCATTCCCCTGTTCGCCATGGGGCCGTTCTTGGGGCTGGCCCTGTCGCTGGCCACCATGGCGCTTGTCGTCGGCCCGACCGGTTCGCTGCTTGGGCGTGGCCTGAGTGTTCTGGCGGCCCTGGCCGCTTTGCTCTCCTACGGGCCGCAAAAATGGCTCGACCCGGCCATCGGTGAGATCTGGCCCGCTGTTCTTCTTGGCCAGCTGGCCGCCTTCGCCCTGATCGTGCTTGCCGCGCGCCCATCGCTGGCCTTGCGCGCCTGACACCGTACCGCTAGGGACGGGCCTCACTTCCTATCAGATGAGGCCCGCCCCAATGACCGCTTCCTCGGCTCCCGCCCGCTCGAACATTCTCGTCCTGCCCGGAGATGGCATCGGCCCCGAGGCCATGGCCGAAGTCGACAAGATCATCGCTTGGACGAACGCGCAGGGCCTGACCGCCATCGAGACGGAAGTGGATCTGGTTGGCGGCGCGGCCTATGACGCGCACAAGGCGGCCATCTCTGACGCCGCGATGGACAAAGCGCTTACCGCCGACGCGGTGCTGTTTGGCGCGGTTGGCGGCCCGCAATGGGATGGCGTGCCCTATGACGCCCGGCCCGAAGCGGGCTTGCTGCGGCTGCGCAAGGACCTAGCTTTATTTGCCAACCTGCGGCCGGCCATCTGCTACCCTGCGCTCGCCTCGGCCTCCTCGCTCAAGCCCGAACTGGTCGAAGGCCTCGACATCCTGATCGTCCGCGAGCTGACCGGCGGCGTCTATTTCGGTGAACCCAAAGAGGTGGTGACGCTCGAAAATGGCGAGCAGCGCGGCGTCGACACCCAAGTCTACACGACCAACGAGATCGAGCGCATCGCCGCCGTCGCCTTTGAACTCGCGCGGACGCGGTCGAACCAGGTCTGCTCGATGGAAAAGAACAATGTCATGCGCTCGGGCGTTCTGTGGAAGCAGGTCGTCACCGCCACCCACGCGAAGGCCTATAGCGATGTGGAGCTGTCCCACATGCTTGCTGACGCCGGCGGCATGCAGCTGGTGCGCGCGCCCAAACAGTTCGATGTGATCGTCACCGACAATCTGTTCGGCGACATGCTGTCCGACGTTGCAGCTATGCTGACCGGCTCGCTGGGCATGCTGCCGTCGGCTTCGCTTGGCGCCGAAGACCCAGAGACCGGCAAGCGCAAGGCGATGTACGAGCCCGTGCATGGCTCGGCGCCCGACATTGCAGGCCAGGGCAAAGCCAACCCGATCGCCATGGTCGCCAGCTTCGCCATGATGCTTCGCTACTCGCTCGGCCTTGGCGACCTGGCAACCCAGGTTGAAGCCGCGATCGCCAACGTGTTCGACCAGGGCATTCGCACCGGCGACATCGCCGGCAGCGACATCACACCCGTCAGCACCTCGCAGATGGGTGATGCACTGTTGGCGGAGTTGCAACGCGTGATCGAGGCTGGCTAGCAACAGCTCGATCCCGAACGCCTTTGGCGATCCGGGATCTGCCGCCCTTAACTTGACATCAACGGCCCCGTGTGAGCTTTAGCGCGCCATGCGCATGCAAAGCATCCTGACTGACGCCTACGATCTCGCCGTGAGCACCCTCACGGCGGCGTTGATGCTTGCTGCGCCCAAGGCTAGCGCCAAAACGACCACCAAAACCACGAAGACGACCGAGCTGTAACCAGCCCGCTCCTTCCGCGCGTTCGGACCTTGTGCCCAACCCGGAACCGGAGGGGGTAAAAGGGCCATCTTGCGCGCGCGGCGCGTTTTGCACACATACGGGCAACCGAACATAGGAGCTAACCCATGGGGTTCACCGTTGCAGTTGTCGGCGCGACCGGCAATGTGGGCCGCGAGGCCCTCGATATTCTCGCCGAACGCGGCTTTCCCGCCGATGAAGTCATCGCCGTGGCCTCGCGCCGCAGCGCCGGCCAGGACGCCTATTTCGGCGACACCAAGCTGAAGGTCCAAGCGCTGGAGACAACCGATTTCTCCGGCGTCGATATCGCCATCATGTCCGCCGGTGGGGCGATCTCCAAAGAGTGGGCGCCGAAGATCGGCGCACAGGGCTGCATCGTCATCGACAACTCATCAACCTGGCGGATGGATTCGCGTGTGCCGCTCGTGGTGCCCGAGGTGAACGCCGATGCGGCCGCCAACTTCGGCGCGATGAACATCATCGCCAACCCCAACTGCTCAACGATCCAGCTCGTGGTGGCGCTCAAGCCGCTGCACGATGCAGCGATCATCAAGCGCGTGGTGGTCTCGACCTACCAGTCGACCTCCGGCGCCGGCAAAGACGGCATGGATGAGCTGTTCAACCAAACCAAGGCTGTCTACCAGGCCGGCGAGATCCGCTCTGAGAAGTTCACCAAGCGCATCGCCTTCAACGCCATCCCTCACATCGATAAATTCATGGAGGACGGCTTCAGCAAGGAAGAGTGGAAGATGATGGTCGAGACCAAGAAGA
>JAHCMG010000018.1 GCA_019192585.1 Devosiaceae bacterium MH13
AAGGCGAATGTCGAGGTCACGACCAGGAGGGCCGCCACGGCGTTCGAAGATCGCGATCCGGTCCACACCCGGCAGGTCGGGCAGCGCACGGCGCCACGCCCGAACGACGTCCGGCGTGCGAACGGAGCGCGATTCCGACGAGGTCAGCTCCACATCGATGGAGGCGAAATTGTCGCCCGAATTGCGCCCGGAGCTACCGTAGGAGGCGTAAGCTGAGCGCAGCAGCGTGTCCTCGTCTGGCAGGTCGGCGGTCAGACGCGCGTCGGTGGCCTCCAAGGCAGCGGCCACCTGTTCGAGGGTCGCGAGAGCGGCGCCCTCGGAGATGCCCGGCGTGAAGGTGATCGACGCGGTGATGTTTTCGGCTTCCGGCGAGGGGAAGAACACAAAGCCCACATGGTTGCCGCGCAGCACCCCGGTGATGAGGATGAGGCAGGCCACGCAAATCGCCAGCGTGACATAGCGCCAGGAGACCGCCGTCTTCACCAGCAGGCGGAACGGGTTGTCGCGCACCCAGTTGAAGCCGGTGTCGAAGCCGTGGCGGAACCAGTTTTTCGCCGTCACCCGATCGGCGGCCGACAGCGTGTTGCGTTTGCGCTCGCCGCGCAGCCGCAGCGCTTCGACCAGCAGAGCGCCAACAAAGGCGATGATGGCGACCGCAACCGGCAAAGCGGGCGTGCTGGCAAGCGGGTGCGCGTTGATGGCCGCAGACACCTCGCCGAGCCCAACCGCCCGTGCAAGCCCCTGTTGATAGAGCACCATCACCATGGGCGCCGCCAAGATGAGCGCGGTGAGAATGACCCGCGTCCAGCTGACGCCGCGGCGGCGCGGGGCGCCCAGCGAGTGCGCCAAATGGCCCGGCAGAACGAAGAACACTTCGATCAGGCTGGCGATGAGGACGGCGACGACCACAACCGGCAGAACGCCCATGATCTGGCCAATCGACGACCCGACCAACAGGATCGGCCCGAAGGCGGCCGTCGTGGTGAGCATGGCGGCGATCACCGGCATCATCATGCGCGAGGCGCCATTTTCGGCGGCCTCATAGGGTCCGTCGCCCATATCGAGGCGTGTGGCCGTGTGCTCACCCACCACGATCGCATCGTCGACGATGATGCCGAGCGTCATGATCAGCGCGAACAGCGAGATCATGTTGATGGATTCGCCGAACAGGTACAGGAGCCCCAGTGTCGCCATAACCGCGGTGGGAATGCCAACGGCAACCCAAAACGCGATGCGCATGTTGAGGAAGACGAACAGGATCGTCACCACGACAAGCAGGCCCGAAAGGCCGTTGGTGACAAGCAGCCGAATACGCTCTTCGACGGCGCTCGAGTTGAGATCAAACACGCTGAGGTTCAGCGAGCGGGGATATTCGGCGCGCGCCGCATCGACCGTGCCGACCAGGATGTCTGCGACCTCCAGAACGTCGGACTCTGACGAGCGAAACACATCGAGCCGGATGGCGCGGTCGCCATCCATGAAGCCCTGGGTCTGGCTGGAATCGAAGTTGAGATTGATATCGGCGATATCGCGCAGCTCGATCCGGTCGCCGGTCGAGGTGCCGCGCACAACAATGTGGCCGAGCGACTGCACGGTGTCGGCATCGCTCAAGGTGCGGATCTGGCGCTCGAGTTCGCCGTCGAGATTGCCTGAAGGCAGATCGCGGCTGTTCTCAGAGATGCGTCCAGCAACCTCCGCTACCGTCAGATCGAGCCGGCGCAAGGTCGCAGCGTTCAGGGTCACCTCATACTCGGTGTCGCGCAGGCCTGAGAAATCGACGCGGTCGATGCCGCCCTCGATCAGCCGGTCGCGCAGGTCGCGGGCGTAGGATTTGAGCGCATCTTCTGAAAATGGTCCCGAGATGGCGATCCGGCCGACGCGATCGAAAAAGTCCGATGTGGAGATAACCGGCGTGTCAGAGCCTTCGGGCAGGAGCGACAAGGCGCTGACCGCCTGTTCCACGTCCGCCCGGGCGTCGATCATGTTCGTGGTCTCGGAGAATTCGAGAACCACGGAGCCGGAGCCCTCGCGGGCGTAGCTGACAATCTCGGTCACCCCGGTGATGAACCGCACCTCGGGTTCGACGACCGACAGCACATTGGCTTCAACATCCTCGGCGCTGGCGCCCGACCAGCTGACCGTGATGGTGATCGATTTGGTTTCGATGTCGGGGAAGAACTGGGTGTTGAGGTTGGCGAGGCCGTAGATCCCGAACAGGATCATGAGCGCCATCACCAGGTTGGCGGCATTGGGGTGCCGGGTGAACAGGCGGATGGCGCTGCGCACGCCGCCTGCGGCATCAAGACGGGGCGTCGTGGCGGCACGCATGGCGCGCGCGCCGAAATACGGCTGCTGGCTGCCGTTATCGGTCTGGTTGCTGCTCATGGCTACTGCTCAGCGGTTTGCTGGGTGCCTTGGGGACGCTGCTGCGCCTGCTCGGCCGTGGCAGGCGCGTCTGACGCGCCAGGCGCCGGCCGTTGGCGCGGTGGCCCCTCACCGATCCGCCGGATCGCGACGCCATCACCGGCATCGGTCATGCGCGTGGTGACGATTTCGGCACCGGCAAACTCGGCGTCACCGGTTGGGCGGACAAGCGCGAACGCACCATCCCAGGCAACCAGCTCGACATCGAGGCGTTGGAGCCGATCCTCGATCACGGTGAAGACGTGGTCGGTGTTGTAGAGCGCCGTTTCGGGCACGCGAATGGTGTCCTCGAACGCCTGGTCGGCAAGCTGCACCGTGACAAAGGCGCCAGGCCGTAAGTTGCTCGCAGCTTCGGTTTCTTCAAAGCGGCCAAACAGCGCCACACCGCCGGTGGCCGCGGAGATATCGGCATCGAGGCGGTCCACCCGGCCTTCGAGGACGACATCATCGCCACCGGTTGACCAGGTCACGGTGATCGGACGGCCGACAAGGGGCTCCTCCTCGCCGGCGAGGCGCCCGAACTGGCTGTCGGAAAGGGTGAAACGCACATTGAGCGCGGCATCATCGTAGACAGTGGCCAGCACGTCATTGACGGAGACAAGCCGGCCCGGCTCGACGGACTCAGACCGCACAACGCCGGTGAACGGCGCGCGCAGAACCGTGCGCTCGAGGTCGCGCTGCGCTTGCGCAAGCCGCCACTCAAGCCGGCTGATCGACGCGCGCCGCTGCTCAAGGCGGGCCTCTTCAATGGCCATGTTGGACTGGCGCTGCTCAACGCTTTGCAGCCGTTGCGACAGCGTCAGGCGGCGGTTGTCGAGATCGCGATCGGTCAGCGACCCGGCACTGGCCAGTTGCTCTGCGCGGTCCAAATCGCGCTGCGCCAGGAGCACTTGCTCCTCAGCGCGGGTGATCTGGTCTTGCTCGAGCGCCATGCGGGCCTCGGCTTCAGCGAGGCTGGCGCGGGCTTCGGCGAGGTTGGCCTCGGCTTCGATCACCGCGCCTTCATAGGAAAAGCGGTCGATTTCCAGAAGCGACGCGCCGTTTTCAACCCGGCCGCCCGCTTCAAGGTTCGGGTTCACCGCGGTGATCTCGCCGGCCACCAGCGCACGGAGGTCTACAAGGCGCCCCACAACGATCTCGCCGAACACCGAGATGGTCGGGCTGTGGGTGGCAAGCTGCATCGTTTCGGTGAGAACGGGGATCTGGCGCTCGAACTGCGGGCGCTGCGGCACCTCAGGGCGCGATGAGATCAGCTGGCGCATGCCCATGACACCGCCCGCGATGATCGCCACCGCGAGGATCGACGAGATGAGGGTTTTGAACGCCACCCAAACGGGGCGCGTTTTGCTCGCTGACGCGTGTTGCGCGGGCTGCGAGCCGGCTTGGTCTGCGTGCATGTCGGGGTTCGGGTCAGGATTGAGCATCGATCAGTCTCATCTGGAGGCCAGAGGGGGGGCGCAGACTTTTCACGATCGTGCCCGAAGAGGGGTTGTGATCGCAGGACTTACTGGGATTTCTACGGATAGTCTTTTCCCACGGATCGCTCGTCTTGTGGGTTAAACTTTGGTCATTTTCAGAGTTGGCCAAAATCGAGGCACAAAAAAGCCCACCGCCGAGACCGACGGTGGGCTTTGTCTTGCGCTGTCTTGGCCCTTAGCCGACCTGATCGAAGGTCTGCGGGTCGAAGCGGAATGTCTTCGAGCAGAATTCGCAGGTCACTTCGATGGCGCCGTCAACGAGCATTTCGGGCTCGGGGTCGTCGCCGAAGGTTTTCACGGTCGCGCGCACACGCTCAACCGAGCAGGTGCATTTCTCGCGAACCGCGGCGCCTTCGAACACCCGCACGCCCCGCTCGTGGAACAAGCGGTACAACAGGCGATCGGCCCCTAGAT
>JAHCMG010000171.1 GCA_019192585.1 Devosiaceae bacterium MH13
CCACTGGATCGCGTCATGCAGCGCCACCCACGCGCCGGTGATCGACGCCGTCCGCGTCCCGCCATCGGCCTGGATGACATCGCAATCGACGGTGATCATCACCTCGCCTAGGGCTTTCAGATCGACCACGGCGCGCAGCGACCGGGCGATCAGCCGCTGAATTTCCAGCGTCCGGCCGGACTGTTTGCCCTTGGTGACCTCGCGCTGCGTCCGGTCATGGGTCGCGCGCGGCAGCATGGCGTATTCGGCCGTCACCCAGCCAGAGCCGCGGCCGCGCAGCCAGCCCGGCACACGGTCTTCAACGCTTGCGGCGCATAGCACCTTGGTGTTGCCGAACGAGACGAGGCAGGAGCCCTCGGCGTGGCGGGCGAAGCCGCGCTCCAGTGTAACGGGGCGAAGGGCGTCGGGCGCACGGTTCGATGGGCGCATGGTGGACAATCCAATTGTTTTGCTGGGCCGCAGGTTGCGCTTGGTTACGCCGCAGATCGGGCTGTGGCAACCGTGCGCGACCGTCGCACGGTCATGCGCCCGCAGGCACTGGCAATCTGCGCGCGCCGAATTTAAATTGTGGCTATGGATCAGTCGGCGTCTCCCTCCCCACGGCTCGAAGACTTAGATGAACGCTCGCGAGATATCTTTCGGCGCGTCGTCGATCACTATCTCAGCCAGGGCGAGCCGCTCGGCTCGCGCACGCTGAGCCGCGACCTGATGCGCTCGAACGCGCAAAGTTCGCTCTCGCCAGCCACCATTCGCAACGTCATGAGCGACCTCGAAGCGCTCGGCTTGGTGTTCGCCCCGCACATCTCCGCCGGCCGTTTGCCGACAGAGCTGGGCCTGCGCTTCTTTGTCGATGCCTTCATGGAAGTGGGCGCCATCCCCGAAGATGCGCGCGCATCGCTGGATGCAAGCCTCGGCCGCCGCCCCTCTGGCGGTACTGTCGAAGAGGCACTGACCGAAACCTCGACCCTACTGTCGGGGCTGACAGCGTCGGCGGGCCTTGTGCTGGCCGCAAAAGCCGACCGGCGGCTCAAACATATTGAATTCATCCAGCTTGAGCCGACCAAGGGGCTGGTCGTTCTGGTCGGCGAAGATGGCCAGGTGGAAAACCGCCTCATCGACTTGCCAGACGGGTTGCCCGCCTCGGCGCTGGCTGAAGCGTCGAACTTCCTAAACGCACACCTGCGCGGCAAGACGCTGGCCGGCGCGCAAGCCGCACTGGCCGAGCGCGAAGCGGCCATAAGTGCGGAGCTTGACCGGTTGACTCGTCAGGTGGTCGATGCTGGCATCGCGAGCTGGGCCGGCGCCGAAGAGGGCCGGCCGAGACAACTAATTGTCCGAGGGCGAGCGAACCTTCTCGAAGACGTCTCGGCGCTCGAAGATCTCGAGCGCATTCGGCTCCTGTTTGAGGATCTTGATTCCAAGAAGGAACTCACCCGCCTTCTCACCGCGGCCGAAACCGCCGAGGGCGTGCGGATCTTCATCGGGTCCGAAAACAAGCTGTTTTCGCTGTCAGGCTCGTCGATGATCGTCGCGCCCTACCATGATGATGCGGGCACGATTGTCGGCGCGGTGGGCGTTATCGGGCCGACGCGCCTCAATTACAGCCGCATCGTCCCGGTGGTGGATTACACCGCTGGCCTGGTCAGCCGATTGATTTCCGGCGGCCAAAGCTAGCGCAAAGGGTAGGCAGCGGCCGGCATAATCTGCTAGCCAACCGCCCTTGATTTTTGCGCCTGTAGCCATGATATCGCAGCGCAACCCCATGCGAAAACGACCGAC
>JAHCMG010000172.1 GCA_019192585.1 Devosiaceae bacterium MH13
CTTATAGGCCTGTGATCCGGACATTGTGCCGCCTTTCGGGCTCTGTGCTGCACTGTTGGGGGCGCTGCGCATTGCGCCCGCGCCGCCGACCGCCTAGCACGGCGCGATGGAAGGGCCTATGTCTAGGCCTTCGTCATCCACGCCCAATGGTTCGATTTCGCATGACCTTTCAACGCCAGGCTTTGTTTTGGGCGCTTGCAGCGCTGGTCTTCATCGCATTCGTCTACATTTTCAGAGGCATTTTGCTGCCCTTCGTCGCCGGCATGGCGATCGCCTATTTGCTCGATCCTGCCGCTGACTGGCTGGAGCGGCGGGGCCTGTCGCGCTTGTTGGCGACGCTGTTCATCACGGCGTTTGCCCTGTTCGTGCTGGTCTTGGGGCTGGTTCTGATCGTCCCCTTGCTCGTCGAGCAGATGATTGGCCTGGTGCAGGCGCTGCGCCCCTATATTCCCGAAACGCTGCGGACGATTTTCGGCCTCGGTGATGAGGACTATCAGGCCCTCAATGCCCTTCTGGCCCCGGCGACCGAAGAGGATTTGGCCGCGCGCGGCGCTATGCTGCCCTCGACTCTCTCTTTTGATGGCATCGTCGCCTGGTTGGGCACCATCAATTTCGATGTCGTCCGTACCTTCATCGAAGCCAATGCCGGCACGCTTGCCGCCGTTTTTGGGCGGGTCATGGACCAGGGAGCGGCCATTGTCGGTGTCGTCTCGACCCTCGTCATCACGCCGATTGTCGCGATCTACATGCTCTACGATTGGGACAATCTGGTCGCTCGCATCGATAGCCTCTTGCCGCGTGAGCATGCCGACACGATCCGTGACCTCATGATCAAGATCGATGGGGTGATGTCCGGCTTCATTCGCGGGCAGTTCATTCTCGCCATGATCTTGGGCACGTTCTACGCCGTGTCGCTGTCGCTTGTGGGCCTCAATTTCGGCCTTCTGATCGGCATCGCGTCGGGCATTTTGAGCTTCATTCCCTATATTGGGTCCGTCTCAGGCTTCGTTGCCGCGGTGGGCGTGGCGCTCGTCCAGTTCTGGTCAGCGCCGCTTTGGATCATCATCGTTGCGGGCATCTATCTGTTCGGGCAGTTCGCCGAGGGGAACTTCCTTCAGCCCAAGATCGTCGGTGACGCGGTGGGTTTGCACCCCGTCATCCTGTTCTTCGCCATGCTCGCGTTCGGGTCGCTCTACGGCTTTGTTGGCCTGTTGATCGCTGTTCCCGTCGCCGCTTCATTGGGCGTCCTGACCCGGTTCGGCGTCGAGCGCTACAAAAACAGCAGCTACTACAAAGGCGTGCCAGCGAAGGCAGACGATACCGCGGGCAAGCGCGGCGACTGACGAGAGGCGCCGGTGACCGCGCACCAACCTGACCAGCTGATCCTCAATATCGCGCCAGCGCCGTCTTACGCGACCGAGGACTTCATTTCGGGCGCCGCAAACGCCGAGGCGCGACTGCTCGCGTCCGATCTGGCGTGCCCGACGCCGATCGGCCTGATTGTTGGCGACGCAGGCAGTGGAAAAACCCACCTCGCGCACATCGCGGCGCAAGAGCTCGGCCCTGCGGCCTGGCTCGAGCCCGGTGTGCAAACAGGGTTCTCTCTCGGGGGAGACGCTGCCCGTGTCCTTGTTATTGACGGTCTGGAGCGCTGGGTCGGTGCCCATGAGGACGATGTTTTTCACGCCCTCGAAGCGGCCCGTGCCGCCCAGGTGCCAACGTTCGTGACCGCGCAAAGCCCCCCGGAAAACCTGGGGCTTGGGCGGCCCGATATCATTTCGCGGCTGCGCGCTGGTGCGCGCGCCCATATCGCCGCGCCGGATGATGACCTGTTTACCGCGATCGCGGTTAAACTGTTCACCGACCGGCAGCTTATGGTTGAGCAAGACATTGCGCTGTATCTTCTGCAGCGCATGGAGCGGTCCTACGCCAATTTGGCGCGGCTGATCGCGCTCATCGACGAGCGGTCGCTCGCCAAGGGCCGCTCGATCACCAAGGCGCTCGCACGCGAAGTGTTGGACGCCTTCGATCTGTCATGAAGACCCGCCAGTAAGGGCGGGTGCACAACGCCCGGCGATACCTGGGCAGCAGTGGAGTGGAAGTCAGCGTGGCTGAGCAGATGCCTGAAACCAGCGCCCAAGGCGCCTCAAGCGCCCCCGATGGTGGCACGCCGGCTTATGATCACCTGATGGCGTCGCCCGAGCGCTTCATCAACCGCGAACTGTCATGGCTGGGGTTCAACCTGCGTGTGCTCGAAGAGGCCGACAACCCGCATCACCCGCTGCTCGAGCGCCTGCGGTTTCTGTCGATCTCCGCAAACAATCTCGACGAGTTCTTCATGGTCCGCGTCGCGGGCCTTGTCGGCCAGGTGCGCGAAGGCATCACCAAACGGTCTGACGATGGGCTGACGGCCGCCGAACAGCTTGATGCGATCGGCGAAGAGGTGGCCTCGCTCGCCCGGCTCCAGCAAGAGCAGTTCTCGCGCCTGCGCGGTCTGCTCTCGGATGAGGGGATCTGCATCGTCGAGCGTGACGATCTTGATGATCGCGAGCGCGACTGGCTTGACGGCTACTTCCTCTCGCACGTCTTCCCGGTTCTGACGCCCCTGGCCGTCGACCCGGCGCATCCGTTCCCCTTCATCCCAAATTTGGGCTTTTCGATCGCGCTGCAACTGGCGCGCGATCCGTCAGCCGTTGGTGGATCGGCGCGGGCCGCCGCGTCTCATGTGGCGCAAAGTCCCTCCATGACCGCGCTCATCCGCGTGCCATCGAAGATCCAGCGCCTCGTCACCTTGCCGAAGTTCGACGAAGGCCAGAAGGCGCATCGCACCATCATGCTTGAGCAGGTGGTGCTGATGTTCATCCACCGCCTGTTCCCCGGCTACACCGTCACCGGCACCGGCACGTTCCGCGTGATCCGCGACAGCGACCTTGAGATCGAAGAGGAAGCCGAAGACCTTGTCCGCCTGTTCGAAAGCGCCCTGAAGCGGCGCCGCCGTGGCAGTGTGATCCGGCTTGAGATCGATGCCGCAACGCCCCCTTCGCTGATGAACCTCGTCGCCGATGAGCTTGAGGTTGACCGCTCCGCGGTCTTCCCGGTTCAGGGCGCGTTGGCGCTCAACGAACTTTCCGAACTCGTCGATATCGACCGTGAGGACCTCAAATTCACGCCTTACGCGCCGCGCTTCCCCGAGCGGATCCGCGAGCATGGCGGCGATTGTTTTGCGGCCATCCGCCAGAAAGACATTCTGGTCCACCACCCCTATGAGAGCTTCGACGCGGTGGTGCAGTTCCTGCGCCAGGCTGCCGCAGACCCCAATGTGGTGGCGATCAAGCAGACGCTGTACCGCACGTCGAACAACAGCCCGATTGTTAAAGCGCTCAGTGAAGCAGCCGAGGCGGGCAAGTCCGTCACTGCGCTGGTTGAGCTGAAGGCCCGCTTTGATGAAGAGGCCAACATCCGCTGGGCCCGCGACCTCGAGCGGGCAGGGGTGCAGGTTGTCTTCGGGTTTCTGGAGCTGAAAACCCACGCCAAACTGTCGCTGGTTGTCCGGCGAGAAGGCGGCAGCCTTTACAGCTTCTGCCATATCGGCACCGGCAACTATCACCCGATCACGGCCAAGATTTACACCGATCTATCCTTCTTCACGGCCGATCAGCAGATCGCCCGCGACGTGGCGCGTGTGTTCAACTTCATCACCGGCTACGCCGAGCCGGCCGAACTGGAGACCATGGTCGTCTCACCGACCAGCATGCGCTCAAAACTGCTCGAGCACATTCGCAGCGAGATCGAGCACGCCCGCGCGGGCAAACCGGCGGCGATCTGGATCAAGATGAACTCGCTGGTCGATGCCCAGCTTATCGATGCGCTGTATGAGGCCAGCCAGTCCGGCGTGAAGATCAGCCTGATCATCCGCGGCATTTGCTGCCTGCGCCCCGGTGTGCCCGGCCTGTCGGACAATATCGAGGTCAAATCGATTGTCGGGCGGTTCTTAGAACACTCGCGCATCGCCTGCTTCGGCAATGGCGCCGGCCTGCCATCGCCCGATGCGATCATTTACATGGGCTCTGCCGATCTGATGCCGCGCAATCTCGACCGCCGCGTGGAGACGATGGTTCCCATCCACAACGAAACCGTCCACGCGCAGATCCTCGACCAAATCATGGTTGCAAGTCTGAAAGACAACCAGCAAAGCTGGGAGTTGTTGGGAGATGGCCGGCACCGCCGAATCGCGCCTGCGCGCGGGGAGGAACCGTTCAACGCCCATCGCTATTTTATGACCAACCCCAGTCTGTCGGGCCGTGGAAAATCCCTTCAAGCGAGCAAACCGCGCTTCTTCAACCGGCGCGAAGCCTGACGGTCCTGGCCCCGAAGCACGCGGCCAAGGCCGCCTGCACGGCTATGGCCCGGTGGCGGTTATCGACATCGGCTCCAACTCGGTGCGCCTGGTCGCTTATGAGCGCCTGTCGCGCGCGCTGACGCCGCTCTACAACGAGAAAGTCTTGTGCGGGCTCGGCAAGGGGCTCGCCAAGACCGGGCGCCTGTCGGACGATGCGAGCGAGCTGGCGCTGTCCACTTTGGCGCGCTTCCGGCACCTCGCTGATCAGATGCAGGTGCGCAGCCTCAAAGTCATCGCGACCGCGGCGGTCCGCGAAGCCTCCAACGGGCAAGACTTCATCGATCAGGCCGAGGCCATCGTCAAAACCGAGCTGTCTATCCTCAGCGGCATGCAAGAGGCGCGCGCCGCCGCGCTTGGCATCCAGGCCGGTTTCTTTGATCCCGATGGCTATGTCGGTGATCTAGGCGGCGGCAGCCTAGAGCTGGTGCGCATCGACAAGGTCGGCATCGGGGCAGGGGTCTCCCACAAGCTTGGGGTCATCCGGCTTCTCGAAGAGGCCGATGGCGACGCCAAAGCTGCTGCGAAGCTGGCCAAAAAGGTGCTCGAGGGCGACGCGCTCACCGCCGAGCTCAAGGGCCGCACGCTCTACCTGGTCGGCGGCACATGGCGGAACCTAGCCAAGCTGCACATGGCCACCACCGATTACCCGCTGTCGGTGATGCACGGCTACAGCGTCGACGCTGATACGTTTGCTGACTTTTGCGCTGACGTCGTCAAAGGCAAATATGCCGACGATCCGGGCATGCAGGAGGTCTCCCGCAGCCGGAAAACACTGCTGCCCTTCGGCGCCGCCGTGCTGCTGGCCCTCTTTGAGGTCGGCGAACCCAAAGACGTCGTCATGTCCGCCCTCGGGGTGCGCGAAGGCCTGCTGTACGCCGATCTCGCACCCCACGAGCAAAGCCGCGACCCGCTGCTCGACGCCGCCTATGAGCTGGCTGTTCTGCGCTCGCGCTCGCCGGCCCACGCCCGAGAGTTGGCGCAATGGACGGGCGATGCCTTCCGCGCGCTCGGCTTTTCGGAAAGCGTCTACGAAGCGCGCATGCGCCAGGCGGCAAGTTTGCTTGCCGATATTGGCTGGCGGGCGCACACAGACTATCGGGGCACCCAAAGCCACAACATCATCGCCCACGGTGCGTTCGCGGGGATCGACCACCCCGGCCGGCTGTTTCTGGCGATGGCGAACTATTATCGCTACGAGGGTCTGTCTGAAGCGCAGATGGACAAGGCGTTTGCCGCCATCGCGTCCGATGATCTGCGCCGCCGGGCCCGGCTCCTGGGCGCCCTTTTCCGGGTCGCTTACGCGCTGACCGCGTCGATGGCAGGCGTTCTGCCTGACACCCGCTTTTCGTGCCCGGGCGAGGGAACTTTGGAGCTGGTTCTGCCCGAAAGCCTTCGCGGCCTCCAGGGCGAGCGGCTGACGAAGCGCGTCAACGCCTTGGGGCGGCTGTTGGACCGGCCGGAGACGACGGTTCGCGTGGAAGAGAGCCCAAAAGGGGCGGCGGCGCAGGCCTAATCGTCTGCGTCCATCGGCACCAAGACGGCTGCCTTACCCCGCACGCCGAGCGCTTTCTCGCCCGACCGGATCGCCAGCGCCATCTCGCCAAAAAGCTCGCGCCGCCAGCCCTTCATCGCTTTGACATCGCAATCGCCATGGATGGCGATCGCCTCGAGGTCATCGGCGTTGGCGATGATCCTCGGGGCGACGCCTTCACGCTCCGCCACCAGCTTCAAGGCGACCTTGAGAAGGTCCGCAACGGCGGGCGCGCTCTCTGGGTTGCGCTTTTGCCGGGGCAGTTTGGGCAGCTTGTCCTGGGGCAGGGCGGCGACGTGCTGCATCGCCTCGATCAGCCCTTTGGCATGAGGCTGCTTTTCAAACCCGCGCGGCACGGCGCGCAGCCGCGTGAGCGCGTCGAGCTTTTGCGGGCGTTGCTGCGCAAGCTCATACAGGGCATCGTCTTTGAGGATGCGCCGCCGCGGCACATCGCGCGCCTGGGCGGTCTCTTCGCGCCATTTGGCAGCAGCTTTGAGGGCGGCAAACTCGATGGGCTTGCGTGCCCGCAGCTTCAGCCGCTCCCATGCGTCTTCGGGATCGACGGCGTAGGTGGAGGGATCGGTCAGAACGGCCAGTTCTTCTTCGACCCAAGCCCCGCGGCCTTTGGTATCGAGGATGTTCCGCAAGTATAGATAGACGTTTCGCAGGTGCGTCACGTCCGCGGCAGCATACGCAAGCTGCGCATCGTTGAGCGGGCGGCGCGACCAATCGGTGAACCTATGCGACTTATCGATGGACGCACCAATGGTTTGCCGAACGATCTGATCATAGCCGACCTGGTCGCCATAGCCGCAGACCATCGCAGCAATCTGCGTGTCGAAGATCGGCGCAGGGATCGTTCCGGTCAGATAGTGGAAAATCTCAACATCTTGCCGTCCGGCATGAAACACTTTGAGCACGGCTTCATTGGCGAGCAGCTCGAACAGCGGCGCCAGGTCGATCCCCTCTGCGAGCGGGTCGATCAAGGCGTGCTCATTCGCGCCAGCAACCTGAACAAGGCACAGCTGTGGCCAGAACGTTGATTCCCGAAGGAACTCAGTGTCGATGGTGATAAAAGGTTCGCGTGCGAGCCGCTGACAAAGCGACTGCAGCGACGCGGTTGTCGTCAGCAGGTCCATGCATTCCTCTCAAATCCGTACTGGCCAGTTTCTCGCGCCCTGGCAAGCGCATTTCGGCCCAAGCCGTCCGCGTGGTTGACGGACCGCGCGCTGGAGCGCTAAGCCCCGACAGCCTTGAAGGCCCCGCGCCGTCTGGCCTTCTCCCCACTCGCAAACAGATGCGCCGCGAAGCCGGGCGCCGTTGAGGATCACCATGCATCGATATCGCTCGCACACCTGCGGCGACTTGCGCCAAGACCATGTCGGCCAAACCGTTCGCCTATCGGGATGGGTCCACCGCGTGCGAGACCATGGCGGTGTGCTGTTTATCGATCTGCGCGACCATTACGGCATGACCCAGGTGGTCATCGACCCTGACTCGTCGGCCTTCGGCTTGGCAGAAACGGTGCGCTCGGAATGGTGCATCCGCATTGATGGCGACGTTAAAGCCCGGACGCCCGAGACGGTGAATGATGGTCTCGCGACCGGCGCTATCGAAGTGTTCGCCCGCGATATGGAAGTGCTGGGCGCTTCGGGTGAGCTGCCGCTGCCGGTGTTCGGGGAGCCTGACTATCCCGAGGACACGCGACTGCGGTACCGCTTCCTCGATCTGCGCCGTGAGACGCTTCACAACAACATTATGCTGCGCTCGCGCATCATCTCTGCCCTGCGGCAGCGGATGACGGATGCCGGCTTCTTTGAGTTCCAGACCCCGATCCTGACGGCCTCATCGCCCGAAGGCGCGCGTGACTTCCTCGTCCCCAGCCGCATGCATCCGGGCAAGTTCTACGCCCTGCCGCAGGCCCCGCAGCAGTTCAAGCAGCTGATCATGATGGCGGGCTTCGATCGCTACTTCCAAATCGCGCCTTGTTTCCGCGACGAAGATGCGCGCGCCGACCGCTCACCTGGCGAATTTTATCAGCTCGACATAGAGATGAGCTTTGTCACGCAAGACGATGTTTTCTCTGCGGTTGAGCCCGTGCTGCAAGGCCTGTTCGAGCAGTTCGCCGAGGGTCGTAGCGTCACCAAGAGCTTCCCGCGCATCCCATACGCCGAGGCCATGGAAGCCTATGGCAGCGACAAGCCAGACCTGCGCAACCCGATCCGCATGGGCGATGCGTCCGAGCACTTCCGCGGCTCGGGCTTTAAGATCTTTGCCGGCATGCTCGATGCCGATCCGCGCAACCGCATTTGGGCGATCCCCGCACCGGGTGGCGGCAGCCGTGCGTTCTGCGACCGCATGAACAGCTGGGCGCAAGGCGAGGGGCAGCCCGGCCTTGGCTACATCTTCTTCAAAGATGGCGCCGGGTCAGGCCCGCTTGCCAAGAACATCGGCCCGGAGCGCACCGAGGCCATTCGCGAGCAGTTTGGCCTCGCAGATGGCGATGCCATTTTCTTCTGCGCCGGCAACCCAAAAGCATTTCTCGACTTTGCCGGTCGCGCGCGCACCCGGATCGGCGAAGAACTCTCGCTCATCGACCCCAACAGGTTCGAGTTCTGCTGGATAGTCGACTTCCCGATGTTCGAGTGGGACGAGGACAACAAGAAGATCGACTTCTCGCACAACCCATTCTCCATGCCGCAGGGCGGGCTGGAGGTGCTGGAGAGCGCGCAAAGCGACGAGGATCTGCTGTCCATCAAGGCCTACCAGTACGACATCGTCTGCAACGGCGTTGAACTGTCGTCAGGCGCGATCCGGAACCACAAGCCGGAGATCATGGAGAAGGCCTTCGCCATCGCAGGCTACGACAAGGCGGTGCTCGAAGAGAAGTTCGGCGGCATGCTCCGCGCGCTGCAGTTCGGCGCACCGCCCCACGGCGGCATTGCCCCTGGCGTCGACCGGATCGTGATGCTGCTCGCCGGCGAGCCGAACATCCGCGAAGTGACCATGTTCCCGATGAACCAGCAGGCCGAAGACTTGCTGATGGGCGCGCCGAGCACGGTGTCGGCCGCGCAATTGCGCGACCTCAACATCCGGCTCAACCCGGTCGCATCCAGCAGCTAAGGGCGCAGCGCCGAACAGGCGCTGCCACGAACTGGTCTAAACCGAGATACGCTCGAACGCGCGTCGCACGGCTTCGATATCGGCATGCGTGGGCACGCTCGCCTCGTTGCCAAGGTGCTGGACAGCATGGGCAGAGGCAGCGCGGGCAAAGCGGAAATGCTCCGTCCAGGTGCGGCTGGGGAACTGCAACATCGAGACGATGTAGCCGCCGTGGAAGATGTCACCGGCGCCGTTGGTATCAACCACGTTTTCCGCCGGCACCGGTAGCGCGCGCATGTGCTGAATGTCGCCGTCCTGCGCGTAATAGACCACGCCGTCAGCGCCCATAGTGACCGCGCCGACGCGGCACCCATAGGTCTTCAGCTTTTCTAGCGCGTCCTTGGGTTCCAGCTCCCACTGTTCGCAGAAACGCTCTGAAACGACCGCCATATCGATATAGCGCAGCAGCTCATCGGTGTTCTCGCGAACCGCACCGCCATCGAGCGATGTCGCGATGCCCCGTTCCCGGCAGGCCTTGGCATAGTGCAGCGCCGCGTCACCCTGGTGGCCATCAACGTGCAGCACCTTGCAGCCATCAAGGTTGAGGTTTGGGAACGGGTGCAGATACGCATCATCGCGGCAGCGGACGATGGCGCGCTTGCCGTCCTTCGGCATAATGAAAGACAGCGACGCTTCGGAGACTTTGCGCTCATGAATGCGCACGCCAGACGCACGCGCCATCTCGCGGAACATCAACGACAGCCAATCATCGGCCGAGGTGCACAAAAGGTCGGGCCGCACGCCAAGCTTCGCGCAGGCAAACGCTGCCGTTACCGCGTTGCCGCCATAGGAGACGGCGTAATCGTCGGCGATGGTCTTATCGTCACCGGTGGGAAGGGTGTCGGTGATGAACGTGACGTCGATATAGGCGTGGCCAATGAACAGCGCTTCCATAAGGATCCCCGAGGCTGAAGGCGGATGTTTGCCGGTGCATCGCATCTGTTGCCGATAGGAGCAACCGAATTTGGGCGGTTGGCGGCAACCAGATGGCCCACTGTTTACACCTTCGAAAGCGCTTCGCTGGCAAACTAAGGTCGAACATCCGCTCGCAACGCGGTGCTGGCTCCACGACGGCACGCCGGCACACGGGCGTGTTTCGTGCAAGGGCGCCCGTGAGCATAGAACTTCGCCATTTCGGGTTTTTCGTCGCTGGGTGTGTCCTGGCTCTTGTGCCTGTGCTCGCCGCAAATTGGCTGATCGGCAGCCAGGCCTCGGCCATGGCCGACCGGCACCTTGAGGCTCAAGCCATTCTTGCCCGTGAAACCGCCGATGAAGCGCTGGCGCTCATTCGTGGTGACTTGGCCGTCATCGCCGATGCGTCCGCCCAGTGCAGCAGCCACCATCTGCGTACTCTGCGGGCCGTCAGCATCGACAATCCCTATATCGGCATGGCCGCGACGCGCGGCAACGACGGCGTGAACCTGTGCGTTGCGCCCGATATCGGCCCAACGCCTGTGCAGCTTTTCGATGCGCCGGTGAACCTGTTCTACGAAGGCTACTCAGTCGCCCGCGTTCGCCTTGCGGGGACGGACACGACTGGCCTTTTGTTCGCCCTTGAAGATGGCGACCGCAGCCACGTGTCCTTTGTGCCGCAGCTGGGCCTGTTGAAGCTGTTTGCCAGCCTCGATCCGGCGACCGGCATGGCGCTGACGCTGGACGGCCAGGTCATCTTGGCGCGCGACCCCGCGCTTCAGACCACGGAAGCCGAAGCGGACCTGGAGGTTCGCACAGCGCCTCTGTCGGTTGGTGTGATGCGGGTTCAGGTTTCGATCGACCGGCAACGCATCGAATCGAGCCTCACCGATCTGCGCCGCTGGGTGACCCTGGGCGGCCTGGTCGTTGGCGGCATCATGGTTCTGCTGGTCAATCGCCTTGTCCATGCGCGGCCGCGGCAGGTCAACGAGATCGAGCGGGCCATCAACCAAGGCGAGTTCGTGCCCTACTACCAGCCGACATTTGATGTCGGCACCGGGCAGCTTCTGGGCTGCGAGGTGCTGGTGCGCTGGATCAAGCCCGATGGCTCGGTCCTCTCGCCAGGCTCGTTCATCGCGCTTGCGGAGCAAAGCGGCCTGGCCGTGCCCATCACCCAGCAGCTCATGCGCTCGGTTCGGGAAGACCTTGATGAAGCCTATGGCGTCCGCCCCGATCTCAAGGTGGCGATCAACCTGTTCAACCAGCACTTTGATTCTCTCGATATCGTCGAAGACATCGAAGAGATCTTTGGCGACTCGCACATCGCCTATCAGCAGATCGTCTTGGAAGTGACCGAGCGCTCGCCGCTTGAGAGCGTGTCGCAAGCCAAGATCGTCATTCGCAAACTGCAAGATCTGGGCTGCCGCCTCGCGCTCGATGACGCGGGGACGGGCCATGGCGGGCTCGCCTATTTGCAGGAACTCGGGCTCGACGTGGTGAAGATCGACAAGATGTTTATCGATCAGCTTGGCAAGAACCGTGTCGGTGAATCGATCACCCACTCGCTGACCGATCTGGCCGCCGAACTTGGCATGGGCGTTGTCGCCGAGGGCGTTGAGAGCGTCGACCAGGTCGAGCATCTCAAACGCTACGGCATCCGCGAAGCGCAGGGTTACCTCTTCGCGCCGCCGCTGCCGGCAAGTCGCTACCTGACCTTGGTGGAGAAACTCGCGCCAGCGCTCGACCCGGCGACCCTGCTGGCCCGCAAACTGCCCAGCGGTGTCGTCTCGCCCCGTCCGAACCCAGCCGCCAAAGGCGGTACGAAGGACGAGCAGAG